>JAAKFR010000028.1 GCA_011064985.1 Chlamydiota bacterium
CAAGTCGCTACGGGGCTTGCTCTCTACAAGTACCCAACCTTAGGTCTTGCTCTGACGATGATGACCAAAGTAGAAGCGCAAGCTGTAGGCTCAGAGTTCCAGGTCAACACCTACACGACAAGCGACCAAAGGAACCCAAGCGTGGCGCCCCTCAATGATGAAGGCTTTATCGTCACTTGGGAAAGCGATGGCCAAGATGGAGATTCCTATGGCATCTACGGGCAGAGGTATGCTAGCAGCGGAGTGAAAAGTGGGGTAGAGTTCCAGGTCAACACCTACACGACAAGCAGCCAACTGTACCCAAGCGTAGCGTCCCTCAATGATGGGGGCTTTGTCGTCACTTGGAACAGCTCTGGCCAAGATGGGGATCTCTATGGCGTCTACGGGCAGAGGTATGATAGCAACGGAGTGAAAAGTGGGGTAGAGTTCCAGGTCAACACCTACACGACAAGCGACCAAAGGTACCCAAGCGTAGCGCCCCTCAATGATGGGGGCTTTGTCGTCACTTGGGACAGCTCTGGCCAAGATGGGGATCTCTATGGCATCTACGGGCAGAGGTATGCTAGCAGCGGAGTGAAAAGTGGGGTAGAGTTCCAGGTCAACACCTACACGACAAGCAGTCAATCAGGTCCAAGCGCGGCGCCCCTCAATGATGGGGGCTTTGTCGTCACTTGGTACAGCTTTGGCCAAGATGGAAGCCTCGATGGCATCTACGGGCAGAGGTATGCTAGCAGCGGAGTGAAAAGTGGGGTAGAGTTCCAGGTCAACACCTATACCACAAACAACCAATGGCTCCCAAGCGTAGCACCCCTCAATGATGGGGGCTTTGTCGTCACTTGGGGCAGCTCTGGCCAAGATGGGAATGGCGATGGTATCTACGGGCAGAGGTATGCTAGCAGCGGAGTGAAAAATGGGGTAGAGTTCCAGGTCAACACCTACACGACGAGCGACCAATACGCCCCAAGCGTAGCTTCCCTCAATGATGGGGGCTTTGTCGTCACTTGGCAAAGCTTTGGCCAAGATGGAAGCTTCGATGGCATCTACGGGCAGAGGTATGCTAGCAGCGGAGTGAAAAGTGGGATAGAGTTCCAAGTCAACACCTACACGACAAGCTACCAAAGGGACCCAAGCGTAGCACCCCTCAATGATGGGGGCTTTGTCGTCACTTGGGAAAGCTATGACCAAGATGGGAGTGTCTTTGGCATCTACGGGCAGAGGTATGATTCTAATGGAAATCCCATAGAGCTAATTCTGTCCAATGCAACGAACACAACATCGACACTCCTATCAACACCAAGCGGTGTTCCTACAGGAACCCAAGTGGGTTCTACTCTCTCTTCTCCTTCATCGGGAGGATCTTCAACTTCCCCAAGTGAAAAAACGCCGACAATGATCGTTTACGAAGTAAACTACCCCATCGTTGTCAATGGCCAAACAGTTGGAACTTACACGGTATCTGGAGGAACAGGAAACTTCATCAATTCGAATGTCAATGTACTGATGATCGACCTCGAAGACTACCAGCCTCAAGACGGGGAGGTAATACCCCTCTTCGCGATCCCTCAAGAGGAAAAAGAGTATTGGGAGTCGATCGAGATTCAAGGAGATGCCGAGTGCCTCGAAATGGGAGGAGAAGTACTTTCAGACTCTCAAGATGCAGGATATGTTTTCAATGTTGTCTTCACAGAAAGCAACACATGCCGCGTCAACCAAGCGGTGGTCTTACCTATATTAAGCTTTCTTTTAAAAGTTTAGGCTCAAGCTGTTGCTTACGTAGATATCCACTCAGAGAAAACGATCGCCTCATCTTTGCCGAGCACGACCTAGAAACTGCCCAAAAGATCTGCCGTTCCTTCGGAGAAACCGAAATCAAAGACAATCCCTCTCATTTCTCCCACTCAGATCCAATCCCTCGAAAACAACCACGCCTATCTCAAACTCCCCGGAAATACCCCCATCACCAAGCTCTCCCTCGCCCTCAAAAACTAGCACCCATTTTCCTTGGACTTTTTTTCTTTGAGGGAATTATCTTAGAACAAAATTTATAGAAATCCAAAGGAAAGACCTATGATGATTTGTACCCATACGACAATTGAGCTGGAAACACGAGAGGGAGCATTCGTTTGCCAAGGAAAACGATTTACCTCGCAAGAGAAGGTGCATGAGTACCTGAAGAGCTCTTGCCATTTTGATATGATCAAAGTAGTGGAAGAGACTAGAGCCTCAAGCAGTCAAAGTGGCTGGGGTTGTGCTGGGAATTCTTACTATAGCACCGGGAGCTATGGAATTAGGGAGAGTTTTAGGATACAGCCAAATCGCTACGGAGCTTGCTCTTTACAGGTATCCAACCTTAGGTCTTGCTCTGACGATGATGACCAAAATAGAAGCGCAAACTGTAGGCTCAGAATTCCAAGTCAACACCTACACGACAAGCACCCAACTTGTCCCAAGCGTAGCACCCCTCAATGATGGGGGCTTTGTCGTCACTTGGGAAAGCTTAGGCCAGGATGGGGGTGGCTATGGCGTCTACGGGCAGAGGTATGATTCTAATGGAAATCCCATAGAGCTAATTCTGTCCAATGCAACGAACACAACATCGACACTCCTATCAACACCAAGCAGTGTTCCTACAAGAACCACAGGGTCAACGCCCTTTTCTCCTTCATCGGAAGGATCCTCAACTTCCCCAAGTGGAAAAACGCCGACTTCGATGATGCAGTCAACGCAGCAAATTTCAGCAAGCAGTATAATGAGCTTTTCTGGATCAATCACTATTTCAGGAGAAATGATCGTTTACGAGGTAAGCTACCCCATCGTTGTCAATGGCCAAACAGTTGGAGCTTACACGGTATCTGGAGGAACAGGGAACTTCACCAATTCGAATGTTAATGTACTGATGATCGACCTCGAAGATTACCAGCCTCAAGACAGAGAGGTAATACCCCTCTTCGCGATCCCTGAAGAGGAAAAAGAGTATTGGGAGTCGATCGAGATTCAAGGAGATGCCGAGTGCCTCGAAATGGAAGGAGAAATACTTTCAGACTCTCAGGATGCAGGATATGTTTTCAATGTTGTCTTCACAGAAAGCAAAAGGGTGTAACCCAAATAAGGGCATCTGTCCTAAACTGGCATTTGACCGTCAAGCAAGTCTTTTATCAACTTTTCTAGTTGAGTTTCGATTTCCATGTTTAGGATGGATTCCATAACATAATTCTTTTTCTTATATTCTTCAATGATTGCCTCATACTCCTTTACCAAGTTGACTGTCCTTTTGATAGCGAAAGCTACCTCTTCTGTAGACATTCCCTTCTGTTTGCAGAGCAGAACCTGTTTAAAAGTAGAAATATACCTCTGTATTGCTGGTAGTGAGTGCTTTGTTTCTCTGCTTACCTGCTGCACCGTTTTTTGCTCGATGAAGAGTTTCTCTATAATGATTTTCTTGTGAGTAAGTGTGGGCCCTATATCATGAATCGAACCACGTCTAGGCAACACCTCCTTGTTTTCTATCTCCCACTCTTTGATATACTGACTCACCTTAGTTAGGGATATCTTCAAGAGGATTGCCAGCTCTGCCCCTGTAAGACACCCTTCCTGATCATACGCTTGCTTACAGAGGCGCGCTACCGCCTCTTTTTTCACTTCTTTCAATTTCTTCCCAGCTGCTCTTTCCTGTGCATCTTCTGGCCTGACAAGATCCAGAATCACTGGCTGCAATTTCGTCTGATTGATTGATTTGCCATACGAAGAAAATTCATTTTTATGCACCGTAGGCCAAAGAACTTGACCTGCTCGCATATGTGATGTCTCCGGGTAAAATTGGTGCACCATATCCAGAATGCATTTTACAAGTACTCTCCTAGTCGAAAAACCTCCTAGTTGGGGACACTCGATTAAAAAAAATGCCTCTAAAGCACCTGAGAAGGTCTTATATGCCTGAGGAGAAAATGTGGCTTCATTTGCACGCATTTGCTTTTTCATAGCTTCCTCCGTTCTTGTCTGGTAGATCCTGTCGACTGTATCGTTCTTTTTTTTTCGTCTTGTGCTTGGTGGTATTGTCCTCCTACAAGGTTGATCTCCTCCAGTCTCTGCTTGAAAAATGCTTTCCCTTTGTACTCCTCATATAGCTCACAGAAGGTTTTGGATGCATAAACTGAAATTCCCACTGTCAATGCAATCTCAAATTCTGTAAATCCCTTTCTCCTAAGAAAAGCCACTCTCTTGAACTTCTGAAGGTAATTTTCAACAGCTGCAATACTGTGCTTGATTTGCTGAGCCACTGCTACAGGTTCCTTCCCTTCTAGCCAATGCCGAATCGCAATTGCCCTGTGACTTACTCCTGGACCAATATCTTTCTGTTGCCCTCTAGTAGGAAGGATGATTCCTAGCTTTTTCAATTCCTTCGTATCTCTTCGAACTGTGCGGACATCGCACATCAGAAATTCTGCAAGATCCTCTTGGGAAAGGAACCCTCCCTGCTCTTTTGCTTCCTCACAAATCCGAGCTAGTCGTCTACGTCTTAGCTCTATACTTCTTTCCCCATTGGAAGCTATGGAGAGATTTTCTTTGTCTCTATCATCATGAAGTGTCAGGGTTACAGCAACCATCTGACACTCTTTAAGGGGTTTACCTGCTCCTTCATCGGCAGATATGCACCGATACTTCATTTGACCAGGTTGGAGTTCTTGTTGTTCTAGGCTTGAGAAGTAAACTTCTTCAATTGTTTCAACGAGAACCTCGGCTTCCCAGGGACTAAGTCCTGTTCCATGGACCGCCATCTGTTTCATCTGCTGGCTTATGGTTTTTATTTGAACGCGATTTTGTTGTGCTTTGTAAGAGTTTGTCGTATCATTTTTCATGGCGTTTCTCCTTTTTTTTTGCCTAAAAAAAGCTTAGGTTAAACGCCAGTTTTTTTAGATGGAATTAAAAAATTTCATCTATACAGGTCAAATGCCCTAATCGAAAATCAGTTAAAACTACGCGGCCAGCCGTTCACTCCCTCTTGATTGGAGGCGATATGTCCGTATAGATTGCTCATGTTGAGCACTGCTACTTCTAGCTTCTGCTATAGTTTGCTCCAAACTTTCTTGATTTGCATAGTTACTCATTTTACTCATTTTGCACTCCTGGTTATCTAATTTGTCCGCAAATAAAAATTGATACCTTGAGTGCTTTTTATGTAAAGATTTAACTTCCTGGGCAGAAGTAGGATGAGTTTTAACTGATTTGGGTTACACCCAAAGCAAAACGTGCCGCGTCAATCAAGCGGTAGTCGTACCAGCCCTAAGCCTGCTTTTAAAAGTGTAGGCTCGAACTGTTGCCCACATAAATATCCACTCAGAGAAAACGGTCACCCCATCTTTGCCGAGGTAACCGTCTAAACAACCCATCTTTTTGAGTTTTCGGGAATAGGGCACTCTTTGGATTTTTCAAAACCCAAGGAGGATCTATGTTCAAATCCGCCTCAGACGAATTTGTAGAAGCCTGGAAAAAGAAAACCCAGAGGTAGATGGTCAATGGAAAATCAATCGCCCAGTGGTGTCGTGAGAATCAAGTCGTTTACTCCCAATTTTTCTACTGGAAAGCAAAGCTTTTTGGATCACAAACATCTCCTGAACTCACCTTCACCGAAATTCCTCAAGAACCTGAATCACCGGCATAGTTACATTTCCCGAGAATTCAGGCTAGCTAAGCGGGCTAGGATATAGTTAACCTTTGCAAGTGTCCTGCCTTTTCAGGCTATTCGGCAATTTAATGTTTGCAAAAACAAAAACCCTAAAAATCGCAAACTGTTGACCATCAATGCAAAAAAAGGCGTCAAATCTTTATGAGCAGAACACTCTGTAGCTCAACTGAGTAAGGTTATCGATATGAGCTCCACTTTTAATTACACCCCCATTGATAGGGGTACAGAGGAGAAAAATTTCACTCTCTGTGTTCTCTGTGGCAATAGATAAAAAATTACTTGAGTTTTTCAACGGCCTCAATCGATTGCGTGAAATAGATCCATCTTGTACTCTGACCAGAAGAAATTAATTATCTAGAGGGAAGATGGGAGAGGTACAAGCAGCACTCAAGTTTCAAGGAGAAGCAAAAGCGGAAGGAACCCACACCCAATCAGGCAAGACGGAAGGAACTCTTAAGGGAGGAGGGGTCGAGCACGACTGCTTTGCTTATGAACAGACCGAGTCGGTCTCTCAAGGAGTCAGCGAGTTTCTCCAAGAGATCAATGAACCTCCTCCACAAGAGATTGAGCAAGCTCTTCTCGAGCACGAGTTTCAGGAAATCACAGAAGAGACGATCGAAATCGAACAGGAGATCGAATCGCTTGAAAAGGATCTTGCCAAACTCGATTCTCCCAAAAAGGGGAGAGAAAAAGAACGGACAAATGAACAAAAAGAGCTCCAAAAACCGGAGAATACTCGGGATAGTGGTAAAGAGAGTAAGCTCCACTCGTCGATCTTCTCTCTTGCCCGCTCTTTTAGCTCGAGTAAAAGCGAGGGGAAAGAAAAGCCTTCTCCTCTGCCAAAGAGCCTAGACAAGAATGAGGGGAAAAACGAGCTCCGCACCACTCTCTCTACCTCCTACACCTCGACTCTTGCCGCAAATCTCCCCCAAGCAAAGAATTCCCAATTTGACAGGGAAGGAGATGGGAGACAAGAGCAAGAGGAGCAAGGGTCAGGTCAACATGACCCTGAGCAGCAGAAAAAACAGCAGCAGAAGCAGGAAGTCAGAAAAGGGATAGGAGGGATCTCAGCTGCAACAACTTCTTCTGGAAAAACCGAAGTCTCTCGAGAGGAGAGACGACTTGCTGGAGCGAGTAGTGCTTCAGATGGAGGAGGGGTCGACAGTCTCTTCATCCGCTTTATGGCTTTGATGGCCCGGATCCTCGGCCAGGCTGAAGCCGAAGCCCATGATCTTTATCTCCGCGTCAAAGAGAGAACCGATAATGTCGATACACTGACTGCTCTTATCTCCAAGCTCAATTCTGAGAAAAAAGGGGTTGATTGGACGAAAGACGAGGAGATGAAAAGCCTTGTCGATCGAGCACGAGAGCTTGGTGTCGACATCCCTGAAGGGAAATACAAATGGTCTGACGATGAGAAGAGGCTTCTCAAAGAGAACATCCAGATGCGAAAAGATAGCATGGAAAAACTCACTCAGCTCGAACGGACTGATATGCAGAGGTATTTGCAAGAAGCCTCCCAGTGCCACCAGGCCAGATCGAACATTCTCAAGCTTCTCAAAGAGGTTGGAGACACCTTCATTCACAATATAAGGCCTTAATTTGATGTATCTTAGGCAATTACTCCACCGAATCGCACTCAACCGAAAAGAAGACGCTCCTTTTCCCGAAAATCTAGAGGCCTATTTAGACGATTTTATCCCCAATATTTTGCTCAAAAGCGAAACGTTCCAAGAGGCCTTCGGAGTCCTCAATGCAGAAATGGAAGTTCTTTACAAAGAAGCATATGACTTTTATCAGGAAGATCGGTACCATGATGCCCTAACCGTTTTTCGGTGGCTTGTAGTTCTCAATCCTTACAAATATGACTTTTGGATGGGGTTGGGGGCTGCTCAGCAGCTTCTCAGCCAGTCTGAGAAGGCCCTACATGCCTATGCGGCAGCAGCACTTTTAGATTGTGAGAATCCCGATCCTCACTTCTATGCTCACGAGTGTTATGTCGAAATGGGTGAAAAAGAGGAAGCTGAAAAGGCTCTTGAGCTCTCCAATCAGCGTAAAACAGGCAAGGCTGCCAATAATAGTAATTCTAAATCAGAAGAGGTATGCCATGACCCTTGCCATCCAGACACTCAACCTGCCGGAACCCCAATTAACTGCACTTGATTTAAACGAGGGAGAAAATGCCTTTCCAGATGCCCCAAAGGGGAAAATGGAAAGTGCGGGTAAGAGCCGTGAGTTCACTTCTCTCTCGATGAAAGACTTTGGGGAGAAACCTTCTAACAAAACACGTGAGAAAACCGACATCTTTTCGAAGAGTACTTTTTTAAGCAAGTCATCTGGTGAGAAGGAGAACCTCTTTTCCCTCTCTGCGAGCCAATCCCAAAAAACTCCTGAAAAGAGCCCCTCCCCCCCTCTTCAGAATCGGACAAACCTCAAAGAGCCTCAAACAGAAAAAGGAACTTCTCTTTCTCAAAAAGGGACACCCCTTCCACAAGCAGGGAAAGAGGCCATTGTGACTCCCAAAACGCCTCCTCAGCCATCTCTTGGCAAAGAAGGGATCCAAAAGCAAAAGGGGCGTGAGGAGACAAAATCGTTAAAAGAGACCCGCGCTACTGGACAGAACCGTGAAGCCTCCTCGTCCCCTTTGAACAAGCGAGAGTGGGTAAAACAACCAACTCTCTCCTGGTGGGAAACCCGCCATGAGGAAAAAGAACGGCAAGGGAGACAACAACAGGAGGATGACGAGAAAGCCTCTGCTCTTGAAGGGATCCGTGGGAAAAAAGTACAGATCGGGGAAGGGGAGAGAGTGATTCGTAAAAAACCCCTCTTAACCCCTCCCAAAATAGGAGTCTTTGCCCTCTACTACATCCTCACCAAAATGGGGATCCACTCCGATGGGACTGCCTCTTTTAGCCACAAGAAAGAGATCGAGCACCTCGATGAGGAGATGTCTACTGCCCATAAGGAGCGTCTCCAAGAGATGAAAAAAGCAATCGACAAGGAAGCCTCCTCCAAACGGTGGGGCGTCATGGCAAAATTCTTCTCCTGGGTAGGTTCCCTTGTGGGAATCATAGCTGGGGCGGCCTTGATTGCGACGGGAGTAGGAGCAGTAGCTGGGGCGATGTTGATCACAGCTGGTGTGATCCAAATCACCAACCAGCTTCTGGAAATCACGGGAGGCTGGAACAAAATTGCCGAACTTCTCCCCGGCGATGACCCGATGAAAAAGCAGGCCGTGATTGCTTGGATGCAGATGGGGATCAGTATTTTGTGTATTGTCCTTTCTGGTGTAGGGATGGTCTGGGGTGGCTTTGGACAAATCGGAGAGGCCACCCAAACTGCGATGGCTCTTATCGGGGGATTTGGAGCGATGGCTCATGGTGCGGCAACAATTGGAGAGGGTGTCACCAATTTCCTCTTCAACGATAAGATGGCACAAGTGAAGCAGTATGAGCTGCGGCTTGCCCAGCTCAAACATGCGAGGCGGGATTTGATGGAAATGGTCGAGCAAGGAACAGACCGGTTGGAACAACTCTTCGAAGATCTATCAAGAGCACTCGATTTCCAAGAAGAGCTCTTTAGAGCCGATCAGATGGTCATAAGAAGATAAGGAGAAAGAGATGGGAACACCTGTCAATGCAGAAATCACCCTACAAAACCTCCCTCCTGAACAACAGGTGGAGGAGGGGCTACTTCCAGAAAATGAAGCTGAGCAGATGCAGCCTCAAGGGAAGGGATTTCTCACAACCCCTGACGGAAAACACTACCACTGCCAGCAAGAGACTAGCTCTCCCCGTTTCCAGCAGCTGAGTAAGTCATTCTCTGAAACGACCCTTCCCAAAGAACCGAAAAACTTCCATGCAAAAGAAGGGGAAAAACCCTCCAATCTGAAAGAGCAAGGGGTCAAAGTAAAGGTGTTGCAGACACAAAAGTCCGAATCGACTTCCTCGGAGAAGCAGACCCTCGACAAAGAGAACACACGGCCTGCAGAAAAGGTCGAAAAGCTCGCTAAGCAGCAACTGAAAAGTCAAGCTCCCCCCTCCCCTCTCCCAAAACCCTTCACCCAAAAAGCAACTGAAAAACAGGTGTCGACACCTCTTCCGAAAAAAGAGGTAGCTAAAGAGAAAGCAAAACAGGAGAAAACAGGAGAAAAAGGAGAGCGGCAAACAAAAACCCACGACTCTTCTGGAAAAGAGAGAACCGCTCACTCCCCTCTTGCAAAAGAGCAAACGGCAAAAAAAGAACAAGAGACCCAGCAAAAGAGGGATCGAAAAGAGGAAGAGGGATTTGCCGAAGACGAACGTGAAAACAACAAACAGAAGTATGAAGATGAGGGAGAAGAAGGAGTCCATGGAATAGAGGGCCTCTCCTCATCCACTGCTATAGCGGCTCCTTCCAACGCATTTGAAGAGAAGCTCGTTGCCTATGCCAATGAGGAGTCGATTTTAAGTGAAGTCTTCCAGATGCGGGTGACCCAATTCGATATCTTCCTCCTCTTTATCGAAATTCTCCAGCTCTCGCTCAAAAGCAAAGAGCAAGAACGGATCGCCCGGATGCATGAGAGACAGATGCAGATTGAGCATATGGAAGAAGTTGTCAAAACCTTCAAAACCGAGGGGAAAAACACCATGTTTGCCAGCATTGGGGCTGGGGTGCTCGCGATTGTTTCAGGTTTTTGCCCCATTATCGGCTACATGAAGGGGGATTGGATCCTCGGCAAACTCTCCGGGGTCTTCTCTAGTCTCCAAGGAATGAATGAAACAAAGTTTTTCGCGTCGGCTACAAAGATGACCTCTGGAGCATCTGAGATGCAAAAGGCGATTGGGCAGATCCAAGGGACCTTTGCCCAAGGGAACCGCTCCCTTCACCAGCACAAGAGCGAGCTCTATCGCTCTGACACTGACGAGACTACCCGCTCTATTGAGGAGATCAAGGACCAGTGGAAGAACATCGAAAACTTCCTCTACCAGCAGCTACAAATGCAACACGACACCATCCGCCAACTATACTCTTGACGCATCAGGTTCTTGGGGGATTTTTGGCTGCTTTTCTCGCCTCATTTGGACGATCGCTCGCTGTATGGTTTGTGCCTGAGGATGGGAACTTGGGCCTTTAACCTCTCTTTTTCTACAGGAGAACATTGAGGAAGCAGGCGGCTTTTCCCCAGGGGAAGCGAGCAGAGAACTCTTTTGTAACCTCGAAACGATTTGAATACTCGGTTAGAGGATAGCTCACCGAAAGGATCCTTGTTCCGGGCTTCAGCTTCTCGAACTTGGGGACGAGCTTATGGAGAAACTCCTCACTGAGGCACGTCCCATAGAGGTAGAGGAAGGTTGCGACCGAGAGATCCACCTCAAGCATATCTTGCTCATAGAACTGGACGTTGGGGATGGAGAGCCAATCCTGCACCCGCTTGGCTTTTTTGATGAAAGAGGGAAGGAGATCGATGCCAACAGTTTTGCATCCGACAAAGTGGGCAAGCCAGAAGATCGTCCTCCCTGTTCCGCACCCGAGCTCAAAGACGGTATCGGTTGAGAGGAGTTGACACTCCCTGGCCATTTTGTCGAGGGTGGTAAGAGGGGTCTCGCCATAGGTGTAAAGATCAGCGGCTCCCCATTTTTTGAGGATCGATTTACTCACACTATGGGGATTTTGGAAGAAATACTGGGTAGCGAGGAGGCAATCGGTTAAGAAAAAGGCACCATTTCGATAGTAGAGGAGGACAGTGCACACCCATTGAAACAGGCGAAAAAAAGTCGTCCGTAGATTGACAATGGGATAGCGCAGCGCCCGAAACATTAGGCGGTAGCTAGGGATCTTGGGATTTGGAAGACGACATCTTCAGTTGTGAAGACAACATCTTCTACTTCAGTCACCCCATAGGCCACAAGCTGCTGGATACAAAGCTTCACGATATCCTCTGGAGTCGACGCCCCAGCTGTGAGACCGATGGTTTTTACCTCTGAAAGCCAACTGGGGTCGATTTCTTCTGGGCCATTGATTAGATAGGCAGGAACCTCTCGATTTGCAGCAAGTTCGCGAAGACGATTCGAGTTCGAGCTAGTAGGATCTCCTACAACTAGGATGAGATCGGTCTCATTGGTGATCTCTTTAAGAGCGAGTTGCCTATTTGTGGTCGCATAGCAGATCGAGGCGCTAGGAAGGGTTGCAGTCTGCGGATACCGCTCCTTAAGGGCTATTATGATACCTGCTACATCATCTAGGCTCAAAGTGGTCTGCGTGATATAGAAAAGTCGGTCTTCTTGGGTAAAGGGGAGGGTGGCCACTTCCTCTTCTGACTCTACAATCGTCGTCTGCTCAGGTACCTCACCCGCAGTCCCGATGATTTCGACGTGCTTGCGATGCCCAATGAGGATGATATGGTATCCCTTGGCAGCATATCTCTTAGCAGCCGAGTGTACCTTGGTGACAAGGCCGCAGGTAGCGTCGATCTCGATCAACTGACGGGCTTTTGCTTCGTCTCGAACAGAGGGAGGTACCCCGTGGGCAGAGTAGATCAAGCGGGACCCCTCAGGTACGTCAGCTAAATCTTCGATGAAAACAGCCCCTTTCTGGCGTAAGCCTTCAACAACATGCCTGTTGTGGACAATCTCATGTTTTACATAAATCGGGGGTCCCCATTTCTCAAGAGCCTTCTCAACGATCTCGATGGCTCGGACCACCCCAGCACAAAATCCCCTCGGTTTTGAGAGTAGTAGTTTCATCTTACCCCTTTTTTTGTGATAAAAGAGTTTGGACCTCTTGGACAATCGCGTCTGCAAACTCCGAATAGTGATTTTCAAGGTCTTCTGTAGTCAGAGTATAAGGGATGTCAGGGACAACTCCAAGATTTTCTAATGGGGTGCTGTCTCTCCTTTCGGCTAGAGAGCCCGTTAGAGAGAAGCTTTGCATCCCTGTATGGTTCGGAAATTGGACGTTGGCAACATAACCACCTGCACCAGAGGTGCGCGTTCCCATCACTTTTGCCCGGTTGCTGTCTTGAAGAACAGCAGGGAAGAAATCCCCCCCTGAAAAACAGAGCTCATTCACCAGAAGCAGAATCGGTTTGGTGTAACGGTACTCAGGGTGTGGAAGAATGTGGTCAACTCCATAGAGATGGGTCAATTCTGTGTAGAGTCTCCCCTCATTCCATTGTTTGATGAGAAAATGGCAAAAATCTCTCATCAGCTGAGCAAACTTGTAATCGATCATGTACCCCCCGATGTTATCCCCTAGTACCTCTTTTGCAGAATAGGTATCGCATACCTGGTCGAGATAAGAGAGAAGGGTAATTGCCGTGCTCACCTCTTCTTGTGTTAGGGTGATATGGTGTTTCGGGGCAAAAAGAGGGCGGTTAGTCAATGTTGAGGCGAGCCCATAAAGATAGAAAATCGACCCTCCTGGATTATTCATTTGATCCAAAACAAGGGCGTCTGTGTTTTGCTGGAAGTAGTTCATGAGGATACCGAACTCTTCAACTTCCTCCTCATCTCCGAGGTAGTGAGGCAATCGGATATACCCAACTCGCTCATTTGAAGGGGTTAAGAAGATATAGGCATCGAAGATCCAATAGGAGTTGTTACGCCAAATCACTTGCCCAAGGTTTGGGAGAAAGTCTTTTTTTGCTCCAAGTGTGTGTGGATTCCCCTCTAAAGAACCGCCTACATAAGAGCGATCCCAAAAATGGGAGACCATCATCTTCTGAAAAAAAGAGGAGTTCTTAAGGGCCTGAAGCGGATTTTCGTGCCACTCTAGTGCAGAAGGAGAGTAGGCAGCTTCAAGGGTCCCCAGCTTGGCGAAATCTTTGATTTTTTCAGGAGCATACGACCAATCAACGGTGGCATATCGGACTTTTTGCTCGCCTTGTCTGATTCCCGAAATGTGGCACTCCCCTTGTGGAATGATCTGTCCTAAATCCCCTCTCCGATAGGTTAAGGCATGGGTGGCAAGGGCGCGGTTGGTCTCCCATGTGTTGGATCCATACTCTTCACGTTGCAACGTATCGACTGCTTCCCCAATGGGGAGATTGTCAAAGTTAAGGATTTCATCCCCTATAAAAAAGGGAAATCCCCTCTCAGATACTTGGGAACGGTCAACATAGGAGATAAAAAACCGACCCTCAGCCTCCTTAATCATAAAAGGAAGCGAGGCACACTCTGTCGAGTAGAACTTGACCCCTACGTGGTAATCTTCAGTTGAATTGAAGAAATTTCGAATTGCAACTTGACACTGTTTCAAAGTGAGAGGAGAGAAGCTGCGGATCGTATCTTTTGCCTCCTCTATCGCCGGATCGAGCTCCCAAGCAGCAAATTCTTTTTTCCAAAGGGTGGGAGCATATTTCACTTCGAAGATGTTTCGGATCGTGTCGAGATCGGCAAGAGCTCTTTTTTTGAGAAGGGAGGGTTGAGAAGGGGTTGTCGATAAGAGAAGAGCCGACAGGAGTACTCCTCCCGCAATCGATCCGAGCCATCTTTTACACTGCATCATGATTCACCTCTTTGGTAGAAAGAACCTGAGATTTTCCCCCCATAAATCATAAAAGTCAACTCACCAAAAAATAAATCTGCATACATAGAGCAAATAATATTTAGTTAGTTTATCACAATTGTACGTAAATAATTGAACCACGGAGAGCAAAGAGAGAAGAATTTCCCTACTGTGGTGAGAACTCTGGTCAAGCTACGAGATGGGGCTTTAAAAATAAGTCTAGATTATGTAAACAGAACAGAGAGGAAATAGGAGGAAAACAATGACCAAATTAGCTGAGAAAAAATGCCAAGCTTGTAAAGGGGACACCCCTCCCTTAGAGGGAGAAACGCTTAGTTCTCTAAAAAAAGAACTCGGAAGTAAGTGGAAAGTCGTGAACGACCACCATTTAGAGAGCGAGTTCCAGTTTCCTAACTTCAAAGAGGCCCTAGCTTTTACCAACCGTGTGGGAGAACTCGCAGACAAGGAGGGGCACCACCCAGACATCCACCTTAGCTGGGGAAAAGTACGGATCGTCATCTGGACGCACAAAATCAATGGCTTATCAGAGAGCGACTTTATATTGGCAGCCAAAATTGAGAAGCTTTAAATCGTGTGAAATCTGTCATTCTCATCAGACTTTTCAGGTGTTTAGCCTTGATAGGTTTTCTTTTAGGCTTGAATAGTTGCCACTTCTTTCTTCCCACTCCCCCCTCCCCTCCCCCACCAAGCGCAAAACGTCCCCTTACTCCGACCTACTCGTGCACATCGCCTACAGTAGCCCCTGTTGTCCCGGATGAAAGCGAGGTCCTTCCTTTGATCGATCTTCTCGATATTGCCCTTCAAAACAGTCCAGCAACAAGGTCTACCTGGTACCAAGCAAAAATGGCTGCAGCTGATGTCGGATCTGCAAGAGGAGCCTATCTCCCTACCTTGAATTTTACAGGATCCTGGATGCAAGAGCTCTTTGCGGAGGTCGATTCAGGCGAAGAGATTGTAACCAAAGAGAAAAACGCAAAAGCCTCTTTAACGACTACCTATCTTCTCTTCGATTTCGGTGGGAGAAATGGGAATCTTCTCTCTGCAATTGCAGCTCTGGACAGTCTCAACTGGAGTTATTGTTGGGAGGTCCAAACGGTGATGATCCAGGTGATCCAGAGCTATTACAACTATATCAATGCGCTCGGAACAATCGGAGTAGATGAGGCAACAGTCTATGACAACCGGGTCACTGTTGAGGCGGCTACAGCCCGCCGAAAGACAGGATTAGATAGCTTAAGCGATGAACTACAAGCCCGCACGAGCCTGCTGCAATCACAAATCCTGCTGGAACAAGACATTGGAATCCTAAAAGTTGCTGAAGCAACCCTTGTCCAAGCCCTCGGCCTTCCTGCCGATACCCCCATCTCAGTTGCAGGACTTCCCGAAAATTTGGTGACTGAAGGAGTCTGCCAGGATATGACCTCCCTCATGGAGCTAGCCAAGCGTCACCGCTCCGATCTCAATGCAATGCGGTCGGGGGTGATGGATGCCCACTTCCAGATCCAAACCGCTCGGTCAGCTCTCCTCCCCTCCATGGATACGAGCATCACAGGGAGTAAGCAATCTCTAAATGATAAAAAGTTTGTCAACGCCTACGACATGCAATTCAATCTCTATGTCCCGATTTTCAATCAATTTACCAACCTCAATAACCTGAGAAAAGCACAAGCGAACTTGCTTGCAACCCAAGCTGAGCTCGACAATCTAGAACTCGACGCTTTCCTTCAGGTCGTTTCAGACTACTACGAACTCATTGCGAATTCACAAGTTTTAGACTACAGTCACGAATATTTGAAAGTTGCGAAAAAAAACCAAGAGGTTGCTTTTGCAAACTACAAGGTCGGAATCAATACGATTCTCGACTTGATGACAGCAAATAATGCCCTCTATCTGGCAAGGCAGTATCTTGTGGACGCAAAAACACAATTTCTCACCTCTCTTGCGAATCTTGCGTACGACACAGGAACGTTACGTCTTTGCGACATAACAGAAGAAGACGGGGTGGTCTTGATCGATGAGGAAGGGGATGATGAAAGGTAGTTTTCGGCTCTTATTAGTGCTTTTGAGTGTACTTGCTAGTTGTGGCCAGCAGGCTCCCCATAAAACCCCCTCTTTTCCAGTGAAGATTGGAGAGGTAACCCAAGAGGATGTTCCAAGATTTGTAAAAGGGATTGGAGAGCTTGCAGCTTCGATAGAGGTCGACCTGAAAGCCCAAGTGGGAGGATTCTTGACCAATATTCTTTTCGAAGGAGGGGAACTCGTGGAAGAGGGAGATCT
Source organism: Chlamydiota bacterium (assembly GCA_011064985.1). Classification (GTDB taxonomy): domain Bacteria; phylum Chlamydiota; class Chlamydiia; order Chlamydiales; family JAAKFR01; genus JAAKFR01. Next base: position 16,469 of record JAAKFR010000028.1, read on the forward strand.
ACTGCTGACGATCGACCCCCGCATCTACGAGGCAAACCTCGCTGAGGCAAAGGCACAGCTGGAAGAAGACCAAGCAAGACTCCGCTATGCTCTTGATTTTGCCGAAACGTATGGAAAACTTGTGGGACAAGAGTATGTCTCCAGGCTCGACTACGAACAAGGAGTCCAAAATGTCGATGTCTACAAAGCAGCTGTCGAATTCGACTTAGCTGCAATGAAGCTCGCCGAGGTGAACGTAGGTTTTACTGAAATACGGGCAACGACCAAAGGGTATATCGGGATCCGCAACTACGATGTAGGGAATTATATCGACCCTGCCCAAAATGAGGTTCTCGTCACCCTGCGAAAAGTGGTCCCCCTCTATATCAATTTCTCCCTCCCCTCCGAGTATGTCTACACCATACGCGAAAGGCAGAAGAAACAACCTCTCTACTTAGAGGCCATTCTCCCTTCAAACCCCACTCGCCCCTTGCAAGGCTCCCTCTACTACGTCGACAATACTGTAAATGAAGATACGGGGATGATCTTCCTCCAAGGGGTCCTCCCCAACGAAGAGGAACGGGGATGGCCCGGGGAATTTGCACGGGTCCAATTGAGGTTGGAGACGATCAAAGACGCCATTTTAGCCCCACAAAGTGCCCTTGTCTTGGGAAATGATGGGTACCATGTCTTTGTCTTAGACGAGGAGACGATGGAAGTTGAGCTCCGCATGGTGGGCAAGGAATTCTTGTACGAAGACCAGACTGTGATCGATTGGGGGCTAAGAGAAGGAGAGAAGGTCGTCACTGATGGTCAGCTCAATCTCTATAATGGGGTAAAAGTCTATCTTCCAGAGAAAAAGGGAGAGAAAGAGTGAATTTTTCTGCTCCCTTTATCCGACGCCCTGTGATGACGACTCTCGTGATGATCTCAATTCTCTTCTTCGGTATTTACGCCTTTCTTGTTCTGCCTATGAGTGACATGCCAAATGTCAATTATCCTACGATCACAGTTACTGCCTCTCAACCTGGGGGAAGTCCAGAGTATATGGGAGATTTAGTCGCAACTCCTCTAGAAAGGCAGTTCTCCCAAATCTCCGGTCTTTCGGCTATGACCTCAAATAACACGACTGGGACGACCCAAATCGTCCTCAACTTCGATCTTGATGCCGAGATCGCATCAAAAGAGGTCGAAGTGCAAGCAGCGATCTCAGAGGCGATTCCTAACCTTCCGGTGATGCCCACTTATCCGATTTTCCAAAAAACCAACCCATCTGATACCCCCATCATCTTCTTGGCCCTCACCTCAAATGTTGCATCACATGCAAAGCTCTATGAACTAGCCTATGATGTTTTGGCTCAACCCCTCTCCATGATCTCAGGAATCTCGCAAGTCCAGGTCTACGGCCTCCCCTACGCAGTACGTGTCCAAGCAGATCCGATGAAAATGATGGGGAAAAATATCGATATGAACGAGCTCGTCCGAGCTCTCATGGCGAGCAATCCCAACCTCGCCTCAGGAAACATCCAAGGGACATACACGAACTACCTACTGCAGACTGATGGAATGTTAACAGAAGGAGAAGCCTACAACGATGTCATCATCAAAGAGTACGGTAATACCCCTCTCTATGTCGGGAATGTGGCAAATGGCCTTTCAGCTCTCGAAGAGAGAGACCCTTATTTCAAATATTTCGCAGAAGGCACTGAAAAAAATACCGTTGTCCTAGCCGTCTCTCGCCTCCCCGATTCGAATACACTCAATATTTCGAAACAGATCCAAAAACAGCTCCCGAACCTGTCCAAGAACCTTCCCGGAGCAGTCTCCCTTGAATTTTTCTACGACAAATCGACTTCCATCCTCTCCTCAATACAAAATGTCGAATATACCCTTGCTCTTGCCCTACTTCTTGTGGTCGGAGTGATTTTTCTGGCCTTAGGTGACTGGATCGATGCCCTTATTCCCAGCCTTGTTCTCCCCATGTCTCTCATTGCAACTTTCATCGTGATGTACTTTATGGGCTTTGATATCGACAACCTCTCTCTTCTTGCGTTGATTTTAGCTATTGGATTTGTGGTGGATGATGCCATTGTCGTGTTGGAAAATATCTATAGGCATGCCGAGATGGGAAAATCTCCTTTTGCAGCTGCTCTTGATGGCTCTAAACAGATCAGTATCACTGTCGTCACGATGTCTCTTGCCCTTTCAGCGGTCTTTCTCCCTTTTATTTGGATGCCGGGGTTGCTAGGGAGAATTTTCCATGAGTTTTCTGTCACAATCGTGACTGCCATTTACTGCTCAGGGGTTATCTCTCTTACCTTAAATCCCATGCTTTGCAGTCACTTTCTCAAGAGGCGGAAGAGAAAAGAAAAAGCCTCTGTTGCAGACAAGGTCCACGTGAAGATGGTAGAGTGTTATGAAAAGTGTTTGCTCTTTGCTTTCCGCTTCAAAAAAATGATTCTCGCATTTGGGATCATCTGTATTTTCCTCTCCTTTCTCTTTCTCAAATGGCTCCCGAAAGACTTTATCCCCATTGGCAATTTGAGCATCATCGAAGGTCTTGCCCAGTGCATCGACGGTTCAAGTAAGAGCAACACGATTGCCCACCAAAAAGAAATAGGAGAGAAGTTGCAAAACTCTCCTTACGTAAAGAAATTTCTGTCCATTGGAGGGTACCCTGAAGATAGCCAGGGACTCTTTTTTATCCACCTTGTCCCACCCGAAAAAAGACCCACTTCTGTCAAAGTCGCTCGGAAACTGATGAGAGAGCTCCCTGTTACTGGGATGAATGTATTTCTAAAACCCTTTCCCGTAATCAATTTGCAAGTAGGGAACACCTCTAGCTTAGGGGAGTACCAATACGTTTTGACAAGTCTCGATACCGATGCGCTTCACAAAGGCGCCGAGATCCTCCTCCAAAAAATGGAGGAGATCCCCCTCTTTGCGGGGGTAAATAGCGACATGCATACCAAAACCCCTCAACTCAATATCGCAATCGATCGAGCAAGAGCCGGGACCTACGGAGTGACAGCTGAGCAGATCGAGCAGATTTTTCAATACTCATTTTCAGGAGGGAGAATTTCGACATTCAGTAGGGGGAATAACGTGTATGATCTCATCCCAGAGATCGCCCCACAGTTTGATCTTACAGTTGAAGATATCGACCTCCTCTACATCAAAGGAGACTCATCTCTTGTCTCCCCTCAAGATAGCTCAATCCCCCCCCTCATTCCCTTAAAAGCGCTTGCGAACTGGAAGGAGGTTTTGGCCCCCGGGCAAGTCAACCATGTAAATACCTTTCCCAGCGTGACCATCTCTTTTAACTTAGGAAAAGGGACGACTCTAGGAGAAGCTCTAAAAGCACTTGAACCCCTAACTGCAGAATATCTCCCATCACATGTTACCGGAAGCCTCCAAGGAGCAACCCAAGTTTTCAAAAAAACATTCTCTACAATGGGGTGGCTTTCCATCTTGGCAGTGATTGTGATCTATCTCCTACTCGGGATCCTCTATGAGAGCTTTGTCCACCCCCTGACGATCCTCTCGGCCCTCCCGGTAGCTGTACTTGGAGGGCTCATCACGTTGAAAATTGCCGGCATGCCCCTTTCTCTTTATAGCGTTGTAGGACTCATTGTCTTGATCGGACTTGTACAAAAAAATGGAGTAATGATGGTTGATTTTGCTCTAGAGATTCTGGAAAAACCAGGACAAACCCCTCTGAGTGCCATTCTAGAAGCATGTAGAGAGCGATTCCGTCCCATTTTGATGACAACATTAGCTGCCATGGTAGGAGTTTTGCCTATTGCCATTGGAATTGGAGATAATGGTTCGATGAATCGCCCCTTAGGACTCGTCGTTTTCTGGGGGCTCTTCTTTTCCCAACTCATCACCCTGTTTGTCACCCCCATCGTCTTCCTCTACATGCAACGCCTCGAAGAGTATTTTACCCGAAAAACCCCAAAACACCCCCTTCTCCTCACCTCCCCCCAAGACCTCAACCAAAGACGGTAAACCATTATTTGACTTTTTAGTGATATTGAAGTATAACAAAGGTCGGAGGGGTGGATCCCTCTACAGTTTCTCAATTGAGAAAAAGGAGGTTTATATGGAAAGAGCGTTAAAAAAAGCCTCCGTAAAGGAACTAAAAAGAACCCTCGGTGGATTAACTGCTGCTGAATATGCACTTCTTGACGCTCAGCTAGGTGACGGTATTTCTATGGCGGTAGTATTTAAACAACTTGCCACTGGTGACGTAGTTGGAGACAAGATACTTTTCGGAGCTCTAACTGCTCTTTTCGCTCGGCTATAAGAGTAGGTGTTCCTAAGTAGGCGAAACCTCTCCCTTTGGAGAGGTTTTTTTATTGTACATGAGATTATGGGTGTAATTAAAAGTGGCGCTTTTGCCTTCATTGCTAGAAATTTTTCGTTAAAAATATTTGGGCGTAACCCAAATCAGTTAAAAACTCAAGACTCTGGTCTTCAGACATAAGCATACCAGGCTCTTGC
>JAAKFR010000029.1 GCA_011064985.1 Chlamydiota bacterium
CCTGTCTTACCCCACGTTCCGCTCGCCCCTGATGGGACGTGGCTTCCGCGCGGGATTAACAATCTGCAGCGTTCCCGCGATGCTCATGCGAAAATCCTTTTTGTCACCTAGTAGAGGGAGCATTGATCCAAGAATTCACTTTATCTTAATATTGAGGCATGCGATAATGGTTGTGTTAACACAATAACTCTTCTAAAAAAGGAGAAAAAAATGACTTATTCTGCCATAGCTTACTTAGGTTTATGCCCAGTTAAAAATGGGTTCTGCTGTGGGTTGCTCTCAGATGGTATGCGCACCGGTGGATTAATTGGTGAGAGCAAAACTGGGATTATTATTGTTGGGTCCTTTGGATTTGATGCGCTTGCTGCGATCTCCCTCTTGGTTGTAGGGATTTTAGGGGCCACCTCTGTTATCACCATGTCCCCGGCGGCTGCCTACTCGATGATTGGAATCTCAGGAGCGTTTATCCTCGCAGATGCCTCTGTATTCATCAGAAAAGGGATAGAGGACGCCTGCAAAAAATCCCAACCAAGAGAAATCAACGAATAATTGAGGTAGGTATCGACCCCTTGGGCGATGGCCCAGGCGAGGCGGATCCTGTATTGGGGACGCCGGAGCCTCCCTGTCTTACCCCACGTTCCGCTCGCCCCTGATGGGACGTGGCTTCGCGCGGGATTAACAATCTGCAGCGTTCCCGCGATACTCATGCGAAAATCCTTTTTGTCACCTAGTAGAGGGAGCATGATCCAAGAATTCACTTTATCTTAATATTGAGGCATGCGATAATGGTTGTGTTAACACAATAACTCTTCTAAAAAAGGGGAAAAAAATGACTTTTGCTGCCATAGCTTACTCAGCTTTCTGCCCAGTTAAAAATAGGTTCTGCTGTGGGTTGCTCTCAGATAGTTGGCGCCCCGGTGGATTAATTGGTGAGAGCAAAACTTGGGTTATTATGGTTGGGTCCGTGGGATTTGATGCACTTGCTGCGATCTCCCTCTTGGTTGTAGGGATTTTAGGGGCCACCTCTGTTATCACCATGTCCCCGGCGGCTGCCTACTCGATGATTGGAATCTCAGGAGCGTTTATCCTCGCAGATGTCTCTGTATTAATCACAAACAAGATACAGGACGCCTGCAAAAAATCTAACGAAACGAAATCGATGAATAATTGAGGTAGGTGTCGACCCCTTGGGCGATGGCCCAGGCGAGGCGGGTCCTGTATTGGGGATCGCGAAGCTTCTCTCGCTCTTGGGGGTTAGAGAGAAAGCCCCCCTCCACTAGAATCGCGGGCATCTTGGTCTCGCGTATCACGCAAAAATTAGCCTCTTTCAGTCCTCTGGAAGGGGCTTTTGTTTGCTCTTCGATCCCCTTGATGACGTGCTGGGCGAGTTGTTTTGAAGAGGCAATTCTCTTGGAGGGAGGGGTTTTCCCTTCTTTGTAGGAGTAGACCTCTGCCCCACGCGCCTCTTGATTGGGCGAGTAGTTGTAGTGGATGCTGACGAAAAGATCGGCGCCTATAGCGTTGGCGATCTCAGCGCGTGTATCGAGAGGGAGATAGGTGTCGTGGTGGCGGGTGAGGACCACGGTATATCCAAGCTGCTCAAGAGCGTTTTTGAGAATGTGGGCGGTACTCAGAGTAAGTTCTTTTTCTTCGTAGCGATCTTTTTTACTCGTACAACCTGGGTCTTTCCCTCCATGCCCTGCATCAACCACGATGAGTTCGTGTTTCTTGGGTCGGTAGGAGTAGTCGTTTGGATCGATGTAGCGCCCGCATGAGGTGGCGATGAGGGTAAGAAGGAGAAAAAAAGGAATATATGTTTTCATGTTGTCAGCTGTTTGACTACTTGACGGTCGTCAAAGGGAACCGTCTGATGGGCAAATGTTTGGTAAGTTTCGTGCCCTTTTCCGGCAATTAAGATCAAGTCTTCTTCACTTGACCGTGAAAGGGTCTCACGGATCGCCTCCCTTCTATCTGTCTGGATCATGTAATTATCTGTCGCAATCCCCGCTGCCATCTGCTCACAGATAAGAAAGGGATCCTCGGAGCGGGGATTATCAGAGGTGAGGAAGGCAAAATCGCTATATTTTGAGGCGATCCTTCCCATAAGAGGACGTTTCTCAAAGTCCCGATCGCCTCCACAGCCGATGATCGTATAGATTTTTCCCCGGGTGAGCTCTCTTAAGGAAGAGAGGACCTTCTCCAAAGCGTCAGGAGTGTGGGCGTAGTCGACAAAGATCGGGAACCCCTTGCTATTCTCTACCCGCTCTAATCTTCCAGGAGCAGAGGGGAAAGCGGGAAGGACGGAGGCCAACTCCTCTAGGGTAAACCCAAGAGCCAAGCAAGCTCCAATTGCCGCCAGAGTATTCGACACATTGAATCTTCCAATCTGAAGAGAGGTGAAGGGGACCGTTTCCCCCTCAAAGGAGACCGTAAAGGTCGATCCAAGAGGGGTCAGGTGCAAATTCTCGGCTTTGAGGTCGGCATCCGATTCGATCCCATAGGTCAAAACGGGGGCAGAGCAACTTTTTTCCATCACTTCTATCCAAGGAGAATCGAGATTGAGGATGACACGCCCCTCTTGCCGAATCTTGGAGAAGAGTTTTGCCTTCTCCGCTGCATAGGCCTCCATCGTCTTATGGTAGTCGAGATGGTCGTGGGAGAGGTTTGTGAAGATCCCGACCTGAAAAGCTAGCTCATCGACGCGCCCTTGGGCAAGACCGTGCGAAGAGACTTCCACCACAGCAGCATCGCACCTGCTCCGAACCATCTCTCGCAAAAGTTTGTGGTTTGTGATCACATCAGGCGTTGTCCTCTCCGCTTCAATTCGCACTTCTTGCCACCGGTATTCGATTGTTCCGACAAGACCTGTAGGCACCCCAAGCTTCTCTAGAAGAAACTGGATGAGATAGCTGGTGGTTGTCTTCCCATTGGTTCCCGTTACGCCAACAAGTGAAAGAGAATGGGAAGGGTCTTGGTAGAAACGTTTTGCTAAAAGGGGTTCTACTGCTGCAATATCTGGCGTTAACAGCTGGGCTACTTCTTGGAGAAAGGGATTGGGAGTGTCGGTGAGGATCGCAGCAGCCCCACTTGCCAAAGCCTCCTCAATGTGGACAACGCCAGCTTCTGTACTCCCTTTTTTGGCGATAAAGAGATCCCCGAAAGCAGCTTGCCTAGAGTCGGAACAAAGGCCTGTGATCTCCGTCTCTTTCCCTCCCTTGTAGAGGGAGATAGGAAGAGTTTCGATCAGCTTTTTGAGTTTCATTTCTTATTCCATTCGTTATAGAGACTTTGCAACTTGCGGATCTCCTCGCCATAGTCGGCCTTCTCCGGATCGTAGCGTGGATCTCCTACGGGGTATCCAAAAGGGTCATCCGGCGTTACACCAAGATAGTCTAAGGTACGAGTCGCTATTGTGGCAAATACGGGGGCTGCGCACCTCCCCCCCATGAAATTTTTTACCCCATCTTCCAAGACAATCGGAGCCGGTTCGTCTAAGGTGACGATGAGGACAAAACGGCTCTTCTCAACTGGGGTAAACCCAACAAAGGAAGAAATATGTTGTTTTTTGTTGTATACTCCGTCTTGGATCTTCTCTGCCGTCCCTGTCTTTGCTGCTTCTGTGTAGCCTCCAATCGCCCCTCTTCTCCCCCACCCTCCAGCTTGGGTAGAAAATTTCAAGGCTCGCACAACTCGTTTCACGACAGTCTCTTCTAACACCCTTGGGAAAGAGGGAGAGGGGGGATTCTCTTCGAGTACTTCCCCATCTCTTACGATCTTTTTTACAAGAGTCGGTTCCACGAGATACCCCCCATTTGCTAGGACTGCAAAAGCGCGGGCCATCTGGGTGCTCGTAGCAAGGATATTGTACCCAATGGCAAGAGAAAAGGGGGTGGGGGTGGACCATTCGAGTGCCCCATTCGGGTGGAGCTTGCCAGGCGTGGGGACCATCCCCACAGTCTCGGCAGGAAGCTCAATACCTGTTTTCGTACCAAACCCAAACCCCTCCACTAACTTCTTCCGGTACCACTCATTCCCAAAGGTCGCAATCACCTGCTCGATCACTTGGGCCATGTAAATGTTCGAAGATTTATAGATCGCCATGTCGAGATTGAGCGCTAGTTGGGGAGGGGTATCATGGAGGGGGCGACTGGCTCTCCCAGGGAAGATCTGCCTCGTCACATCGATCTTCTCTTCAGGATCAAATAGGGGTGGTTTCCCTTGCGCCGCGAGCTCGTCATTAGCTTGCAACCCGATGGCAATTGTGATCGGCTTCATGATCGATCCAACCTCAAAAGGATCGGTGATCGCTTTTACTTTCGTATCTTCTATTTTCGTAGGGTCGTTGAAATAGTCCCGGTAGCGGCTTGGATCGAAGAAAGGGTATTGGGCCAAGGCCAGAATCTCTCCGCTGTGAGGATCCATCATCACCGCCCATCCCCCCTTGGCCTTTGCAGCAACCACCCCCTTTTCGAGCTCTCCTTCTACAATTGCCTGAATCGTTGAGTCGATCGTGAGGTAGAGATCGGCCCCATCCTCAGGGGGCTCGATCACAGAATCAATCTCGAGTTGGTTAAGGGGCGAGCGGAGGAGTTTCCTTTTCCCCAGCTTCCCTTTCAAAACCTCGTTGAAGTAGGATTCAAGGCCCCCTGTGGGGAGTCCCTCCTCTGTCGTCTCCTCTTTCACCTCTCGGATCGTATGGAGCACTTGCCCAAGCAACTTCCCATGGGGATAAGAACGTTTGTAATCGGAGACAAAGTAGAGGGCATTGGGGGGGATTTTTCGCGCCCTTGCATACGGCTTCCACCAAGTGAGAACTCTCTCTTGTATTTCACGGTCGAGCCACATCGCCAACTTTCGACTGCGGCTCTTTTTATAGACCTCATCGAGTGTCTTTTCAGGTAGAGAGGCGATCTCAATGAGCTGCTCACCCACCTCCTGTTTGTACTTTTCGGGAATGGAGAAAGGATCGGCATAGAGGTGGAACTTGGCAAGGTCTAGTACAAGAGGTTCTGGATCGGCAAGATGGCCAGATCGAAGGCTCGGATTGGAAAAGAAGATCCCTCGCTTAAATGGAACCTTGACGAGGATCTCATGCTGCCTCTGCGCTAGCTTGCTCCACTTCTCCCCATCGACTATCTGAATCAGGTAATACTGAACCATCACCACAGAAAAGAGGGCAAACAACACAAGAGATAACCCAACAAGACGCCTCTTCATGCAGGTTTTTGTCTCCTCAGTTCTTTTCGATCAAACGCTTTGCAGAAAAATTCAACATCTCTTGCCATCTTTACCTAGATTCTAAGGGAAAAAGAAAAAAAAATCACGGAAAAGTGGCGAGTAAGTGTTCACGGGTGGCTTTTTGAGAGAGATAAACCCCGTGAACGCTTACAGAGGAAGGGATGATGAGGACATCGTCGTTGCGGGGGAACTTGAGGTGGCTGTATTCGGGCTCGCTAAGCAGGTCGAGGAGATGGGCTGGATCCTCGAAAGCTTCGACTTGGAATTGGAGGTGGATATTCTCTTGCTCGATTTCATGGAGCTTTTTGGCCACGATGGGAATCTGGAGGCGGAGCTCAGTGATCGTATTTTGCTTCCGGATATAGCTATAGAGAAATCCACCTAAAAGGAGGATCGCAAGGAAGAGCCTTACGAAAGTGCCAAGTGCGTTTCTCCCAGACTTTTCCAAAGGGCCTCTTTCCAGTTTTGAAATAGCTTCTCCTCTATCTGGAGAGCTCTTTTTTTCAACTCTTCTCCACAAGAGATCTTTTCGATCTCTCTCTCCATTTCAGCGAGATGCTCTTCTTCCTCTAAAAGAATCGATTTGACCCGCACCGGAGAGCTCGCAGCTTGCAACAGGATATGGTAGAGAGGATAGAGCTTTTCGGCCCGTTTTTCAATGGCATAAGTAACAAAAACATAAGCGTGCTGCTTAAGAATACGAGAGATCTCTACCTCAAGTCTGTCGAGGTAGTGCTTGGTCTTCCAACTCCCAAGGAGAGAGGGAAGGGCATAGTTGGGAAAGGGAAGTGAGGCTACTTTTGGGATTTGCTCTTTGAGATAGTGGGCGTGGCGAAACTCTTCAGCTGCATGTTTGAGCTTCTCCTCTTCTACAAGAAGGGGGTGCTCGGTTGCGGCGATTTTCCTCGCTCCACAATTTTCCAGATAGGAGAGGGTGTTGAGCCACTTGCCGTGAAGGGTAGGGTTTTGGATGATTTTCGATAAGATGTTTTTCATAAAAAGGACTCCAATGTTTGGTAGAGATGAGCGAGATCTTCCTCTTCAATGCAGTATGGAGGCATAAAGTAGAGGACATTTCCGAGAGGGCGTACGATGATCTTGTGTTTCATAAAATGGGAGATAAGGCTTTTACGAAGAGTGGAGAAATACCCCCCATCTCCCGCAAATTCGGCAACTAATATCGTGCCAAGAGACTCGATCCGTTTGAGTCTCGAAGTCCCCTCCAACTTTTTGCAAAAGGCTTTATGTGCTTTTCCAATCCATTCCCGCTTTTGCTGGCAACTTTTTTCTCTTAAGAGAGAGAGGCTGGCAAGAGTGGCAGCACACGCAAGAGGATTTGCCGTATACGAATGACCATGTAAAAGGGCCTCCTCCCTCCGAGAGGAGAGAAAAGCGTCGTAGATCCTTTCGGTTGTCACAGTTGCCCCGAGCGGTAAAAACCCACCCGTGATCCCCTTTGAGAGGGCTAGGATATCGGGCGTAACCTTCAAGTGAGAGGAGACAAATAGAGGACCTGTCCTTCCAAAACCGGTCATCACCTCGTCTGCAATGAGAAAAGCCCCGTCTGCCCGAAGAACCCCGAGAAGAGTCTCTAGACCCTCTTGTGAGTAGATCCGCATCCCGGTTGCCCCCTGGATCAAAGGCTCAAAGAGAAAGGCTGCTACTCGGTCTTTTTCCATAATCTCTTTGAGTTGGTTAAGAGAGACCTCCTCTCGTCCAGGAAAAGGGGGATCGATTTGCTGCACCTCAAAAAGGTAGGACCAAAAGGGGGTATTGAAAGAGTTTTTGCCGGCCATGCTCATCGTCCCAAAAGTGTCTCCGTGATACCCTCCTCGAAAGGTAACCACTGTTTTCCGTTCGATCTTCCGGTTTTTCCACCACTGAAGAGCCATTTTAAGGGCCACTTCTACCGCAGTTGAACCGTTGTCGGTAAAAAAGACCTTCGTGAAATGCTCGGGGAGGAGCTCAAGGAGCTCTTCGGCTACAGAAACGGCGCCTGGATGGGTGAAGTCGGTAAAGATCACCTGTTCTAGAGTCTTCGCTTGCCTTCCAATCGCCTCAGCAATTTTGGGGTGGGCGTGACCGTGGAGAGTGACCCACCAAGAGGAGATCGCATCGAGATACTTTTCTCCCTCTTCCGTGTAAAGATAGGTCCCTTCTCCCCTGACGATCGGGAGAGGGTCTGGATCTGTCAACCGTTGGACAAAGGGGTGCCAGACAGATTGAAGATCTCTTCCCACAAGGGGAGAAATTGTTTTGCATACCATTGGATTTTTCTCCTATTTAGATACGGTTCCCATGAGATTTTTCCTAAACAGGGAAGAGAGGAGTAGCGCAAGAGGAGCTCCTCTCCTTCTGGATAGGCTTTTCCATTAAAAATAAGACCCGCAATGGGGATCTCTCTCTCTTTAAGCCATGAGAGGGTTAGAAGGGTGTGGTTCAGACTCCCAAGGTAGAAGCGGACAACAACCACACAAGGAGCATTCCACTCAAGAAGCAAATCGCCAAAGAGAAGATCTTGGCGCAAAGGAGCCAAAATCCCTCCCACCCCCTCGACAATGAGAGGAGAATCGGTCTTTGGCAACTGAAGATAAGCCTCTTCGATCTCCCTTCCCTCTAGTGCAGCAGCATGGTGGGGTGAGAGGGGGTTTTGGAACCGATAGGCAGGAGGGTGGATGGGGCACTCTATCCACCCCTGGACCGTTTCTGTATCTCTTCCACCTGCCTCAATCGGCTTCCAGTATTCCCCACAAAGCATTTCGGTTAGAATAGACGAAACGAGAGTTTTTCCCACATCTGTATCAATCCCGGTAACGATCCAAGCTGGCATAGAGTCTCTCTCCTTCTTCTTTGGTATTGTAGGTATGGAAACAGATCCGGAGCCCCTCTTCTCCACGAAGGACAGTGGGATACAAAAGCGGACGTACATCAAATCCCTCCTGCTGTATGGAAGCCGCTACCTTTTTTGCCCTCTCTGGATTCCCAAAAGAGATGAAATCGATTGGGCTCTCCAACCCAAAATCTCGGCACGCCTCCAGAAGAGTGTGTGAGGTTCTTTCCAAAAGGTCATAGGCCGCTTCGATCGCAATGAGCTGAAGCGAAGAGAGGGCCGTTGTGTAGATAAAAGGGCGGCAGTGGCTGATAAGGTAGTCTCGAAGAGAGGAGCTTCCCAAGATGATCCCCCCCGAAACTCCAAGGGCTTTTCCAAAGGTGTGGACTCTTGCAAACGGCTCAATCTCCTCCTGAGTTACTCTCCCCGCTCCAAATACCCCCGTTGCGTGGGCCTCATCGACAAGCAGAATCACTCCATAAGCTTCACCAAGAGCTGCGATCTCTTGAAGAGGAGCCAGCGCCCCGGTTGTCGAGTAGACCGATTCGACAACGACAAACCGCTTCCCTCTTCCACCCTTCTGCAACAACCGCTCCAAATCGGAGCAACAATTATGGTGAAATGGATAGTTCCTGGCGCGCGAGAGGGTGATCCCATCCCGTATCGATGCGTGGACTCTTTGGTCGTAGAAGATCGTGTCATCTCGATGGGCAACGGCTGAGAGGAGCCCGAGATTAGCTGCATACCCCGACGAGAAGAGCAGGCCCGCTTCCGCTCCGTGAAAGGCGGCGATTTCTCTCTCCAAATCCTCGTAAACAACCGAATTTCCAGTCAAAAGGCGAGAGCCTGTCGATCCGACTTTCTCCAACTGAGAGACTTTTTTCGCAATAGCGTCCCGTAGCTCAAGCGAGGATGCAAACCCGAGGTAGTCATTAGAGGCAAAATCGATCCGATTCTCCATGACACGAAGAACCCTTTTCTCCTCCTCAAGTAGAGGAGAGGAGAGTAGGTTAGCCGCGGGGGGTGAGGCCGAGAAGAGTAAAGAGTTTGTCGTCATCGGAAAAACTAGGGTTAGGTTCTGTTAAGAGAATTTCGCCAGAGAAGAGCGAGTTGGCTCCCGCAAAAAAACAGAGAGCTTGGCTCTCCTGGCTACAGGCAATCCGCCCGGCAGCCAAGCGGATGGTCGCTGTTGGGAGGAAAAGTCTTGCTGCAGCAATCATCCGGACCATCTCCCAGATGGGAAGAGGGGGTTGGTCTTCTAGAGGAGTGCCGGGGATCGGCATCAGAAAGTTGAGTGGAACCGATTCGGGAGGAATGGGGAGATTGACGAGGGCATGAAGAAGGGAAATCCGGTCTTCTTCGGTCTCTCCCATCCCCAAAATCCCCCCCGTACAGATTTGGACACCCGCTTTGCCTACAGCTTCTAAAGTTTTTAGACGGTCAGAGAAGTTTCGGGTGGAGATGATCTTCTCATAATATTCAGGAGAAGTATCGAGATTGTGGTTGTAGGCAAACAAGCCTGCGTCGGCAAGCCGCTTCGCTTGGGCCTCGGTCAACATCCCAAGCGTCACACAAACCTCAATCCCCTTCTCTGCCAGCTCTTCGACTACCTCTAGGATTGTCTCAAATGCTTTCCCTTCTCGCACCTCCCTCCATGCAGCTCCGATACAGATCCGCGAGGCTCCCTTCTCGATCGCCCTTTCTGCACACGCAAGCATCGCCTTTTTCTGCAGGAGAGGGAGAGGAGATACAGAGGTTTGGTAGCGCGACGACTGGGCGCAATACTTACAATCTTCGGTGCACCCTCCCGTCTTGTAGGAAAGGAGAGAGCAGATCTGCACTTCCCCTACTCGATGATGTTGACAGTGGACATGGTGGGCTTGCGACACAAGCGAGAAAAGAGGCCTTGTGTAGACCTCTTGAATCTCCTCTTTTGAAATTCCCATCTCTTCTCTCCGTTGCGATAAAGAAAAGAGATTTCATCCTAAAAACAACCCATTTGCAACCCAAAACCCAAGACAAGATCCCACAATCTACCTAGATTTTAGGTAAAACACACACCCTTCCACACAAAAACCACCTCCATTCTAGGTATAAGTAGAGCGATTGAACCAAACAGATTCAAGCTACTATCAACAGGAAATTCCGAACTAGTTACTCCAAAAAACAATGGTTTGTCGAGACAATTCTAGAACGATTGGAACAGGAAGAAGGGAAAACAAAGCAGTTCCTAGAGGAGTTTCAGATCGATTTGAGCTCAAACTAGATCTTTAAAAGTACTAAATTTTAGTTTGAAACGATAGTTGTCTCCCCAATCTTGAAGTATTGCATCTGCTTCGGATATTTTTAAAACCCCTTCTTGAATCATTTTTACCATAATGTCTTGTGTACGCAAAATTGACAGATGAGGAGATAACGAACGGGCCGATTTGATAGCTAAATTGTCATCAATGGCGAGAGAAAACTTCCGATGAATCGCGACTGAGATAGCAGAACATTCTCCAACCCCTAATCTACCTTTTTGAGATAGAGTTGAAAACAATTCTATTTCACTTGGATCACAGACATTGATTTCCTGAATAATTTGTTGATCTAAGCCCCTTTGAAAACGTTGGAACTGATCCGAAAAATTATCTATAACCTCTTCTCTAACGTGGTTTGTCACAAAACATCTAAGAGAGCACTTCCCAAGCAAATCTAGACGATCAATATTCAAGAAATTGATTAAAACAGAGGTGTCACTAACTATAATATCCGTCATGTGTCCTACATGGCCTTTTCGCCCTCAGCAAATTTAAGCAACTCGTTGCCTGGCAATTCGAGAAGTTCGCTTAAATCTAGTAGCCGGCCTCTTGAAATATCTTCTCTTTGAAAGGCTTCAATAGCTAGTGCTGCGACTTGAGCTTTCAACTCTCGATTCTGATAGGCTTGTTTATTTGGGGGTTCTTTGTCTTGTAGAGATAGTATACGAAGAAATTCTCTCCCCTTAAATTCATCTTTCAATAAAGCAATTCTTGCTTTTGCATTGAAATAGCCTAAATTTTGAAGCCGGTAGACTGTTGCTTGATAACTCACTCCAAAATGGTAGGTAATCCATGCTACTGTTTGAGCTGTGATTTTTTGAAAACGCGCTACTTGTCGGTGTTGATTCTCTATAGCACGTTCTGTAGAGACATCGTATATTACTGATTCTCTCCGACCTCCTTCCCCTTTTCCCATGGAACGTAACAGACTAGCAATGCCCTGTTCAGGCATGAGGAAGGCAGAAGCAAAAGCATTCGCTCTTACTTCAATTAGGTCCTTTGCATTTTCCGCATTAGAAATGGAAACAGTATGATTAGCATCGAATAGAGCATGAGCATACTCATGAGCATAGGAGAAGCATTGGCGTACATATACATGAGCAGCGTTTATTATAATTGCCATTCCTAAAGAAGAATGGTGCAAAAACAATCCTGACATTTCATTGGGAAGCAAAGTCTGGGCAGTCCATATCCCCTGAGAAGACAAGAGGTCAGCAATATCATAAATAGGCGCATCACCTAACTCAAAACTACGCCGTTCTTCTCTTGCAACCTCTTCACCTTGTCTTTGAGCCTCTTGAACATTCTTGGGAATGGGGCTGGAATAAGTACGGATGGATTTCTGACGAGAAATACCTAACACGTCTTTCAGAAAGGCTCCCTCCCTACATACTTGCACGTACTTTGCTACCTGATCATGTATTTTGGGATCTGATTCCAATCCTGGAGCGATACGGTGCAAAGCCACCAGTACATCTTCCTCCTGCATTTCTTGAAAAAAGAAACCCGCAATAGGGACGTGAAATAATTTTGAAAGTTTAGCCAATTCCAGAGTTGAGACCTTGCGTGCTCCACTTTCAATGTGGGTAAGGGCTTTTTGCGGAAGAGCCACAGCCTTTTCAACTTCATCTTGGGTTAAACCACTTTTTTTACGGAGCAGCTTGATTTTTTTTCCTAAGATTTGTAGATCCATAAAAATTTCTTTACGGAGCTGCTTGATTTTTTTTCCTAAGATTTGTGAATCCATAAAAATCACTCCTTTCTCTTAAAAGTACAATAATTCTGATTTTTTGTCAAGATGTGACAAGTTAAGCCAGCCGCTCCCGCTGCTCCAGAAAATTTCTCGCGAAATAGCAAATCTATTTTTAAATAAGAACTGCAATTATTTTGGGCAATAGCTAACCCTCTAACCCCCTCGGGATCAATCTTTTTCCTCAATAAATCTGCGCTCAAGAACCAGGGATACCTTTTCAAGCACCATCGCTAGGAACTGTCTTCAGAAACTATAAATCCTTTACAATTACCGCTCATGGCCTGCCATGACTCAATAAACCCTAAAAAGAAAATCGGGGACGATTGTTAGGTGAAGAGGGAGTGTTTGAGGCGGCGCCAGAGGCTTTTGGCCAGGATGCGTGGGTTGAGTGTAAGAGCCCACCTAAAAGCTTTAGCAAAACCAAAGCATGTATAGATCGCAGTCCATGTCTCCCCTGCATAGCGGAGGATCTTGCCGTAGGAAAAGCGGCCGTAGTCGTAATCGACAAAGACCCGGTCAAATGAGGTGGCGTGCAAGTCTTCTCGGAGGGAAAAACGGCAGAAAAATTCGTATTCTGGGCGTAAGGAGTAGTCAGGGTCGAATTTCCCAAGCCGCTCGAAAAGGTCACCTTTCATCCAACAAGCCGGGAGAGTGGCAGGGTGATTCCCCTCTTGTAAAATTTCAAGGTCAAAAGGGAGGAAGATCTTCCGCACGTCTCTACGGATTTCCCTCTGCAAGCTTCCGCAATAGAGAAGATCAGGAAAATCATGGGAGACGAGCTCTTGGGCAAAAGTCTGGTAGGTTAGGGGAGAAAGATAGAAAGTCCCGGGAAAAAGAAAGGTGCAGTAATCGCCCGAGGCAAGGGCAATACCCCTATTGAGCATATCGGATACGTTCTCCTTAGAAACAGTATAAATCCGCGTGATGAGATCGGAAAATCCGCTGGCTACTTCAAGAGTTCTGTCAGTTGAGCCCGCATCGACTAGGATCACTTCAAGGGTAGGATACCCTTGGCTCTCTAAACTCTCCAAAGTTTGCCCGAGAATCTCAGAGCAGTTGTAGACGGGGATAATCACCGTGAGTGGGATCTCTATTTTCTCTTCTTTGGGGAGAAAGGGAGCCAGCGCCTCCTCGATTTCATGACTTTTTTTCTTCTCTCTTGGTTTTTTCTGATTGCTCATGAGGGATGATGTCCTTTATAGTTTCCCCTTATGTTAACCTTTCAAGAAATGATTGCAAAGCTTACCCAGTTTTGGGCCGAACAAGGGTGTTTGGTTCAGCAAGGGTATGATCTCGAAGTGGGAGCTGGCACCTTTAACCCAGCCACCTTCCTCCGTGCCCAGGGACCTGAGCCATACGCTGCCGTCTATGTCGAGCCCTCTCGCCGCCCAAGCGATGGGCGGTATGGTGAGAATCCCAACCGAGTCCAGTTCTACCACCAGATGCAAGTCTTGATCAAGCCCTCTCCTCCGAACCTCCAGGAGTTGTATCTCCAATCACTCAAAGCGATCGGCCTCGACCTTTCTGCTCACGACATCCGTTTTGTACACGACGACTGGGAAAACCCGACGATCGGGGCGTGGGGTCTTGGATGGGAAGTTTGGGCCGATGGGATGGAAGTGACCCAATTCACCTATTTCCAAGCGGTGGGCGGAATCCCGGTAAAACCTGTCAGTGGAGAGATCACCTACGGGTTGGAGAGGCTAGCTCTTTACATCCAAGGGGTCGACTCGTTTTTCGACCTCAAATGGAACGACTCGGTCCTTTATGGAGACCTCTATAAAAGGAGCGAGTGGGAGTGGAGCCATTACAATTTCATAGAGGCAAAAGTCGAGATGTGGCGCTCTCATTTCGATGATTTTGAAAATGAAGCAAGCCGCCTGATCGAAAACTCTCTTCCGATTCCTGCCTACGATTTTGTGATGAAAGCCTCTCACGCCTTCAACATGCTCGATGCAAGAGGTGCCATTTCGGTAACAGAGAGAACCGGCTACATCGGAAGAATCCGCGATCTATCGAAAAAACTCGCCCTCTGCTACCTCAAAAGCCGAGAAGAACAGTCCTATCCTCTCCTGAAAAAAAGAGTGGAGAAACCTCTCCCCCCCGTGCCTCGTAGCTCCTCTGCCTGCAACCCAGAAGAGAGAGAAGATTTTCTCCTCGAGATCGGTTCCGAAGAGCTCCCGGCGACTTTTGTTCCCATCGGAGTCCGAAACGTGCGGAATGCTGTGGAGCAGTTCTTAAAAGAACGAGAGCTCTCCTATGAGAAGATTGAGGTGTATGGAACTCCTCGCAGGCTTGCTGCTTTCGTGAAAGGCCTTGTAGGGGGGACTCAGAGGACAACTCTCTCTCGCACGGGGCCGCCTCTCTCAGCTGTTTTTGATGAGAGCGGGGAACCGACAAAAGTGGGACAAGGGTTCTTGCGCTCCCTCTCCATCCCTCCTGTTTCTCGAGACCAGGTCGACAGTCACCCGAACCTTTCGATCGAACCTTTCAAAGGGGTCGACTACCTCATTGCCACGGTTGAGCAAGAAGGGATTTCAACAAGAGAGGCCCTCACAACCCATCTCCCCTCCCTCATTTTGGGACTCGATTTTCCGAAAAAAATGCGTTGGGGAGACGAAGAGATCGAGTATGCCCGCCCGTTACGTTGGGTTGTAGCCCTCTATGGAAACGAGGTACTCCCCTTCCGTGTCGGCTCTCTTGTCTCGGGAAATACGAGCTACGGCCATAGACAACTCAATCCCGAGTCCTTTTCCATCGACCACCCGCGCGACTACCTCACAACTCTCCGCTCCCACTTCGTGATGGCCGATATCGAGGAGCGAAAAAAGACCATTCAAGATGAGCTTAGAGCACTTGCAAAACCCCTCGATGCCTCCCCTCTTGCTTTTGAGGAAGTGATGAGCCAAGTCCTCCACCTTGTCGAATGGCCCTTCCTCCTCCAAGGAGACTTCGACAAAACCTATCTACAGATCCCTCAAGAGGTACTTATCTCGGAAATGGTCGAACACCAAAAGTACTTTCCCCTGGCAGATAAGAATGGGAACCTCCTCCCCCACTTTGCCATTGTCTGCAACAACCGCCCCACTCCCTTAATCAAAGCTGGGAACGAAAAAGCCCTCACCCCACGCTTAGCAGATGGGAAATTCCTCTACGAGGAAGATCGAAAAGTCCCTCTCGACACCTTTGTCGAAAAACTGAAACGGATGACCTTCCAAAAAGAGTTGGGAAGCGTTTTTGCCAAAACCGCCCGGATTCTCTCCTTCACAGAACTACTCCACAGCTACCTCCCTATCTGCGAAGTCTCAGAAGCCAAAAGAGCTGCTACCCTTTGCAAAGCCGATCTTGCCTCCGAGCTTGTCAGAGAGTTCCCAAAGCTCCAAGGGGCCGTAGGGAAACTCTATGCCCTTCACCAAGGGGAAAAGCCTCCCGTTGCCGATGCCATCGAAGAGCACTGGCGCCCAAGAGGAGAGAAAGCCCCCCTCCCCGACTCCCCTTGCGGGATTCTCGTGAGCTTTGCCGACAAGATCGACAACCTCCTCAGCTGCTTTGCCCTTGGCCTAAAGCCCACCTCCTCGAAGGATCCCTACGCTTTAAGACGGCAAGCCTTAGGCCTACTCAAAACTCTGATCCAGAAAAAGCTCTCCCTCTCACTTCCAGACCTCTTCCAAAGAGCCTTTGGTCTCTACCTGCAAGCTCCGGAGCTCACACCCAAATTCCTAGATGGGATGCAAAAAAGGGAAGAAGAGATCTTAAAAGAGATCGACACCTTCCTCCAAAACCGTCTTCGGACGATCCTCTACGATGTCCCCTTCCCGAAAGAAGAGGTCGAGGCGGTCCTTGCAGCCGGTTTTTCCGATCCCTACCTCGCCTTCCAAAAAGTCGAAGCCCTCCACAAGCTCCGCAAAGAGAAACCAACCCTTTTTGCGAACTTAAGCGAAGTCCACACCCGCGCCCGCAAGCTCCTCCTCACGGAAAAGATCTCCTCTCCCACCATCGACCCAACCCGCCTTGAGGCTCCTTCAGAAAAAGCCCTCTATACCCAACTCGAAAAAAGCAAAAAAGAGCTTAGGCAAGCCTTAGAGAATCACGACTACACAGAAGCCTTCACCCTTCTGGCAGCTCTCCAGAAACCGCTTGCCGACTTCTTCATCGAAGTGAAGGTTGTGGCTGACGATCCTGTTTTACGCCAAAACCGCCTCGCTTTGTTGACCCATATCCGCGACCTTGCCGACTCCCTCCTCGATCTCTCTAAGCTCTCTTGAGGGTTTATCCTGAGTTCGACTACGAACAGAATAATAATCACCATTACCTCACTCATGCACAAAGAAGGAGATCGTTTGGGCCTGGGTTCACGTTAGTTAACATCTAAGCTCGCCAGAAGTTTTTCAAAAAATAAATGCGGTACACAATTTGAGAAATTTGAAATAAATAGCTTGACTACAATCTTGATAAGCGTATAAATTTATTTTTTCCTAAAAGGAGGTGAAAAATGATCTTACCTTGGCAGTATCGTTCATTTGAAAACATTTACGTATTTACTCCTGAATCGGACAATAAGGTTTCGGTAAAAATACTTGATATTTTTCACAAAAATTTATTTCAAACAACAATTGAAGAAAACGGTAATAGTCGGGATTTTAATGAAATTTTAGGAAAGCTCCCAGCACAGTATGTCCCTAGTGATGCAAAGTCAATCACACTGGAGAAAGTAATTCACAAAGTAGAGCAGGCCATCTCTAAACATAAACCAACTATTGCGGTAGAGACTAAAGAACTAGAAAAACTCACTTGCCCTATATCTTTGGAAGTATTTCAAGAACCTGTGATAGATAACCACGGCCATACATTTGAAAAAAGCGCCATCGAAAATCACCTTGAGCACACCAAGGATTGTCCCATAAGCAGAGAGCCGATCCTCTCTCTTACCCGGAATCGACTTGTGCAACAGACCATTGAAGAGTGGCAAGAGCAAGATCCTATTCCGAATTTTTCCCTCTTCAAGAAGGAAAACCCTAATCTGGCGGACTCCAATCTCAACATGGCGAAGACTTATGAAAAAGAAAAAGAATACGACGAAGCTCTTGAGAGCTACGCAAAAGCTTTTCAATACACCAGAAGTTGGAAAAATTACCGAAACATCCCTTCTCTTTTTACGAAAATGAGAGAGACTGAAAAAGCAACTCTTGCTTCCCTTTATCTGGCACAGTACCAACTACAAGAGGGAGAGACACAAGAGGCTGTTAAAACTTTAGAAAACGACTCATCAGAAACTCTTTATAAGCAGCTAGCTTTGGTTACGCTCTACCGTTTTTTAGGGAACTCTACAAAAGAACAAGAACTTTCTTTAAAAACAGCAAATGCAATCTCGAATCACAATCCTGAGCTAGCGGTTCAGTTGTATCGAGAAATATTGCAAAACGATCCGAATCATATCTCACTGTATTCTCCCCTCGCTCAACTCACCACATCTACTGAAGAGAAAGTACATATTTTGCTAAAAGGGGGAATTCATGCCTTAAATATGGGAGATCGTGAGAACGCACGCGACCTCATCCAAAAGGCAAGCTTCCAACAAGAGAAAAAAACATTTATCGATGAAATCATCAATTTAGAGCTTGCACAAGAAGGAGAAATATTTAGTATTCTTGAGACTACAGCAAAGATCCTAACAGAATCTCAAGATCGGTTAAGAGCCTACAAGCTTCTCTACCAAGCGGAAAAACGGCTGGAGTTTTGTAAGGAAATCGTATCCATCTACCGAGAACTTGACAAACATGAAAAATATACGAAATGGTCCCTTGTTTACCTTTCACAACTTATAGAGCATGATATGTGGGAAAAAGCCGAGAGGTTCGCACTCGAATCGCTCGACTTTGTAGATGCTTGTGAGAAACATCTGAAGATTTCCACCTATAAGAAATTAGAAGAAGTGTACACCTACTGGCAAGGGCATAAACTTCATGACCTTTGGAAAAAACTTGGTAAAGCCTACTGCCAAAACCAGCAATTCGATTTAGCTGAAAAGACCTATCGTAAAGCAGTCGAAAAATTTCACGGATTCACAGAAACCTTTGCTCTGGCAACAATACTTGCAAAAAAGAGAAAATACCAAGAAGCCGTGCAGATGTACTACCAAGCTTCCATAGACGCCCTAGTGGATGCAAACACAGAACGCTTTCTGATTTGTGGGGAAAGAATCGACACAGTTGATCCTCGTCTAGAACATCTAAGCATGAATCAAAAAATCCACTTTCTCAGCCAAAAAAACCTTCTCTCTCTTCATATCCAAAACCAAGAACTCACCTCCAAAGTGCAAAAACTAGAAGCCGAGTTACAACAACATAAAGCCGAGTTACAACAACATAAACAAAAAGAGCATGATAGGCAAATAGCAGAAGCAGAATTGATTCAAAAACTTAGCCATCATCCAACAACTACAGAGTTCCAAACACTCTGTACCCTTCTCAGATGCAATCATGTTGTGACACATCTAGATCTAAATATGATGGGTGATACAAAACTTTCGTACAACATGGATTTTTTGTACAAGGCCCTTAAAGTGAACCAAACTCTCACAACATTCACTATCAATTGCTCTCAAATTAACGATGAAAGCGCATCTGCTTTTGCTAAGTTCTTAGAAGCGAACCAAACTCTCACAACATTCAATCTCAACTACACAGTAATTTCTGATAATGGTGCGTCTGTTCTTGCTGAAGCTCTCAAAGTAAACCGAACTCTTACAACATTCGCTATCTACTGCCCTAACAGTGAAGGCGCATCTGCTCTTGCTGAAGCTCTCAGAGTCAACCAGACTCTTACAACATTCACTATCCACTTCCCTAAAATTAGCGATGAAGGCGCATCTGCTTTTGCTGAAGCTCTTAAAGCCAACCAAACTCTCACAATACTCACTCTCCAGCTCGAAGGAATTGGTGATAAAGGCGCATCTGCTCTTGCTGAAGCTTTTAAAGCCAACCAAACTCTCACAACTCTCACTCTCCGGCTCGAAAGAATTGGTGATGAAGGCGCATCTGCTTTTGCTGAAGCTCTTAAAGCCAACCAAACTCTCACAACACTCACTCTCGAGCTCGGAAGAATTGGTGATAAAGGCGCATCTGCTCTTGCTGAAGCTCTTAAAGCCAACCAAACTCTCACAACTCTCACTCTCCCCCAGCTCGAAGGAATTTCTTATAAAGGCGCATCTGCTCTTGCTAAAGCTCTCAAAGTCAACCAGACTCTTACAACATTCACAATCACTCTGAGGCCCTCACAATATAGTAGCTCTTGGGGCCAAGATGCTTTTGCTAAGGCCTTAGAAGTGAACCAAACTCTTACAACATTCACACTCAACCTCGTGTCCTCCTCTAAATTTCCCCGAAACTCTACCGGTCCAGAAATCTTAGCAAAAGCTCTCAAAGTAAACCGAACTCTTACAACATTCACACTCCATCTTGAATACTCTGAAATTTGCTATAACGACTTAAATCCTCTTACATCTGCTCTTGATGAAGCTCTCAAAGAAAACCAAACTCTTACAACACTCTCTCTTTCTTTTAATAACAGATATTATACAAGTAATTTTGGCCACGAATTTATTCCAAAAATTCGTCGAAATTCCGATCTACAATCTTTGGCTTTTCAAGCAGCTGAAAAAGGAGACTTACAAAAGCTCAATGAGCTTTTAAATCAAGGTGTCTCTCTTTATTCCACAGATAATATTCACAGATCCTTCCTTCATATAGCAGCTCAAAATGGGCATACCGAGGTAGCCGCAGATCTGCTTGAACGGAGCCACAACCCTACCTATAAGACCTGGCTGAATCAAGCAAACAAAACAGCTTATGACTTAGCATTAGAGAATGGACACAAAGATATTCTGGACTCTTCCATAGAACAGGAGGAACACTAGTACTCGAATATTTTAGCCCATGTTTCAGAAAAACTTATATAAGAATATATTTCTTAACGCGAGTTTTGGATAAGTGCTCTCGTAGGCTGCTGGATTTTTGATGAGATTTGGCAAACAATCAAGCGAAGATGGTAGCCAAAGTGCTACCTTCGAGCCTGTTTTCTGTGTACCGCCCCCTATTTTTTGGACACAAATTTAGCTTAAATAATTTCTTTCCTTCCGTCTTTCAATCTTAATTTTCCTTGAGTTCTCATACCCATCTGCTTATAAGGTGTTCACTTCTGCCGTATTGTCTCTGTACGCTTCATAAGCTAGCGGAAGGCCCTCTTTGTTAACCACGAGGCAATATACTACTTGCACGCATTGGCTTTTTTGGTCCTTACTGAAACCAAAGCTGCGCATCTCATCTTCATCTATGCTTTCA
>JAAKFR010000003.1 GCA_011064985.1 Chlamydiota bacterium
CGGAAACCATGTTGGGATTGCGATCGATCTCAGTAAATACTTTAAGCGAGGAGTTTTGGCGATACCGTAGCAGTGCTCAACATGAGCATCTATACGGACATATCGCCTCCAATCAAGAGGGAGTTGAACGACTGGCCGCGTAATTTTAACTGATTTGGGTTACACCCAATTGAAATTGAGTCTGAAAGGGTTGAGCAAGGGAAGGTGTTAGTAGAGCGTCGATATTATATAACTTCATTGAAAGCAGATGCAAAAAAACTGTGTAGGATTATCAAGAGTCACTGGGCGATAGAGAATAATTTGCATCGTCAACTGGATATAAATTTTATGGAGGATGAGAGTCCAGTAAACACAGGTTATGCGGCAGAAAATCTGGGATTCTTTAGGAGAACGGCTTTGAATATACTGGGTTCTGGTAAGGGACTGTTGAATAGGAGGAAAAAGGCTGCTTGGAATGAGAACTACTTAACAAAATTGGTAAGTATGTTTTTTATCAAATAAATCTAGTGAAAAGCCCCTACTCGTTGGTACTTGTTTCGTAGGCTTTTCTTCTGGAAAAATCTAAGTACCAACTCATTTTATAACTCCTTTTTAAGAGCATAGTGTTTTGATTGTTTCTTCTGAAAAGCCTGTCAGTTTAGAAATTTGGTTTATTGGAAGACCTTCTTCGAGCATCGAAAGAGCGATTTGCTTTTTCCCTTCCTCTACCCCTTGCTCTATTCCTTGCTCTATTCCTTGCTCTATTCCCTGCTCTATTCCTTGCTCTATTCCCTGCTCTACCCCTTGCTCTATTCCTTGTTTACGTTCTGCTGAGAGAACTGCTAAATGGTCTCGGTGTTCGTTGATGCTGGCTTCGTAGGCTTTTCTTGTAACGGGATCCGAAGAAAGTCTCTCGAGTTTTTCAATGGCGTGCTTAAAAACAGGGAGTTTTTTTAAGGTGTTGATTTCTTTTTCTTGTATCACTGAGGCATTTTTGAAAATATAGAACCAGATTTCTTGATCTGTTTTCAGCTCTTCTAGGGGTTTGTCCCCGAATTTTTTAAGGTCAAGGATGGTGGCGTTCCACTGGTCAAAGAGGTGATCGTTTGAGGGGGAATATTCGGGTTTAAAGCGGTAGGTTTCAACGACTTTATTTCCATTGAGAATCCCATCTTTTTCCTGGCTTGATCTATGAAAGTCTATCACTGCGATGATGTGGACTTTAGGGAGATCATGGTAGCCAATCAGTTTTTTTTGGGGTTTAGAGATTTCTCCTCGATGGTAGTCAAGTTGCTCGGTATAGTCTTTCCCTAGATAGTAGAGCAGTCTTTTATCAAATCCCTCATGGTTATAGGTTTGCATTTCTATAATAAACCTTTCTCCCTTGCGAGATTTGACGATTAAATCGACAAAGGTTGAGGGTCTTCCCACTTCAACACGTCTTTTCCTGGTATCTAAAAATTCTTCGACTTCGATGCAGTTTTCCCCTTCAAGGCTCAAAACGGAATTAATAAAGCTTTCTATCACGTCTTTACTACTTCTATCGCCAAAGAAATCTTTGAAAACGACATCTATTTTTAAGTCTAAAAGCTGTTTCATGTCCTATGCTCCCTTGCCTATATCTTACCACTTGCCCTGGATTGTGTATATTTCTATTTTATGAAGACCCCGCTGGAAAGAAGATGGTGTAACTTAAATTTTTAAGATGCTAAGATTCTTTGGCGAATGTTAAGAGGTTCTTATGCAAAAGATAAAAAGAAATGATCAAGGAGTCCCTCAAGAAGTACTACGAAGACTGGCTTGATATGCCTATTCAGGTTCTAGATGGAAAGACCCCTCGAGAGGGAGCAAAAACAGCTGAAGGAAGGGAGATATTAGAGCTTTTACTCCTCGATCACCTTGACTACATCAAAGAGGCAGGCGCTTCTTAGGTACTCATGCACTTTCTCTTGCGTCGTAAATCGTTTTCCTTGATGTATCTAACTTTGCCAGAATGCCCCTATGGACTCTTCCGAGCCTGGAGCTATAGCATTTGCTAGAACCGGGTCCCCTGCTCTTCCGAAGAAAACACTGAGTGCATATGTCATATTTCCTTCCTTTTGTTTGGATTTACATGTAGTATACCAGAAAATTGTTAATTAAATTTTATTAATTATTTTGAAGGAAGGTGGAGGGAGCGGGCTTTTTCTAAGAGTTTGCAGGCAAAGGGGGTGGCATCGCGCCCAAATTCCCCCTGCCGGAGGTAGATAAGGATGACAAGCTCTGGGGTTTGGAGCTCAGTTGAGGTGTAGGAGATCCCCCCAAACCAGATCGGCTTGGTCTTG
The DNA here is from genome assembly GCA_011064985.1 of Chlamydiota bacterium. Lineage (GTDB taxonomy): Bacteria > Chlamydiota > Chlamydiia > Chlamydiales > JAAKFR01 > JAAKFR01. Next base: position 2,304 of record JAAKFR010000003.1, read on the forward strand.
ACGTAAGGGTGGGCCCCATCGAGGCTGAATCTTTCCATGATCTCGGATGTACTCGTTTTTCCGATGAGGGTTTCGGCAATGGATGGATAGAGTTGTCTAAGCGAGCGGGCCGTCCCCTTCTCCCCACGGACAACTTGCTTTAGCCCCTCGATGAGGATCTGCTGGACTTGGGTGGGGAGATATACCTGCCAACGGGGTTCAGCAGTTGTAGTTTGTACTCCTTGTGGAGGGAGCTGCTCTTTGAGGATTTGGGGTTTTAAAATGGCCCCCCCGTTTGTCATCGCCGCCATCATGGTGGCTGTTTGGAGAGGGGTTCCAAGGAGGGAATGTTGCCCCATTGACATGGCATAAAGCCCAGAACGGTTATAAGAGACATCCTGGGGAATATACCCCTTGTATTCGCCAGGAAGGTCGATTCCGCTCTTTTCCCCATATCCGAAAAGGGCAGCGGCTCGGCAAAGGTCTTCAGGATCGTCTAGAATCTCTCCAGAGAGAAGGGCAAAGTAGGGATTGCTGGAGGTTTCAATGGCCCGGACAAGGTCGATCTTCCCCACCCCAGAGTGTTCACTTCTCGGTATCCTCCCACCGTGGTAGTACATCGGAATAGGCTGTCCTTCGATTTGGTAGCCGACATTCCACCCTTTTTGGGTCCGGTGTTTGTCATCAATAATGACAAAAGGATTGAGATCCTTCCCCTTGTCAAACAGCTGTACTAAGGCCTCATAAGAGGGGATCAGCTTGAAAATCGAGCCGATGGTGGTAGCTTGTCGGAAGGCGTAGGAGCGAGCATACCCGAATCCATACTTCGGATAGAAACCAGCTGCAAGGTGTTTCTCCTCGTTTCCTTTCAGGATCCCATAGCGCCCTAAAAGGGGGCGGTCGAGCTCGGAATAGCTGCGGAAGGATTGTAAAATTGAGAAATAGGCCAAGGGTGGAATCTCCTGCATTCTTTCCTGCAGGCGGAGATAGGCCTTTGAAAAGGCCAAAGCTTTATGCGCACCCGAATCGAGCTCCTCACTCCAAGCGGCAAGGGTTTGCTGATAAGGGTCCTCTACCCCCTCTTCCTCCCCTTGGAGAAACATGGTGAGGAAACCCCACTTATTCTCCTCCCAAAAAAGTTCGAATTGTCTCCTCTCTTCTTTTTCCAGGTAGTAGAGGTAGGGCTTGGGGTACTTGACAAGGGCCTTTTTCTCCTCTTTCCGCTTGTTTGCTAGAAAATCTGCGAAAAACTCCTCTCTCCACAACCTAAAGTCGTGTTCATGGAAAAGATCACGGACTATTTTACAAATAGCCTCCTCAACACCTACAAAAGCGGTCATAGCCTCCCGGTATTCATTTAGAGAGAGGTGGCCGATCAGTTGGGTGAGGGTAGGAGAAAACCGTCTCTCATCCACAACGACTCGGTAGAGGTCGACTAAAAGGAGCTTCTCATAGTTTCTTTTGAGGGGGGTAAAATAGGGAGCTAGAACCTCTTGGAAAGTAGCAACCTCTCCCTCAACCTCGGCAAAACGCTCCTCGAGAAAAGCCTTTTGGGGCAAAGTAGTTGTAACCCCTACTGGGATGGTCTCTTCGTCAACCAGGAGAAAGTCAAGAACATGGGAGGAGGTAAGCTTGAGCTCGTCAGAGGCAAATAAACTGCATAACTTCTCAAAGCTTCTCTGAACGAAAAGGGCATCTCCGACACTCCCGTTTGCTTCTAAAACCTCCCGGACAGGGGAGTTTGGAGGGAGGATGAACTGGAGATAGGTCTCCCAAGTAAGCTCGACCTCCTCGTCGTAGTATTCCCCTCTTGTAAGAGAAAACCGTTCTCGCTTGAAGGGGACTTTTTGGTCCCAGAGTTGGGAGATATGCCCTTCTGTCTCCATCCACCGATGAACCCGCTGATTGAGTTCATCTCGCTCTTCACCTTGTCCAACCCGAATGAAATCGTTGGGATTGAAACGAGGGGAGGAGGCCATCGCATAGATCTCTCCATTTTGGGGATTCATGACAATCGCAGCTCCCCCCTTGATCCAGGGTTGGTTCTCAGGAAGAAGCTTTCTTAAAGCTACAGCTCCCGCCCTTTGGCTAGGGGGGCGCCCATCGTATTCGATGAGGAGCTGCTCAGCATACGCTTGCAACTCGCTTGAAATAGAGAGAACAATCCGATTTCCAGGGGTCGCCTCCACTGAGCCAGGCATCTGCTGCAAAAAATTCCCTCTGGTATCGGTCAAATACCGTTTTTTTCCAGAAGAACCCCGCAACTGCTCGTCAAAGGTGGCCTCCACTCCCATTTTTCCGACCCAATCTTGGTAAGAATAGGCCTTTTTCTCGAGTTCCTTGACCCGGGCTTCAACCCGTTCCATTGTTGGGCAACCTACAGGAAAAGGAGGCTCCTCCCCCTCCTCCCAGATGGTGATGCAGGAGCGAAGCTCTTCCAGTTCTTGCGTGATCGCGTCGTACTCTTCACGACTAATCGGCCCGATATAGCCGAGAATTTCCCCGGCTACTGCCCCTTTTGGATAACATCTTTTTGGGGCCACCTCGGCTTGGACACCCGGCCATGACATTCCGAGCATCTGGAGGCGAAAATACTCCTGTTCTGTGATGTTTTCTTTGAGAACACAAGGGACATTGCCCAAGATCGCAGCTTTTCCATGGATCTGGTCTTCCACGTCTCTTGCATCCAACTGGAGCTCTTCTCCGAGTACTTGAGCCAAACGCTGAATGTACTCCTTCCGATAGAAGAATTTTTCCCTTTTGCCGCTCTTGTTTTTCTTCCAGATCCACCGTGGCATCTCCCGAATCGGGCCATACCGGACAGCAGCGTTATATTGCACCTTGTTGATCGCAAGGGGAACTCCGAACCGATCGGTAATCGTCGCTCTTGGTGCCCGCTCAATCACCGTTCTCTCTTGTGGCCTGCGCGCCTCCTCGATTTTCTCCTCATGTTGGAAAACGGCCAAATGCCAAACGCGCAGGAAAATGAGAAATAAGACCCCCAAGATCCCGTTTAGAATCCGATTCGCTTTTTCGGGGACATCCCCCTCTCTTCGTCCTTCGTTCCACATACGCCAGAAAAGATCGCACTACGGCGATATTTTCGCAAAAAAAATCCTCTCTTAAGAGCCAGTAGAGCAAGTAACCTACTTTGTGTCTGAGGATGGAAACTTGGACCTTTAATTCAAGATGTAGTGGAGAATTTGCAAACTCCACGATGAGAAATCACTAAGCTTAGGTTGAGAATTTTTCTCTTTAATTTTTCTCTTTGACGCATTGGGCAGCCCATGAAGTGAGATCGGCCAGAAGGATCGCTCCTGCTAATCCGGTAGCTACATACCCTGCTGCAGGACAAAAATAGCTGCTGTGGGGATTCAAGCAGAGAGCAGCTACAGAAATAGTTGCCACAAGAGCAAGCACATCAAACAGCATGGAATATACGCCACTGTTTACGAGCTTCTTGTTCTCATCGGCAGAATCGCTGCCGCCATCAAAATAGCCACAGCAATTAGTTCTTAAATAGATGGAAAATGCCATAAATAGAAACCTCCTTTTTGTTATCTATAATAATAACATAAATATATTAATTTAACATTAATTATCCGAAAATCCGAAAAATCTTGGTTGCAGAAAATGATGCACTCCCCATATATTGGCACTTCAATACCGCGCCTGTAGCTCAATGGTAGAGCAGTAGCCTTCCAAGCTACCTGTGTCAGTTCGATTCTGATCAGGCGCTTTTATTTTTTCTTAATGTTAACCAAGACCGAAATTCTGCCGAGAAGGGCAGGATGCCGTGTCATACAAATGTCGAAGGGACAAGGCTTGGGATTTTATGAGTAAACAAGAAGTCACTATTAAAGATTTATTAGAAGCAGGGGCCCATTTTGGTCACCAAAAACGGCGCTGGAATCCGAAGATGAAGCGGTTCGTTTTGGAGGTACGCAATGGTCTTTCAATCATCGATTTGGCTAAAACCTTGCAACAACTCCGCAAGGGGATCGAGATCGTAAAAAAAGCTGCTGTAAACAACAAAACAGTCTTGTTTGTTGGAACGAAAAAGCAGGCAAAATCGGTCATCCGTGAGTGTGCTGAGGAGAGCGGCGAGTACTACGTGTGCGAGCGTTGGCTAGGGGGGATGCTGACAAATATGTCAACCATCCGCCAGTCGATCAAGACCCTCGAAAAAATCGAACACAACTTAGCTACTGAAGGAGAGGGGATCACCAAAAAAGAACTCTCTATGCTCTCCAAAGAGCAAGAGAAGCTCGAAAGGAACCTCTCTGGAATCCGCTCCATGCGCAAACTTCCTAGCCTTCTGATTGTTGTCGACCCAGCAAACGAGCATATTGCAGTGGCAGAAGCGAATAAGCTCGGAATTCCGGTAATCGGCCTTGTCGACACCAACTGCGATCCCGATCCAATACAACATGTAATCCCATGTAACGATGATGCTCTTAAAAGCATAAAATTGATCGTCCAGGCCCTCTCCCAAGCGATCATTGATGTGAAAAATGAGAAGAAACTTTCGATCGAAGGGGATGAGGATGAGAAACCTGAGCCTCCCGTAATTACTGAAGAAGAGGTAGCAAAATGACACAAGTAACAGCGCAAATGGTCAAAGAGCTTCGCGACCGAACAGGGGTCGGAATGAGTAAGTGTAAGGAAGCCTTGCAACAAGCCGGCGGAGACATCGAGCTCGCAATCGAAAACCTCCGAAAGGCGGGAGTGGCCTCTGCAGTAAAAAAAGAGGGGCGTGCCACAGACGAAGGGACGATCAAGGTTGCCGACAATGGTTCCACATTAGCCCTTGTAGAGGTAAATGCCGAGACCGACTTTGTCGTCAAAAATGAAAATTTCCAAATGTTTGTTCAAAACCTAGCTGAAGAGGTGTGTGCCACGTCCCCAGCAAATGTAGAGGACTTCCTCAAGCAGAAATTTTCAAAGGACCCAAATCTTACAATCGACGGGTATCGGGCGACAATTGTCCAAAGTTTAGGAGAAAATATCCAGATCCGTCGGATCGAGTTTTTCCCAAAAAAGGGAAACTCTTCTCTTATGACCTATACCCATAGCGGCGGAAAACTCGTTACTCTGGTAGAGCTCGCTGGTGCAGAGGGAGAAGAGACTCTTGCTAAAGACATCGCCATGCATGTGGCCGCTGAAGCCCCTGAGTACCTCTCCTCAAACGAGGTTCCAGAACGGGTTGTAGCCCACGAGAAGGAAATTGCTCGTGCCCAAGTCCAAAACAAGCCCGATACTATCATCGAGAAGATCTTGGAAGGGAAGCTGAGAGCCTACTACAACCAAGTCTGCCTCCTCAACCAGAAATTCGTCAAAGATCCCGACCTCACCATCCAAGCACTTGTTGAAAAACGAGGCAAAGAGATCGGGAAGTCTCTGTCGGTCTCTCAATTCCTCCGCTGGCGAGTAGGTGAATAGATGGAAGACTACAAGCGGATTCTTGTAAAAGTATCCGGTGAAGCATTGATGGGAGAGGAACCTTTTGGGACCTCTCCTTCAGGTGTTTCTCTTGTAGCCGAAAAAATCTACACCCTCCACCAAGCGGGAAAAGAGGTCGCCATCGTTACAGGTGGCGGAAATTTTTTCCGGGGCATCCAGCAAGTTGCAAAAACAGGTCTCGCAAGAACTCCTGCTGACCAAGTTGGGATGCTCGCCACTTTGATGAATGGGGTTTTGCTAAAAGAGGCTCTCACCCATTTGGGGTGTGAAGTGAGGATGATGAGCTCTCTTGTCTGTCCCACTATTGCAGATCCTTACAAGTGGGAAAAAGCGATGCGCCACCTGAAGAGAGGACGTGTTCTTCTCTTTGTTGGGGGAACTGGCCACCCATACTTCACAACTGACACAACAGCAGCTCTTAGGGCAAGTGAGATAGAAGCGGACATCTTCCTCAAGGCCACGACACGTGTTGACGGGATCTACGATAGCGACCCGCGAAAACAAGCTGGGGCAAAAAAATACGATTCGTTATCCTTTGAACAAGTCTTAGAAAAAAAACTCGGGATCTTGGACCTGTCAGCTGTTACGATGTGCATGACAGCCAATATCCCCATTAAAGTATTCAACTTCTATGAAGGAAGTTTCCTCGAAGCTCTTAATTCCCCTTCCTTCGGTACGATTGTAACAGGATAAAAAACTATGGATATACTAGCAGAGACCAAAATCAAGATGAACGGTGCCATTGAGCACTTGCAACACGAACTCAAAGGACTTCGGACAGGACGAGCCAACCCAGCCATCGTAGAAAGCGTCCTTGTAGAGGTTTACGGTTCCAAAATGCCCCTTCGGGACATCGCCTCCATTTCAACCCCTGAGCCGAGACAGCTCCTCATCTCTCCTTTCGATGCCAACAATGTTCATGCCATTGCCAAAGGGATCGAAGCTGCCAATCTCAACATCCAACCGGCTGTTGATGGAAATGCCGTCCGCATTAAAATCCCCGAAATGGATCAATCGACACGGCAAGAGATGGTCAAAGTAGCCAAGAAGAAGGGGGAAGAGGCGAAAGTAAGCATCCGTAACGTAAGACGAGATGGGAACGAAGCTGTCAAAAAGCAGAAAGCCGAGGGAGAGATCCCCGAAGACGTCATGAAGCGGAGCGAGAAGAAGGTCCAGGAGCTCACTGACGAGTTCTGTAAAAAAGCCGACGAACTCACCGCCACCAAAGAGCAAGAAATCACCACCCTTTAGGTACGCAGGTCTTTGGGGGATTCTTTACCACGAAGAACACTAAACCAACATCCTTTGTAAATACACGTCCTTCAAGCCATTAGTCTTTGGCGGCTAAGAATGGTGATTGCAGAAAATGTCTCGAGAGGATAGAATATGCGGCATGTTTGGCCCCATCGTCTAGTCAGGTCTAGGACACCGGATTTTCATTCCGATAACAGGGGTTCGAATCCCCTTGGGGTCATCATTTCTTGGAAAGAAACCTGCCTTTTGTGTAGTCTATCAGGAAATGGGTCTTTAGCTCAGTTGGTTAGAGCACCTCACTTTTAATGAGGGGGTCGAAGGTTCGAGTCCTTCAAGACCCAATATTTATGATCGAAAAGTACTTAAGACCACCGTTTCAACGGTATCTGCTTACTCCTTTTCTCTCCTTTCTTCCTTCCACTCTATCTCCCCTATTTTTCACTTTTCTAGGCGCTCTATTCGGCCTTGCTGCAGCTACCCTCGTAGCTCTCCACTTCCCCTACCTGGGAGCCCTCTTTCTACTTCTCTCTGGCTTTTGTGATGTAGTTGACGGCTCTTTAGCCCGCCATAGAACCGAAACCTCTCCTCTTGGAGCTGCATGGGATATCGTTACTGATCGCCTTGTAGAAGGAGCCATACTCTTCGCCCTCTACCTCGCGACAAGCAAGGCTATACTCGTCCTCCTGATGATGATAGCCATTCTTATCTGCATCACCTCCTTTCTCGTTGTCGGAATTTTCTCCGCAAACAACTCCCGTAAAAGCTTCCACTACAGCCCAGGACTCATCGAAAGACCCGAAGCCTTCCTCCTCTTTCTCCTAATGATCCTCTTCCCTACTTCCTTTGTCCCCCTCTCTCTAACCTTCACCATCCTAGTTCTCCTCACCGCCTCCATCCGCATGCTCCAATTCACCAGCCAACAACCCTGAAACTCCACAAATTTTGCTAAATTTGTGGAATTAGGCTAAAAATCTTGAATTTTCAACATGCTGATAGTGAAAAAGATATGATTTCGAATGCATTTGTAGTGGAGAATTTGCAATCTCCACGATGAGAAATCACTGAACATGGATTAAGAAAGGCCCTCCGGAGTGCTTTTGGGGATTTTCATTCTAGTTGGACGATCACGAGCGAAGATAGTGTTACCTCACACAGCGAGCGAGTGATCGTTCAAATAGAATGAAAATCAGCCAAAAGGCCACCACCACCTCTCGCGAAAAAACACCTCTAATTGCAAAAATAGGGGGGGGTGAGTAAGATCGGGCCCATGCCGGAAAGACCATTAGATTGCACCGAGTGCAAAAAGCCTATCACAGTCCATTACACCGAAATAGTCGGAGATAAAATGACCCGCACAGTCATGTGCGCAGATTGCCCCCATCTAGAGAAGAAACTCTACGGAGCGACACGTAGAAAAGAGGAGGAAGGGGAAGAAATCGTCACAGCCCTTGCCTGCGGCAACTGCGGCACTTCTCTTGACGCCATCAAGCGGGGACAATCCTTAGGGTGTTCTGAATGTTACGAGGTTTTTGCTGAAACGCTCATCCAAGATCTTTTGAAGGAAAATCGGATCTCTCGCCACCTCACTTCGAATAAAAAGACCCAGCCTCTCCATATCGGACGGGTTCCTGGAGAAGTTGTTGAGATAAGCCCCACCCTCCGATTGATCGCTCTCAACGAAGCTTTAGACGAGACTCTCATCCGTGAAGATTATGAACAAGCGGCTCTATTGCGAGACCAAATCCAAGCCTTAAAAGAGAAAACAAAACATGGCCAAGGGAAAAAGTGACACGCACCCCATTTTTCGAATGGAAAACCCATGGGAATCCCACTCCCATAATGTCTGGCTGGCTTCTACTTTAAGCCTTTCTCGCAACCTACGAAAATTCAAATTCCCTACAAAACTCGATAAAGAGCGAGAAAAACAGGTAGTCTCCCTTCTTTTCGACAGCCTCAAAACAGCTCCAGAACTTGAAAATCCTACCCTTTTTCAATCTGAGGGAATCGGCCCCTTGCAAAAAGACTTTCTTCTCGAACACTTTTTGATTCGCGATGGAATCCACCAAGCCCATGCAGGCGAGGGATTTGTGATTGATGACCAGGCTAATTTCCTCGGTATCTTAAATTTGGAAGACCACCTCCAACTCCACCTTCTTGATACCCAACAAGAAATCGAGAAGTGTTGGAATAAACTCGTAAAGATCGAAGGACATATGGGAAAAACCCTCGATTTTGCCTTCTCCTCCCGCTTTGGATTTCTCACTTCCAACCCTCAAAACGTGGGAACAGGCCTCAAGATTTCCCTCTATCTTCATGTCCCTGCCATTATCCATACTGGAGAACTCTCTGAACTCATAGAAAAAGAGAAGGAGGAAGAGGTCGAAGCTTTAGGGTTGCAAGGAAAAACAACTGAGATGATTGGCGATATCTTAGTTGCCCACAACACCTGCACCTTAGGATTGACAGAGGAGTATATCCTTACCACTATGCGAATGTGGGCGACAAGGGCAGTTGTAGCAGAAGTGAGTCTGCGAAAAAAATTGATGGAGAATGACAACGAACCGATCAAAAGTAAAGTAACAAGAGCACTTGGACTTCTCAATTACTCTTACCAACTTGACGCTATCGAAGCGCTAAATGCCCTCAGTCTTGTAAAACTAGGAGTTGAGATCGGCTGGATCACTGCCCCTAGTACTCTCCATTTCAACCAGATCCTCTTCAATTGTAGAAGAGCTCATCTGATGAATCTGATCGAAGGAAAGGTCGAGATTCCAGACTTACCCAAAAAACGGGCCGAGTATCTCAAAGAGATCGCCTCTCAGCTTACCCCCAATATCTAATCAGTAGCAGGAAGGGAGAGAAGGTGCTTCTGACGGTAGTTGAGATAGGCAATACTGAGAATATGTGGGATTGCAACCGGGATGAGGAGATAGTCGACAAGTGCCCAGATCACTCGCACATCAGCTAAACACCCGAAAAAGACAAGAAGAACTGTGCCTACGTAGTAGAAAAGTGAAAACCTGTGATTCATCACATACGTGTAGCACACGCTCCCATTGAAACTATTTCCTAAAATCGTCCCAAAGGCAAAGAGGAAGGCGCTTAAGATTACAAGAGCAACCCCCCATTGAGAAAAATAGAGAGCAAAAGAAGAAGCCACCATCTCGATACCCAAGGAGAGAGTAGGATCGAGCCATGTCTCAGTTATCAGAGTTACAAGAGAGGAGAGGAGGCAGACACACCCAGCGCTGTACGTAGAAAGCATCGCCAAAATTCCTTGGTTAGCTGGATCGTCTGTCTCCGCCATTGAGTGGGGAATCGTCTGGGTACCAATCCCAGCTTCACTCGATTGCATCCCTTTGAAAACTCCCCACCGAAGCGCTGCTACAACTCCTCCAACCGTTACGCCAACCCCAAACTCTTTTGGATGGAGAGAAGAGAGAAAGATCATATGCAAAATTCCTGGAATTTTGTCCAAATTGACAAAAAGAATCCAAAAAGAGCCGCTCAAATAGAGGAGAAACATGATCGGGACAAGCTTGGAAGAAAACGAAGCGACCCTCTTGATCCCTCCTAGAAGGAGAATCAGGAGAAGAGCCGCCAGAACAAAGCCCGGTAACCCACTCGGGGATGGCAAAACTTCCCAAAAGAGGAGAGGCGAAGATCTCGCTCAACTGGTTCGATTGGGCAGCCGACCACCCCATCAAAAGGAGCACTCCGAAAAAGGCATACCCCTTTGCCAAAAGAGGGTGGATCTCAGCTTTCAGATACTGCATCGGCCCACCACTCACTCCCTTTTCAGGGTGAGATTTCCGATAGGAAAGGGCAAAGGTCACTTCAGTAAAGTTGACAGCTGCCCCAAGTACTGTAACCAATACAAATCCTAAAACAGCTCCAGGACCTCCCATTCGTATGGCGATAACTGGGGAAACAATTGTCGAAATCCCAATCGTGGTCGACATCGCCGTAAAGAGGGCATGATGGGCTTTGATGGTTTTTTTCCCTTCTGCTCGGCCTCTACTTACAAGAGAAGTATAAAACAACTTCAGCATATAGGGGATTTTTCGAAACTGGATGAAACGGGTGGAGAAGGAGAGGTAGAGGCTTGCCCCTAGGACGAGGAATGTTGTCAAAAAGAGAAAAAAGTCACCAAACGATTGAAGATGCGACACAAAAACACCCCATTTTGGGTAAAGGTTTTACATCTTTCGCCCTTTCTTCACAAACCCAATTTGCTACCCAATTTGCTACAGGAAGAAGAATCTTCTTCATTTTTTTCTTAAGAGAAATTATCCTTCCCTTACTTGAGGTGCTGTATGAAACCGTGGATATTCCTTCTTCTTCTTTTTTCCCCTCTCTTTGGGGAGACAAACTGGACTGCTGCTGAGATCCTCCTTCAGGGTCGAGAGATGCGTGAGAGGCCTGAGGTGGCAGTCAATCAAGCAGGAACCGTGCTCCTTGCTTGGTGCGAGCCAGACAAAAACTGTATCACCTCAGCCACCTACCATTTTATCCAAGATAAATGGAGTGATCCCGCCCCAATCACATTCAATACAGGTACTCCTTCAGCCCTTTCGCTCATCATCCAAGATTCAGGGGAGGGATTTGCTGCGTGGGTTGAGGGGGAGAAAAACCACCTCCATGTTGCGAAGTTCGATTCTAAACTCGCCTCCTGGACAGAGGTGTATACCATTACGCAAGATGTCGACACCCATTTTCCGATGGTTCTAAGCGGAGACCAAAAGGGAAATGCAATGATCCTCTGGAAGAGATGGAATGGATTTGAAAGTACCATCCAAGCCTCCTACTTTTCCGGTGCCGAAGAGGCTTGGTCACAACCTGTAGATCTATCCAAAATCGGTTTTGATTGCGAACACCCTCAGTTCGCCTTTGATGAGCAAGGCAACGGACTTGCTGTATGGTCTGCCACCCTCTCCCAAGACAAAGGGAAAGAAAAAGCCCACCAGACGATCGAAGGGGCCTATTTCCGAAAAAATGAAAACGCATGGAATCCAACTGCATCATTATCAGAGCTGTGGAAAAACTTCGCTTTCCAAGACCCCTCAATTGCTTTTGATGAGGAGAACAACGCTCTTGTTGTTTGGAAAAGACAGAACCTCTCCTCTTCAGAATCTACTGTCCAAGCGATGCGCTATCTTTCAAAGGAAAATAAATGGACTAATGCTAAGGACTTATCTCGCGAGCACGCTGCCTACCACGTCCGCCTTTCCAAAGGAGGACGCTACTGTTTTGTTGTCTGGTGCCAAACCGATGATGAGAGGCAGTGCAAATCTCTTGTGGGGAGGATTTACGATTCCCAAGAGAAAGTGTGGGAGGAGATCACCCCCCTTGTTGCCGATGTTGAAGAGGTCTCTTTCCTCCATCTGACAACCGATGGGAAAGGAAATGCCACTCTTGCCTATAACAGAAGAGGGGTTTTGGAGATCTGCCAATTTGAAAAAGAGGAGTGGCTCCCCCCCACCCCAATTATGGAGATCAAACATGAAGAGGGGGTAGCCATGGGAGGTGATTCCCTCGGTAACACACTCCTCGCCTGGGGGTCAGAAGGAACGCTCTTCTACTCTGTTGGAGATTTTCTTCTTCCCCCGAAGAAATTGATGGGGCAGAAAATTTACAACTCTTTCCCAGCAAAAACCATTATCCAAGGGAAACTCCACTGGGAGAAAACAACAAGCCCTGGTGCAGTTGGATACATCATCCGTCGTGACGGAAAAATCATTGCTCAGCTCCCCACATCTTATACCGAATTTATGGACTACAAATGTCCTAAGGGGAGAGCTGTCTACTCTGTAACCACCTTAAATGAAAATAACCTTGAAAGTTATCCCTCTCGAGCTACAATCAGGTAGGAACCAGATCTTTTCCAAACCGAGCTATTGAGGTAGTCGAAGGGGCTTTATGAAGAAACATCTTCTCGTCATTTTTCTTGTTTTTGGGACATTTTTTGCTCCCCTTTCAGCCTATGAAATCCTGGTAGAAGGGAAAATAGGAGCCTATTTCCCTAAGGGGGATACGATTAAGGATGTGTTTTCCAATACAATTGGCAATTACCAAGCGGAAATCTCCTGGACTCCTTTTAGAAGAAGCGTCTGTTTAGAAGATTGGTGGAAAAACCTCTACGCATTCGGTTCCGTCTCGTATATCACAAGCAGAGGAGAAACGATCACAGAAGATGATACCGACTTTGAGATCATCCCTGTAAGCCTAGGGATCAAGTATATCCAACCACTCCCCTGGTGTTTCGAAGTCTACGGAAGTATAGCCCCTCGCTACTTCTTTCTCGATATCCACAATGAAAATGAAGGAGTGAAATCAACCGACCGGGCGAGAGGACTTGGCGGGGTCTACTCAATCGGAGCTCTATTCCGTCCTTGCAGATGCCTTTTCGTCGACCTCTATGTCGACTACTCCCACAAACGTTTTGATGATGACAACTTTGAAAGTGGGAACAACATCATCGCCCACACTGTCGAATTAAGCGGCTTTACAGCCGGCATCGGCCTCGGCCTCGCCTTCTAAACACCGCAAGCCCCTTTTCGTGAACGTGCCCGAATTCCAAAAAAAATCCTGCCCACAAGAACACTGAGGACAGGATTTAAGAGAGAAGAAGCAATTAAACAGGGTCTGTTGTTTTTGGCACGATCTCTGAAAGGGTTTTAGGATTGTGGAACTGCAAGATTGCCAAAGTCCCGGTAAGCAATACCATAGCAGCACCAGCTCCAAGAGATACGCTTGTTCCAATTACTCCCATATTGGTTGCAAAAGGAACCATCCCTGCAGAACCAAGAGCAAAATAAGTGAGAAAAAGAGCAGAAACTACAAGGGCAACAAGGTTGACCACCTTCATCACCCTCTCGCATTTTGGCTCCACAACAAATGTTTTCCCTTGAGTAGTAGAAGTTGTATTTCCCTCCTCTTGTGTTGTTCCTTTGATGATCGATTGGGCAAGCTCTGATGCAGAACTTGTTTGAGTGATTTGACTTTTAGTTAGATTGTGATCGTTGAGAGCTTGCTCTGCTTGTTGGCTTGAGCCTCCGAATATTTCTGTGAACCAAGACATAGTGTCCTCCTTGAGTGTTAATTGCGCGTTAAGGAAAAATTACCTTAGCGTAAACCGAATCATTTTGTCAAACAGGAAAAAATTCAGAAGGAATATTGGATGAGGAAGAGGGGAAAAAGTGGCTCTTTCTGGGTGATCTTTGCGGCGCAAGCAGAGTAGATCGATTCGTTGTAGGCTTTGGCTGCATAACCAGCTCCGTAGATCCCTCCGAAGTACCATCCCCCCTCAAGGCTTGCTGTGACAACCCCTGCAGCGATATTTCCGTGCGAAAAAAAATGGACGGCTGCCCCGATGAAAAGGGCGTTGATAGCAAACGCAGTGACGGCTGTATGCTTCATCCCCACATACCAATACCCTGCTCCGGGAAGGAGTGCATTGAGTTGCATCGCTTGTCCGATCGATTTTGCCTCACACTCATATCCATAGAGGACTCTCTCAACGTAGGCGTGCTCGTCACAAGTTGTCCCCTCTTGGTGGAGCGCTTCAAAATCGGCTTGCTTGATTGCCGAAAGGAGGTTAAGACAGTGAGCCTTTGCTGGATCATTCTCTTCAATCAGGCTGAGAATGTGGGTTGCATACTCAGGCTTGTCTAGATGGCAGTAGCTATCATAGAGAATGAGAAGAAGATCTTGATAGGCAGGAAAGCCTTCAGTGACGTGGGCAAGAGCTGTCGATTCGACCTCATAGGCAACTTCAACGTATTTCTTCCCTAGAAAGTAGGCAAGAGCGATCGAATAGGTGATCTCAAGCCTTCTCTCCTGACACTCTTCAGGGAGAAGGCAGAGAGCCCTCTTAAAACCCGTAATGGCCCGGTAAAGGTCGAAGTCATCGGCAAAGATGAGGGCAATGAGATACTCCTTCCCCCAATCGGTCGCTCTCTCTTCTGGAGTTAGATTAGAGAAGGGAGAAACCGAGAATTCTTCAGGTAAATAAAGATGGGTTCTATGTTCTCTTTGGATCTCCTTAGGGTGAGAGGGCGCTTCGATACACGGCTCTATATCCCTAGGTACACGGTGACAGGAGACGCTAAAAGAAGCTAGAATCAGAAAAACTGTAAGCCGTTTCCAAAACATAAGGGGCCAATTGTGGAAGAAATCGCCTTTTCCCGCGACGATAAAATTTCTTAACGCAAGTTGCTACCTGCGTTAAATTTTTATGGAAACATGGAGCCCCAAAGCGATATCATCCCCACTAATTGGTGGGGCAAGCAGGAGGGGGATAGGTTTCGCGCTCGGGAGCTTGCGCCGGCCCACACTCGGTGATGGAGCAAGGGTGGCTCTCCCAGTTGTGGTCGTATCCCTCTTGGTTGGTCAAGTCGAGCCCTTCCTGGATGTTTGTGATCACCTTTGGGCGAACAAAGAGCATGAGGTTTCGCTTATCTCGCCTTTCAATTGTCTTGCTGAAAGCAGGCCCGATAAGAGGGAGAGTCCCTAAGCACGGAATTCCAGAGTGGATGTAGGTGGAAGTATCCCGGATATGTCCGCTCATGACCAAAAATGTTCCATCTGGGACATGAACACGCGTTGAGACTAATGTTTTGTTCGTGGTGGGAGTCAAATCTCTAGAAGAGCTTGTCACCTCTGCAATCGACTGATCGATCTGGAGAGTGACGATGTTGTTGGGGGAAATGGTGGGCGTTACCCGGAGTTGGACCCCAACATCTTCGTATTGGATATTTTGCGTAACAGAACCTGTTTGCTGGATGACTGTACTCGTTGTTTGATACGGGATATTCTGCCCAACAAAGAAGTCTGCGGACTGGGTATCTTGGACCATAATCCTTGGATTGAGAACGATTTTGCTCTCCGATTCACTATCAAGGGCCGAAATCAAAGCACCAAGGGTCAAAAATGACTTCCCGTTATGTCGTATGATATTTCCGATGATCCCCAATCCAAAAGCGGCTGTATTGGTATTCGATGCAGTAGGGAGAGGGACATCTCGCCCAGCATTAGGAATACCAGGAGGGTTAGCAGCTGGATTAGCTGCCACAAAGCGGGCCCCAGGAGAGCTGTGTGTTGATCCCTGGAGAGAAGAGTTTTCCGTTAACAAGCCCGAAGCGTAGGCAAGCTTGTCTTGCTCATCCCCAAGAGCAATCCATTCAACTCCAAAGTCGAGAGAATTCGACAAAGTCGTATCGAGTACAAGCACCTCAACGTAGACTTGCTTGGGAGCTTTATCGAGAGCTTCGATGAGCTCAACGACTTTATCGATCGAGTCTCTTGTCCCTGTGATGATAATCGAGTTATTGACTTGAACCCACTGAATCGCCCCTAAAGTGTTGATAAAATCGATATTTCCTCCACCTCCAGAACGCATATTATTGGCGATTTGACGGATAGATTCGGCGATTTCGTCTCCTGACTGGTACCGGAGCTTGTACATGTAGATCAAGTTGTTGGCCATTTCAAATGAAGGAAGATCTGCAATATCCGTAATGTCGGGTGTATCTAGCGACTCTAAAACCTGCATCGCCTTCTGAGTAAGAAAAGGGTTTGCTACGATAAAGATCTTCTTAGAAGAAGGAGAGGATTGGATTTCGATGGGATTGTCCTGCATGAGAGGAGCTAGGATCTCTTTGGCATAAGCGGCAAGAGCTACAGGATTCGCACTTTTCACAAGATACTCGGAGATTTCTAAGGCTCCTTCTGGAGCATCTAAGGTTGTGAGAAGTCCTGCAACTTTTGTCACGTTTGCTGCAGTATCAGTAACAATAAGATGACGCGTCTTAGGGGATACTTCCACAATCGCATTGGAAGAGAGGAGCGGCTGGATGATCGCCTTAATCCCAGATGGGTCGACATTGGTGAATCGAAAAACCCGCGTGATGATTACTGCGTCACAAGAATCATCTACATTGTCTTCCGAAATCACATTCGATAATTTAGAGAGATTGGCAGTGTCTTTATAGATAAGAACATTGTTTCCTTGGTCTGAAACCGAAAGATTATTCATCCGAAGAACTTGGATCAAGGTTGCCGAGAGATCTTCTACAGATGCCGGCTCCTCAGAGACGATTGTGATATTGAATTGGAGATCGTTGCTATCGTAGATGTAGTTCTTCTTCGAGATCTTGCTGATAAATTGGATCAGCTGGATGACAGCGATATCTTCGAAGTTCACCGTATATCCTTCTGTGCTCATAGGGTCACAGACAGGTTTGGCAAAGCGACCAGGTGCATCGTTTAAGAGAAATTCTTTGGGAGAGTCGTAGAGGTGAGGAGTCTCTTCTGTCTCATCAGTTGATGTAGATGCCTTTTTCGTTACGGTAGGGGCATCACTTGTAGCTGGAGGGCTCTTCTCGTCTTCTTTGCAGGAGGCGAGATACTCATCGGCCCGTGCCATGATTTTTTCTTCACTGAAGAAAGTCTCTTCCCCAATACCTAAACCATTAGTCAGGAGGATGCAAAAAAAAGAGAATATGGTGAGAGTGCGTAAACGTATGTGCATGAAGATTCAATTCTCCTAGTTAGACCCGATATATCCTAATTGCCCTTTTTTTCCATCCCTCAAAGATTCCTCGAATTTATCATTCTACTCGTTCAATGGTGATGACGGTCATAGGGCGTAGGTGCATGGTCCCTTTTTCTTGAGAAGAAATTTTGCGAAAAATCGCTTCTGCTTGTTGTTTGGGGGCTAAAAGTAGATTTTCCTGAAGGGCTTCTAAAAAGAGAGCTTCATCTGCTTCGATCTCTTCGATATGCTTGGCTGTTTCTGCTTGGAAGGTGTGCAAAATGAGATCATCTCCCACATCCCAATTTCCATCGACGTTGAGAACTTCAGCAAGAGGAGAGAGGCCCAAAGAGGGATTATCAGCTGTGATCCGTCTTGGAGCATCCGCGCCCGAGGGATAAACCCAAAGTGGAGAATAGCCACACGAAATATACGAGAACCGATCTTCATTTGGAAAAAGGGTAAGAAGGGCAAATGAAAAGGTCTGCTCCTCTTTTGACTCCCAGATCCTTTGGTTGAGTGCACGGACAAATTCAGTTGGGTCGTGAATCACGGAGGCAAGCCCCATGACAAGCCCTTTGAGAATAGCAATTTGTAACAGCCCCTCTACCCCCGTCTGAAGAGACTCTCCCATCAAAATGTTGTAAACTCCTTCATTGTGCTGAAAGAAATCGTAGTAAACAGAGGAGATGGCAGAACTACAATTCGAGGAGAGGGTCATCTCTGCACGCCTCCACGAGGGGAGGGTTTTGGGAATCAAAATCGATTGGGCCGCCTTGAGATTTTCAGACAACTCACCGAGATAGTCGCTACCTCTCCGGTCTTTAATCCACTCTCCAGAGCTTAAATACCCCGTTACGGCTTGGATAAAATCGACTATGTCGAGGTATCGATTTTTTGGGTTTGGTTGGAGCGCTTTGGCAAGAATCGGCTGGAACCCTTTTGGGACATCGCTTAAACGAACTTTTCCATAGGAGAGCCTTCCTAAAATCAATTCATACGCAACGATTCCAAGTGAGTAGATGTCTGTAGAGAAACTCACTTGCAAAGGATTTTCCCTTTGTTCGGGGCTCATATAAATGGGTGTTCCCAAAAGTTCCATTTGAGGAAGAAGCGCCGCATCGGTATAGATTTGAGAAATACCAAAATCGATTACCTTGATTCCCCCTTGGGCAGTGAGGAGAATATTTTCCGGCTTGAGGTCCCGATGGATGATTCCATGAGCGTGAAGATGAACAAGGGCATGGGCAATCTGCAAAACAATCTCGAGCGCCCTTTTTAGAGATGTCGCTTCTTGGAGAATCATCTGCCTAAGAGAGAGCCCTTGGATAAACTCCATAGCCAGATAGACCCCTCCTTCCCACTTCCCGTGCCCAAAAATCTGGATAATATTGGGATGATTGGTCAACTCAATGATCTCGGCCTCTCTCATAAATTGTTCGATCATTTCAGGATGCGAAACAAATTTAGAAGAGAGGACTTTGATCGCAATGGGATCGTGCGTGTCGGGATGGAGCCCTAGATAAAGTAGGCTCATCCCTCCCTTATGGAGAAGACTTTCGATCCGATACCCTCCGATCTCTTTTGGGAGAGAGTGATCCGAAGTCTCTGTCGAAACGGGTTTTTCTATCATGAGAGCTTGTGAATGCGCACTCCTAGAGTATCCCCCAACCGAATGAGCTCACCTCTACCTACTTTTTTCCCGCCTACAACAAGATCAACCCCTTGCTCGGGAGTGATATGGAGATCGAGTACACTACCGGGAGAGAGTGCGAAAAGCTCTTTCGCACTCATTTTCACCCTTCCTGCTTCTACAGTGAGATGAATCGGAACGTCATCGACAGAAAAAAGGGGAGGAGCTTGCTCCTCAGTCTCTTCTTCTGGACTGTCTAAAAGTTCCTCTTCTGTCTCTTCGAGGTCATCATAGAGTTCTTCGTCTTCATCCTCATCCAAAGAAGTCTCTAGAGACTCCTCCTCCTCTTCTTCTTCCTCTTCTTCTGCCATAGCTTCTCGTACCTCTTCGTAAATCGGATATTCGGTTAGTTTTACCCCCCCCTCTTTGAGTCTTCCTCTAAAAAGGGCTTTATCTCCCAACGTAAGAATACACCCTCCTTTCCCTTCAAGGGGGTCATAGGAGCAGTGGTCTAAAAGAAGGAAATCCCCTGGACGGATCTTCCCATACTCTTCTCCACTTATGCGGGTATACCCCACTTCTAAGCAAAGTTCGACCTCAATTCTCTCTCTTTCTTCATCTGTGAGAGGAGGAGGTGGGAGATGAGAGAAATACGATTTCCAGCTTCTTCTAAAAGCCTCTGGTATCATCACTTTACCCCAAAAGGTTTTCTCACCCATCTTTAGGCCCACATCGAGGACAAAACAGGGCCCCTCTGGAGGCGAGGTAGAAGACGTTTCATGAATGCGAGGAGTGAGAGGAGAGGCAAACGGCTCCCCTTCTACAAGATGGAGAATCTCACTTAAAAAATACTGGAAAAAGGGATCAAAGTAGTTTGGGGAAAGGAAAAAAGAGGCTCCCTCCTTCTGGTCTAAAAGAGCGTTCATCAACTCTTTTCTCTCCTTTTTTTTCGTAATGAGAAAAAGGGGAGAGGTAAGAGGAGCCCAGTCGATCGCAATCCAATTTGCATCTTCTCCTAACTCTTCTTCCCAAACTTCTTGGCTTTGCCACCCCTTAGCATCGGATAGAAGAGCAAGGGTAGGAGCGGAAAACAACTGAGCGAGTCCCTCTTCCAATTTTCTCCATGGGAAGGGGGCAGGAAGGCCAAACTGAGGCCTCTCATCTAACTCCCGAATCGTCTCATCGATCTTTTCAATCCAATCTAAGGGGGGTGCCATTTCCATACTCATACTCTCTAAAACGTTCTACCGGTTAGGGCTTGTCGCCTCCTCCACCTTTTTCCTCTCCTCCCCCTTCTTCTTTCTCCCTTTGTTGCCTTGTCTCTGCACCGCTCGGTTGTATCGTCTGGAAGGGAGGAGGGAGAGGTTCTACTTTGGGAAGGTTGACGGTGTATTTTCCAATGGAGAGCTCGGCGATTTGGATATTCTTAGCTTGCAATGCCCGCACCATATCGGTTAGCTGCTCTTTGTTTTTCTCAATGAGAAGCATGGCATTTTGCTCTTGCTGAGGGGTCATGAAGTTGTCAAAATGGATTGTCAGACCATTTTCAGTAAATTGCAAACTGAGGTTACTACCAGAAAAAGCCTCGGGCACATCTCCTCCCTTTTCCAGAGTGAGGCTTGCCATATCTCTTCCACCCACCTGGCCGATTTGCATGGTCGTAACCATCTTTTGGATCAACTTGACTACTTGCTGCACCTGGGTTTGGGCAGCAATCCCTTCGAGTTTTCCAGCCTCTTTTACTTCTGCACCTTGCTTTGCTTGGGTGCCAACTTCGAGTTGTTTCTGGTCCTCTGCGGAAAGGTCAAAGAGGTTCTGTTTTTTCTTCTTTTCATCTACCTCTTGCTCATCTTTTTTCCTCTGGGAAAGACGGAACTCTTTTTGCTGTCCTCCATTCGCGCTTTCGGGTTCTTTTTTGTCACCTTTGCTTGGGGCAGTAGGAGAACTTGAGGTTTGCTTGGAGGGGGGGATACCACTGCTCATGATCGACTCCTTTTTCTTTTTCTTTTTGATTCATACAATACTTGTCCAATCTCGTCTTGCTCTTTAGCTTCCTCTTTGGCTAATTCTTTTTTCATTTCTTTCACCCAGTCTTCTTTGTGGAAATGGATTTTCTCTTCTTCTATCCGCTTTTTCTTGAGGTTTTGCTTAGCCTCTTCAAGATTTCTCTCTGCTATTTTGACCTGCTCTTTTTGGGCTTTTACTTTCTCTTCTTCTTTTGCAAGTTTCTGCTTAACCACTTTGAGATACGCTTTCATCTGCAAGACTTCATCACTTGTCGTCCCCTCATCCATCGCCTTTCTCAGCTGAGCCAATTTGTCACTGTGATGCTGAAAAACAAGATCCCGCTCCTCCTGGACTTTTTTTAGCTTTTCTTCCTCAATTTCAAGGGCCCGCTTTTTCTCCTCAACAACTTTTTCGGCTTTCTTTACTCGGTCCTGTTTCACCTTCAGGACCTGCTCGAGAGGATAAATTGGCTTTTTCATCTCGTTAAACCTACTTAAACAAAGAACGGAGCTGTTGCAAGGTCTCTTCAAAAGTCGACGTATCATCGATCGTCTGCTGCAAAAAACGATTGAGCTTATCGATATGGTCGATTGCATAATCGGCATCCCGATCGGAACCGCGCTTGTACTCCCCAATCCGGATGAGCATCTCGTTTTTCCTGTAATTGGCTAAAACCTGGCGAGCCTTACTGACCATTTTCAACTGTTCCTCACCAGCTACTTCGGTGAGAAGACGACTAATCGAGGCTAAAACATCGATCGCAGGGTAGTGGTAGGCTTGAGCGAGTAGATTGGAGAGAACAATATGTCCATCGAGAATCGATTTGGTCTCATCAGCAACAGGTTCATTCATGTCATCTCCGGCTACCAAAATCGTATAGAAAGCAGTGATCGATCCCTTATCAGAATTCCCAGACCGCTCCAGCAGGCGGGGAAGGGTAGAAAAGACAGAGGGGGTATATCCAGCTCTAGCAGGAGGCTCTCCAGCTGCAAGACCAACTTCCCGAAGAGCTCTAGCAAAACGGGTGACCGAATCCATCATCAGGATCACTGTCTTCCCTTGGTCTCGGTAATACTCGGCAATTGCCGTCCCAACATAGGCGGCATTGAGTCTCAGCTGCGAGGCTTGATCAGATGTAGAAACAACGATTACCGACCTTGCGAGCCCCTCTTCTCCAAGGTCCTTTTCGATAAACTCACGAACTTCTCGCCCCCTTTCTCCAATGAGGGCAATTACATTGATGTCTGCTGCCGCATTGCGGGCGATCATTCCCAAGAGAGTCGATTTCCCTACCCCCGCCCCAGCAAAAATCCCTACCCTTTGCCCTCTTCCGCAAGTGAGAAGGCCATCAATGCAACGGACACCGGTAGAAATCGGCTCTGAGATCCTTTCACGAGTCAAAGGATCGGGAGGCTTTTGGAAGATCGGATACGATCCTGTAGTTTCTAGGGGACCTTTTGTTGCGGTATCGAGAGGCTCACCTAGACCATTTAAGACCCTTCCAAGAAGGGCAGGACCAACCTTGATATGGAGAGGGAGGTGAGTCGGAATCACTTCTGATGAAGGACCCACCCCAGTCATCTCTCCAAGCGGAGAGAGAAAAACCTCATTTTGGGTAAAACCGACAACCTCCGTCAAAAGAGGAGGCATATTTTCCCGCTTGACCAGGCAAACTTCTCCAATCCGTACCTGAGGAACAACCGCCTTGATCAACATCCCCACAACCTCGGTGATGCGACCCATCACGGTTGTGAGTTCCACCTCCTCAAGACGGGAGAGTAGTTGTTCGTAGTCGGGCACTGGCTCGTCCATTTTCTCCTCTCTACCCAAGCTGGGTGCTCATCAAGGTTTTGATTCCAGAAACAGAAGATCCAACGATACTAGCAAAAAGCTCTCCTCTTTGCGTTGCCCGCTGCACAGCATACTGCAGCTTCAGATACTGGCCTAGCTCAGGTTTCTTCGTATTCGAAAGGTAATTGAGAGCATTGCCCATCGTTTGTTGACTCGCATCAATCCACTTAGTGACAAAGTTGACGACACCCTCTCCTTTGTTTTGGGTAGCGGGGGTGAATTCTCCCTTGCTATTTTGTGCAATCGTCTTCATGTCGGGATTCATCTTCCCTACAAGCTTAGAAAGAGCCTGCTGATGGTCATCGGTCAGCTTCCCCTTCACATCAGGATTCTTGAGGTCTGTTTGGGCTTGCGTAAACTGACTTTGGAGCTTCTGCATATTCGCAGAAAGCTGCTCTGGAGTCATTTGCGCTTGCGCTTGCGCACTCTCTTTTGCAACCTCAATGGGAGAAGGTTGGCCGGTAGAGATCGTTTGGGCCGCCTCTTTACCCGCCTCAGGGCCTAGGGAGAAAGGCTTTGGCTCTTGGCCCTCTTCACCTGCCCCTAAACGAGGTTTATCTCTTCCATATTCGGGCGTACCAGGTGTGGGAGTTACCCCTGGATTGTTAATCGGTTCGCTTGGCATCTGTAAATTCTCCTTTAGCCCATGGGCCCTTTATCGCCTTCGACTGTGTCTTGCAATTCCTGCTCCCAATCGAGAAGAGACTGCGCTAACTGACGGGTAGCAGGAGCATCGCTCTTCTCAATCACCTCTTTAGCAAGCTCTGCTCCCTTCTTTAGAGCAGCGTGCTTCTCCTTATGTTCACCCTCTTGCAAAACCGACAAGATATAGGTAAAAGCAAGAAAAGCTTGTGCTCTCCAATTGGCCTGCTCGACCTCCAAGACATCTTCAAAATAGTTCTTCGCGCTTCCTAGCTCCATTTTGTGCAAAGCAATCAATCCAAAACCCATTTTCTTGGACATGTTTTGTGGATCTATAATTCCCACCGCATTGAATAGCTTTCTCGCGCTATCCTCATCCCCTTGTTTAATCGCGATGAGTCCCGACTCGACAAGAAGAGGAAGATCTTCTTTGAATTCTTGCAACGTTGCCATACTCTAACTCCCTTTCCCTTATGTTCCTTTAACAGCTTTCGCCATATTCACCATTTCGTTATTCACAGCTGTGAGAGTTGCCGAAACAGCTTCTAAGTATTGCGACAAAACCTGCATATGGAACTGCATGTTAAACATTGTCGCAAGATTCACAGTACCTCCAGTGGCACTTTCGAGTTGGCTCAAATAGCCCTTTACCGATTTTACGTACGAATCCAACCCCGAGATCATTTTATCGAAATTGAACGCAGCTGGCCCACCTGATGACATAATCGCCTCCTAATTAAAATGTTTTCCGATTTACTCTTTGCAAAACTTTCTGGGTAGCTAAATAGCCATGCAACAAAGTTTGAGCCTCATCAAATGACTTTTTATCCTCTCCTTGGCGTAAAAGTCCTTTAAGTTGGTTGATACGCTCTTCA
This sequence comes from Chlamydiota bacterium, assembly GCA_011064985.1. Classification (GTDB taxonomy): domain Bacteria; phylum Chlamydiota; class Chlamydiia; order Chlamydiales; family JAAKFR01; genus JAAKFR01. The sequence goes on from JAAKFR010000003.1 coordinate 26,542, forward strand.
ACCTGTTCTTTCATAGCCTTCAGCTTACCTGGATCTTTTAGATCCTCTTCCAAGTCGAAATAGTAGTCTGCGACTCCTGCTTTCTTCTTGCTACTTTCCATTCCAAACATACTTTCTTCTCCCTAAACTTCTTACCCTGTATAATCGATCTTGTATTTCAACCCATCTTTCTCGAGAAAGATCACATTGGGTTGGATGCTTGTGACTGTCATCCCATCGAGCTTATCTCCACGAGTCACAATCTTTCCGTTGACCACGACATTGACACTCACGTCTCCATGTTTTGAGTAGCCAGTGACTTTGTAGCGGCCTGGATATCTCCTGTTGAGGTCGATCACCCCTTGCTCAGGCGTAACGAGAACAACATAGTTTCGCACCAACCTGACACCAGGAATCTCTTTGAAATGCTGCACAGCCGCGTCGAACGTGTCAGTCTGGTTCGAGGCAAGATACCCCATCAACTGGAGCTCCCCATTGTTAAAGGTTGCTGTAACGGCTCCGAAACCTTTTTGCAAAAGTGAACTCTCCACTTCATCCACTACTTGCTGATCAACTACAACAAGGTTCTGCAAACGACTTAAATAGTTGAAGTTGACATTCATATAGTCGATCAAATCGGCAGCCTGCTTTTCGGTCTTCAAGTACCCGGTGAGCACAAATTGTCCAGGCTCGGGAGAATGCATACTCGCTCCTTTGAAATTCTCATGCTTTGAAAGGAGGATATTCATCTCCTGCCAGACAGCCTCGTCATTGACTACATTGTCCTCGATTGACCTTAAAAAAGGAAGGCCGTGGAGTTTGTAGGTGAGTTCCCCATGTTCTATTCCTGTTCGGACATGTCCCATCAAAAAGAGTTTCTCCGATGACTGGTTGTAGGTAAAGCGAACACCTGGAAATTCGTTTGTGACTGCCTCTAATTCTTTTAGGTAGTCTGTTTTCTCAAACTCCACCTCTTCCGATTTGAAAAGAGAGACAGCTCCCACACCGAATAAGACAGCCAAGCCTGCCACGACGAGCGCCAGAACAAGTGTCCCCAAAGGGAGAGGGGGCTTCTTGGGCTTCTTTTTCTTTCCTGGAGGCATGATCTCTTCTGGAGGAGCCTCTTCTTCCCTCTCTTCCTCTTCTGGACTAGGGGCTTCAAAAATGGGTGCTGCAATCGTTTCAGAGGGCGTCTCCTTGTCGATCAGCAAGAAAACCGAAGTCCCCAAAGCTACGACAGAATTGGCGATGAGAGGAGTTTTTGTCGTGATTCTTTCCCTGTTGACCACAACTCCGTTGCGACTCTCGAGATCTTCAATTTCAACTCTTCCATCCTCAGAAAGATCGAGACGGGCGTGCTCTCTCGAAACACTCAAATCGTTTAAAATAATATCGCAGAGCGCAGTATCGGTTCCCACCAAGTACTTTCTATCGAGATCAAGGGCGATTTCAGCCCCCGTATTGGGCCCGGCGATTACTTTAATTAAGAAGCGTGTTGTAGGAGTGAGGTCCACCCCTGCTTCTCTCATCTCTTCTTCTTCTATCTCCTCAAAGGGGGAGAGCTCCTCTTCTTCCTCAAGTTCTTCTGGAAGCTCTTCAGCTTCCTCTTCAGGCTCTTCTCCTTCAGCTTCCTCTTCAGGCTCTTCTCCTTCAGCAATTTCTTCTTCTACTTCTTCAGAAACCTCTTCTTCTACTTCTTCAGAAACCTCTTCTTCTTGAGAGACTTCTTCCTCTTCCTCCGGTTCCTCTACGAGCTCTTCTTTTTCAACCTCTTCCTCTTCAGAAGGGATCTCATCTTCTTCCATACCAGGAACTGCAAAGCCCACTTCCCCCTCAAAAGGCTTCCCTTCGGGGTAGAAACGGAAGAGAGTTTCGCCAAGAGTCACGGTATCCCCATCCTCTAAAAAAGCAGGCGCCTCTATAGGCTCTCCATTGACGAGAAGAGGGATGGTTTCGCTTAAGTTCTCGACTTCGTACCCGTCAGCTGTTTTGCGCACTCGCATATGCAGGCGAGCCGCTTTGGGATCCTCTATGACTATCTGACTCTGATCGGGATCTCTTCCTACTGTCCATTCTTCGCCCTTCTCAAGGGATATGAATAATCCTTTGAGCACTCCCTCTTCGGCGATGAATTCCGCTACCATGACCTACAACCCTACTTCTTTTCCGTCGTCTCTTCCCGCCACGACTCGGCATAATTCGCAAAATCTTCCAGACCTTCGTAAAACTCCCTATAGGTGACTTCATCAGGGAAAAAGGTCTTCAATATCACCTGTTTTTTCTCCTTATCGATCCCAAGAACTGCTCCCCCTGTCTCTCTTCCTAAGAGATTTGCACTCATCAGCCTAAGATACAACTCCTCAAGTCCCTCTTCAAGCAGAGGAACTAAAACGGAATAAAGAGAGACGTTCCCTTCTTCATTCTCTCTTATCTCGATTTGCAAATCAGAATCAAGGGATAAAATATAAGCCCCTTCCTGATTCGGCTCGAGAGGTTGCCCTAAAGCAAGCCCCATGCTAATTTGATCGATAAAGTGCTGCAACATGCGACAAATACAAATATCCTGCAACTCTTATTTTTCGACTTTTTAAAATAAAGGTCCAATGAATTATGAAAACTATCTTAGTAAGCTTAATACTGCCTTTATTGACATTGTCTTTATATGGTCAGCAATATGCGGAATCTTCCTCGACGCCGTGGGGAGCTGATGTAGATTTGCTCCAAAAATCTACCCCCGAAGCGCCCGAAAAAAAAAGAAGCCACGGGCAAAAAGTGTGCTATTCGATGATCCGGTTTTTTCAAACGACGATCGGCCCAATCGATGGACCGCGTAGCAGTTACTACCCCACAAGCTCCCAGTATGCGCTAGAAGCGATCGAGAAATATGGGGTGTTTACTGGAATTGCCCTTGGCTGCGATAGGCTCATGCGTGAAAACGGGGAGCCCTGGATCTATCCCACAACCCATAACTACGGCATCCAACGCAAACTCGACCCCGTGAGGTAGTGGGGGCAAGAGGGTGAGGTGGACGAAAATCCCCAAAAGCTCTCAGCAGACCACTGGATAGGAGTTTGCGTGCCATTCAGGTTTTGGACCTCATGATGAGCATCGCGGGAGCGATGCAGGTAGTTAAGCCCCGCACGCACGCACGCCGACAGGGGCGAGTGGAACGTGGGGAAGGATACGGCGAAATATGGGCCAAGCCGCAGCAGCAGCGAAAGATGAAAAAAATGTCCGCTTGCCACAAGGCCCTCGAGATGATGATCACTCGTCTTAAAGCAAGCCAATCTCTTGCAAAAACGTAAAGTGTGAGTCTTTGGCACGAGTGTCATCGAGAAAGTTAGTGGCATTGCAATGCCCCCCAGCGACCGTCACCTTGCGATACTTGTGTTGCTCAGCTCGGTCTGTGTATCTGCCGGCATGGAGCGTGCTTCCAAACTTATCAGACATGATCTCATCCTTTTCACCCTCAATGATAAAGAGCTCTGGTTGTATCGAAGAAGAGTTAGTATCTTTTTGAAGTTTTTCGAAGCTATTCCACCCATCTGTTTTTAGCTTAACGTCAGCAATCATGGAGTCCCTCTCCCCTTGCCGATAGGTAGCTTCGACGGCTTCCATTATAGATCCGGTTGTCACAACAGGGAAGAGGTGCTCCATCACATCTGCATACGAAGTGAAGGTGTGGCTGAGCACGGTTTGCACCCCAAAAAAGCCTCCTAAAGAGGCGGCGTATGCCCCACCGAGCGAGTACCCATGAGCTAAAATGTTCGTTAAATCAATTTTCTTGTCCATTACAAACTTGAGGGCTGCTTCGGCATCCATGTAGGCTTCCATCTCGGCATTGTCCCCGCCTGTCTCGCCATCACTGATCCCATAACCACGGTACTCCATCGACAAGACTGAAAAGCCAAGATCCCAGTAGTAGTCCATCCACGGCCGCATATCCTCTGCATTCATGCCGTTTCCATGGAATAGGATCACAGCTGGGGGGGCATCATCAGAATCTACTTGCTCTCTCCAAAACCCCCCTAACTTCACATCATCCTGGGTCTTAAAATCGACTAAGTCATACCCCTCCATGTTTCCATGCCAATCTCGATACTCTTCAACCGAAATGAGGTCGGATCGTCCATTGGGTTGGAGCCCCATGCGGACAAGTTCTCTAAGGACAGCTTTACTATAGAAAATGGTTCCAAATGCTTTTTCGTAAGACCGCTTTACTTGCTTATGCAGCGCAAGCTCCACAAGGAGGAAAATCGCACTTGCCCCTCCAAGCGAACTTGTCACAAGAAGAGGGAGAGTCATCGAGAAATTGTGCGTGATGGGGATCATTTTCCCGATTCCGGGGTGGAGCCCATAGTGCAAGGCTAAACCCCCTGCCACAATCAAGAGAATCGGCATCACAATCGTCGTGATCACATGATACCTCTCAAGATGCCCCGCCTCCTGGTAAGGAACAATCTCCGGACCCTTCGCCCCATTAAATCTTGCTGCATCTGGCATCTCATCCTCCTTTTGCTCAACGAGAAAATATTATGCCATATTATGCCATATAGATATTAATATCAAATTAAGAAAATCCCGACAGAACGACTTTTCACATCAAGCATTGATTAAGAAGAAACGATTTTGTTGCAATTATTATCGGAACACGATATAAGGAGTTCTCGCAATCTGCTCCCAGTTCACCTGCATAGAGCAGCTAAGCGCAAACTTGATATGATCCACTCCGCTGAAGTACTTAAAGATTTGGAGGTTCCACCAAGTAATCACCTCGAAAAACTGCGTGGTGATAGAAAGCATCAGCACAGTATTCGGATTAACAGCCAGTACCGAATAGTCTTTAGTTGGATTGTTGGAAGCGCCGAAAATGTAGAAATCATCGATTATCATTAGAGGGAAAATTATGTTAATGCCAAAATATAGAAAACCAACACATCCGGGCGAAATGCTGTTAGAAGAATTTCTTGTGCCTCTCGGCATTTCACAAGCTCAATTTGCTCGTCATCTCGGCTGGACCTATGCAAAATTAAACGAAATTATCCACGAGAAACGGGGAATTACACCAGATACAGCTATCGATCTTTCGATGGCTCTTGAAACTACACCGATGTTCTGGTTAAATCTCCAACTGCATTACGATCTTTGGAAAGCTGCACAACACAAGAGAGAAATAGAGCCTCTCCGCATGGCCGGATAAAACCAAACAGTTACCGTATTCTGCAATGAGAAAAAAGACTATAATCTATGAGGGGCTAGGCTTTCCCGTCAAGTTGATCAATGTGCCTATCCGCAAAGAGATGGGGGAAGAGGTCTTAGACATCGACAAGTTGCTAACAACTGTTTTGCGTTTTTTGATTTTTAAACCAAATCCACTTACAGGCAATCAACTGAAGTTTATTCGAAAATTTCTCGAAATGACCACCTCTGATTTTGCCCAAGCATTTGGAGTCACGCACCCAACTGTTCTCAGGTGGGAAAAGGGGACAAAAGCCATTAATCCAACTGCAGAATTTTGTATCCGCCTCTACGCACTTCAATCCGTGCAAAATCAAGATCTACAAAAACTTTGCTCTGAAATTACAGTTGAGCACCTTGCCGCAACTGAAAGTGAGCTGGACCTCCCCATCGAAATTGACGAAGAAACCTTATTGATGGCTGGTTAACACGGTTTTGGAGAGGGCGTAAGCATGGCGGGTGGGTTCGCTGGGGAGCTGCTCATTGGCGGGGTAGCACCGGTCGCGGCCGAGAAGGTCGAGAAGACCGGCATCTTCGAGCACGCCCCACACCTCTGGAGAGATCCCCGTTAGGAAAAAGTGGCGCTTGGTCCCTTTTAGGTAAGAGTAGATATGGGAAAGAGCTAGGCAGACGGAGGCGTCGAGTGAGCGGGTGTTTAGGAGCTGTAAAATCAAGACTTGGGCCCCTTCCTCTTCTGCTAAGTGGCGGAGTTTGGTCTGGAGCAGATCGGCCGCTCCAAAGAAGAGCTCTCCCTCGGCTTGGACGATACAAATCGCCGGATCGGGGCGATCCTCTTCAACCTCCAAAGGGCGCAGCTTCCCTAGGCTATTGAACGCATATTCGACAAGAAGAGGGACCCCTGCCTGTTTGAGATAGAGGACGATTGAGACGGCAACGCCGATATAAAAGGCAACGTCCATGGTAAAAAAGAGGGTTGAAAGAAAGGTGATCCAAACGACAAAGGCATCGGCTCTTGTCGCCTTTAAGCAGATCCAAAGAGAGCGGAACTGGACCATCGTGTAGGCGGTAAAGAGCATCAAGGCGCTTAGAGCCGCAATCGGGATTCGTCCCACCAAAAACCCTACAGTAGCTATCAAGAGGTAGACAACTCCACCACTCAAAATAGCTGAGAACTGCGTTTTGGCTCCTGTTGCAAAGTTGAGAGCAGTTCTAGAAAAACTCCCTGAGCTTGGCATCGCCCCCACAAACGAGGAGAGAAAGTTGCTTATTCCCAACCCATAGATCTCTTGATTGTCATTGTAGGGGGGCTCTTTCGCTTTTGTATAAGAGCGCCCAATGGCTGTAACTTCTAAAACCGATAAAAGAGCCAGCGCAAAGGCGATAGGGACAAGCTTCGTAACAACGCGCACTTCAAAAAAGGGAGGGGAGATCTTCGGCTTTTCGACCCGGATTGGACCGAGATCTTCTAGAACAGCGATTCGCTCCACTTTCTCCCCTTCTACCAGATCCAATAACCCTTTTTGCCCCTTAGGCGAAAGTCCAAATAGAGCCACAAACCCAGCTGCAAGGAGAAAAACGACTGCTGCTGCAGGAATTTTTGGAGACAGACGGTGAAAAATGATCAGCAAGAGAAGAGATCCCACAGCTAGGAGAAAAGTAGGGAGGTGGACCTGCCCCAAATGACCCAAGATGTACACCCCTTGCTGGTAGATCGGATGGTACCCTTCCATATCCCGAATTCCGAAAAAGGGAAAAAGCTGGGTCACAGCGATCACAAAAGCAGCTCCCGTCATGTAGCCCACAATCACCGAACGACTCGTAAATTGGGTGAGTCTTCCCAGGCGAAATAGACCGGCAAGAATCTGGAAAATCCCGATCAAAAGGACGATTTGGAGGACAAGTTGCATGGCAAGAGCCTCTCTTTCAAGCCCACTTACCCCTCTGTAGTATGTATAGAGAACATCTGAGGTGCCCGACTGAATCAGAATCGCCACCATGTTAGTCGTTCCTGAGACCAAAAAACGGGAAGTCCCAAAAGCTGCTGTAAAGATCGTCCCAAAAATCACAGACCAAATTCCAGCTGAAAGGGGGAGATCGGCAAGAAATGCGTAGGCCATCGCCTGCGGCAAGGCCATAAGAGCGATCGAAACCGCCGCCGTAAGATCCCCTCGTATATTTTTACGAGAGTACCGCTTCAGACCTCCCCAAAAGGGGGCCGGATCAAGAGTCCCAAACGCCATACCCCCCACATTACCCATAGAAGGCCTATCTATAAAGTCTTAATTTCCGAAAACAAAACGGTTTGGCAACAATTCCGAAGTGCGAAGCTTGTCGATACAAAATTTTTCTCTTCACACAAATATGAGTGTCCTTCCGGTGAGGGTGCGTGATTTTTTGTTCTGAGTTGTTCGAAAATGGGGGCAAATCCAACCAAGGAGGCCCCTATGTCAGACCTAGAAGCAGTTGCAGCAGAATTCAAGAAATGGAAAGGCAGTCTATCCTACTGTCGTTATCCCTCCCATTTATGGGATAAAGCATACGAGTTGAGAGAAAGATATCCCTTAGAGACTATAGCTACAGCTCTCGGAGTGAACGCCTCCCATCTCAAGCACAAATTTTCTGATCGTGCCAATTCCATCACTTTTGCTCCACTTCAGGTGACAGAATCGCCTCCTCAATCCATGAAAATCTCTTTCAAGCAGGTGACTCTGGGAACCACTCATGAACAGGTTGTCTGCGTAATCCAAGCCCTTATGAGGAATTCATGATTCAACTAACGCCTCATATGCGCATTTTTGTCGCTGTAGAGTGCATTGATTGCCGAAAAGGAATTGAT
>JAAKFR010000030.1 GCA_011064985.1 Chlamydiota bacterium
AGCTTTGTGTCTTGTTAGTAAAAAGTTTGCGTATTCATTGTTCTCTGAGGGATGAGTAAGAACACCACCTACTTTGTGCCTGAGGATGGGAACTTGGACCTTTAACCGATTTGGGTTACACCCAAATCAATTCGATCACTTTTGATTCAAATCACTGTGGTTAGTTTTATTTTTTTGTTGAGGTAGTAACTTGGGTATGAAAATACGACTCTTTGATAAACACAATCTCGATAAGCTGATCTGGCCCGAAACAGAGGAAGGGGAATTTGCCAAAAAGTACCTCACACCTCTAATTGAGAGAGGGACAGAGAAGTTTATCGAAAATGCAAAAACAGACCTCAGAATCCTTGCATTCGACGACCAGGTGATCCCCATTACCATCAACGAAACCGACTACGACAACAGCTACCTCATCTCCTCCTATTTTGTCGCTGCGAGTGCAAAAGAAAAAGCAGAGACTCTCTCTCCCCTTCCCCGGATGGTCGCCCGCCTCCTTGCAGCTCTCTATGGAAAACTCCTTAAAAAAGTCAAAATCAACAAGGTTGTTATCCTCAATAACTGGCTTCTCACAACAAATCCCTATACGCAGCTTACACAAACCCAAATGGAAGGGATCACCCACTTTCTCCGGATGCTCTTTCCCGACCACTACTTCATGTTCCGCTCAATCAACACCTATAAAGAAAACCAAGTATTTGAGGCCCTCTCGCATGCTAACTACCGGATGATCCCCTGCCGCCACGTCTACCTGTATGATCCAACTCTTACCCCTAAACTTTCCTCCAGCACGATCAGAAAGCAGAAAAAGGATTACAATAGGATCAAAAGCCGCAACTATGAGGTCAAGAGCCTCTCCTCTCCTACCGATGAGCAAATCGAAAGACTCTTAACCCTCTATGCAATGGTCTATTACGACAAATACACAAAATACAGCCCCTCCTATACTCCTGAGTACCTCCGCCACCTCCAGATGAGCCAACTTCTAGAGGTAAAAGTTCTGATGAAAGGGGATCAGATCTACGGGGTGAATGGATTCCTCCAGAAAAGTGGCTATCTCCTCGTCTCCTTTTTTGGTTATGACACCACCGTCCCCCAAGAAGAAGGGCTCTACAGAATGCTCTCTGGTATCATCCTAGAAGAAATTGAGAAAAGAAAACTCCTCTCCCACCAAGGGAGTGGTGCCCCCCAATTCAAGAAGTGGCGCGGCTATCTCGAAGAGATCGAGTACGTCGCGATCTACGACAAGCACCTCCCCCTCCACCGCCGCCTCTTTTGGAAAATGGGCCACTTCTTCTCCTCCCGCAAGTACCCTACGACCTCCCCCTCCCCCACAAACTCTGGATCGGCAGAGCCCATAACTGCTGGTTAATTTGTCCAGATTTTATGCAAAATCCCCACCAAGTGGTTGATATTTCACCACCAGGTGGTCGATTTGCTCATTTTCAGAAAAATCGTTGCATTTTTTGTTACATTTTTGTATACTAAATTGTAACAAAAGAGGTTGCTTATGAGTGGCACGACTCGAATTTCTCCAAAAAGTACTGAAAGCCTTCAAGAAATCACAAACTTGACAGGCTATTCTAAGATTGAAGCAATTGAAATAGCTCTAAAATTCTATCTTCACCACGAAAAAATGCGCCAATTCAATGAAAGTTACGCACTGCTTAGATCAGATGAGGAGGCCTGGAATGAAGAAATGGAGGAACGAAACATCTTGGAAGGAACACTAGAAGATGGACTTGAAGAAGAATAACCATAAACCCAACCAGTGGGATATCTGGCTATTCAATCCAGATCCTGTGAAAGGAAACGAAATCGGGAAAAAAAATCGTCCATGTGTTGTCGTTTCATGTAATAGTTTGAATTATGGACCTTCAGGATTTGTTATTGTGGTTCCTATGACTAGCAAAGAGAGAAAAATTCCCTCTCATGTTCAGGTAAAGCCTGATGAATCGGGACTTGAAGTTGTGAGTTTTGCGATCTGCGAACAAGTCCGATCCAAAGCCAAGATAAGACTAATCAAGCAACTAGGGAAGATCCAAAACCGAAGAAAAATTCTAGACATCCATGAATGGCTGACCAATTTCTTCTGGATCGAAACTTGACCACAGTGTGTACAATCAAACGGGTGTAACCCAAATCAAACGCGATTGAACTTTATTTTACAAATTTTAAAAGATGTTAACAGACAGCAGCTTGCATTAAGAATGCTCAACTCCTTGTTTTGGTGATGGAGAGGATCTCGATTGTTTCGACAGGGACGTCTTGCATGCTGGCTTTTGTCGTTGTGGGGGTCGACTTGATCTTGTCGACAACTTCCATCCCTTTCGTCACCTTCCCAAACACGCAGTAGCCGAAGCCGCCAGGAGTTTGGTTCCGGTAGTTGAGGAAATCGTTATCGGAGACGTTGATAAAAAACTGCGCTGTTGCGGAATGGGGATCGGAGATACGAGCCATTGCGATCGTCCCTCTCATGTTTTTCTCCCCATTGTCTCCTTCATTTCGAATCGGATCATGAGTCGGTTTTTGGCGCATTTGCGGGGTAAATCCCCCCCCTTGAATCATAAATCCATCGATCACTCGGTGGAATATGGTGTTGTTATAGTGTTTCTCATCTACATACTGGAGGAAGTTTTTCACTGTGTCAGGAGCTTTATCGGCAAAAAGCTCGACCTCGATCTCCCCTTTGTTTGTTCGGATTTGTACAGATGGATTTTTCGACATCGAGTTTTCCTTGTTTTCCTCACTACTTTGAGATTGACAGGAGCAAAAAAGGGCACAAAGACCGAGTAACAACCATTTTTTCATCTTAAGCTTCTCCTCCTTGGCATAAAAAAACCCCATTGTACTGAGAGAAGAAAAGATTGTCGAGTAGAAAAAAAGGAGAAGTTTGGGATAAGGTATGAGACCATGGACTTGCCACACATCTTAGAAGAGCTTGCGTATGATATGGGAGAACTTCCAAGAGATGCGATTGAAGCTGCCATTGTCAAACGGACTCAAATCACACCCTATCTACTTCAAATACTAGAAGATGCAGTCGAGCGGATCGATGACATCATCGAAGAAGAAAACTACCAAGGTCATCTCTATGCCATGTATCTTTTGGCCCAATTTCGAGAGAAAAGAGCCTTTCCCCTTCTTCTCCGCCTTTTTTGCTTTCCAGGAGAAATCCCCCATGCGATTGCAGGAGATGTCCTCACAGAAGACTTGGGAAGGATTTTGGCAAGTGTTTGCGGGGAGGATACATTCTCTTTGCAAGAGGTAATCGAAAACTCCTCTCTTAACGAATACGTGCGGGCTGCTGCCCAAAACAGCTTGGTCATCTTAACCGGCTGTGAGCAGCTCCCGAGAAAAGAGGTTCTCGACTACTTCCAGTATCTTTTCTATGAAGGACTCGAAAAAAAACCCTCGTTTGTCTGGGACAACTTGGTGGCCTCTGCTTGTCGCCTCTACCCTGATGAGATCTACGATGGGATTTTTGGAGCCTATGAGAAGAGGCTCATTGACCCCTCCTTCCTCTCTCTAGAAGAGGTCGCCACGATTTTAGCTGAAGAGAAGGAGTCGTTCCTCTTTGATTTTTATCAGGAGAGTGAACTCATAGAAGATACCGTAGGCGAAATGGAAAAATGGCTAACTGGTTTTGACGACAATTCCCTTTTACGCTAACCTCGCAGCGTGAAAAAAAAGCAAGGTTTCTCTTTTTTTATCGTCTTTCTTATAGGCCTAATCTTCTGGTTTATGCCCAGACCAGAAGCCGTTGAGCCAAATGCATGGCACTTGCTTGCGATTTTTATCGCAACAATTGTCGCCATCATCCTCAAGCCTCTCCCTATTGGTGCAGTCGCCATCATTTCACTGAGCATCGCCACCCTCACCCATACCCTCTCTCTTGAGGAGGCTCTTTCTGGCTTCCACAACCCGATTGCTTGGCTTGTTGTATTTGCCTTTTTCATCTCTCGAGGCTTTATCAAGACGGGGCTTGGAAATAGGATTGCCTACTATTTTGTGGCTTTGTTTGGCAAACGGACTCTGGGCTTAAGTTATGGCCTTCTCCTTTCAGAGCTCATCCTCTCTCCTGCCATCCCAAGCGTTACCGCCCGGACAGGGGGAGTGATTTTCCCCATTGTCCTAGGGCTTGCAAAGTCATTTAAGAGTGAGCCTCAACACAACACCCAAAGACGGATCGGCTCGTATCTCATCATGGTTGCCTACCAAGGCTCCACCATTACGAGCGCCATGTTCCTAACTGCCATGGCTGCAAACCCCTTTCTAGTAGGTCTGACTCAAGAGGCCGGATTCACAATTACTTGGGGAACATGGGCAATTGCTGCTCTCCTTCCTGGACTCCTCTCCCTTGCGATCATGCCTTTTTTTGTCTTCAAAATCTACCCGCCACAGATCACCCAAACACCCAAAGCAGCTGAGGTCGCCCGCAACCATCTAAAAGAAATGGGAGCGCTGAAAACAAAAGAGTGGATGATGCTCGCTGTGTTCGTCCTCCTTCTTGTCCTTTGGATCTTTGGGGACTTCTTCCAGATGAATGCCACAGTAGCTGCTATGATTGGCCTCTCTTTGCTGCTGATCATCGAGGTATTGACATGGTCAGATATTCTCCATGAACACCATGCTTGGGACACGTTTATCTGGTTTTCGTCTCTCATCATGATGGCCACTTACCTCAATAAACTCGGGTTTACCCCTTGGGTTGGAGAACAAGTGGTGCAGGTAGTCAGTGGGATGGGGTGGCTCCCCGCCTTTATCGTCTTGGGACTTGTCTATTTCTACTCCCACTACTTTTTTGCTAGTAACACTGCCCACGTGGGAGCGATGTATCCAGCCTTTTTAGCCGTTGCTCTCGGACTTGGCGTCCCCCCGATGCTTGCCATCCTCGTCTTCGCCTTTTCGAGCAATTTGATGGGAGGACTCACCCAATACGGCAGCGGTCCAGCTCCCCTCTACTACGGCTCAGGCTATGTCGATGTGAAGTCTTGGTGGCGCGTCGGCTTCCTCTTAAGCCTTGTCAACATCGCCATCTGGATGGGCCTCGGCCCCTTCTGGTGGAAACTCCTCGGCCTCTGGTAACTGCTTGCGGTGAATTAAAACAGGATAGATAAGTTTCACAAAACCAATTTTACCACAGAGCACACAGAGAGCACAGAGGAGGAAAATTCCTCTCTCGCGCTCTCTTTTGTTCTCTGTGTTCTCTGTGGTGATAAAAAATGTACCCAAGTTTGATTCTATGTCTCTGTGGTTAGCTTTATTTTTTTGTTGAGGTAGCAACTTGGGTTGAGTACATTATCCCGCTTGCCGGAGGCGATCCTATCTATCCTGTTTTCACTTTTTGAGAGAATTAGGGGAGGTCGAAGAGGAGGAACTCACCGTTCTGTAAGCAACGGAATTCGATAGGAGACTCATCTTCAATCGCGATCCCGTCCCCTGCATCTAAGATCTGTTCTTGGACGAGGAACTTGCCCGAAAGGATTTGGGCCCAGTAGTGCCGCTCATAAACGGGTTCAAAGAGTAACTCGTCGTTATCATCGAGAAGAGTGGCATAGAGATCGACATCTTGGTGGATCCGAATCGATCCATCACGGCCGTTTCTTGAAGCGATCAGACACCACTTCCCCCACTTAGATGCTGTAGAGTAGGTCTTTTGGGTGTAGCTCGGCTCAAGAGTAAACTGGTCGGGATTGATCCAGATCTGATAGAAGTGGGCAGGGATCGTGTGAGAGAGGTTGTATTCGCTATGGGTGATGCCACTACCAGCACTCATATGTTGTACTTCACCAGGACGAATCACGTTGGTATTTCCCATGCTGTCGTGGTGCTCAAGGACCCCCTCCATCACGATTGTCAAGATCTCCATATCCTTGTGGAAATGGGAACCGAACCCTTTACCACCTTTCAATGTATCCTCGTTGATCACACGAAGGGCATGGTATTGGAGATAGTCTGGATCGTAATAGGTATCAAACGAGAAGGTGTGGTAGGTTTGGAGCCATCCCTTGTCTTCGTACCCTCTTTCCTTCCCCTTGCGAACAAGTAACATACCCCTTACGCTACTTCAAAATTGATTAATAGGCAAGCAGTTGGTATGATCCGGGGAAAAGATACCCTTGGAGGATCCCATGAAAAAACTACTTCTGATGCTGTTTTTACTCACAACATCGCTTATTGCCGCAGAGACACCCCCCCCATCACTTGAACCATACGAAGCCAAAGACTTCTCCAATATTCTGGGAATGCCCGGCTTCACAGATGAAGCTCTGAAAATGCACTTCACCCTCTACCAAGGGTATGTCAAAAATACCAACCTCTTCATCCAGATCCTTGACGGCTATGCAAAAGAGGGGAAAGAGAGGACGCCCCAGTACGCGGAAATCAAACGGAGACTCGGATGGGAATTTGACGGGATGCGCCTCCACGAACTCTATTTCAGCAACCTAGGTGGAACCCCCGATTCTGAGCTCGATCCCGACTCTCCTCTCTGTGGGAGAATCGAGCAAGACTTTGGCACCTTTGCAGCTTGGCAAGAAAACTTCAAGTCTACAGGTCTTATGCGCGGGATTGGTTGGGTCGTCCTCTACCTCGATCCAGTCGAGGGGCGTCTTCTCAATATGTGGATTGCAGAACACGACATCGGCCATATGGCAGGAGGAAAACCGATCTTGATCCTAGATGTTTGGGAGCACGCCTACTTGACGATGTATGGGCTTGACCGAGCTGCCTACATCGACGCCTTTTTCAACAATGTCAACTGGCAGGAAGTTGCCAACAGGTTTCCAAAGGATGAAGTACCAGAAAAAAAAACTAGCCGGACTTGAGATCGTTGAAGTTGCAGGAGACACGGAAGGACCGGTGATCCTCCTCTTCCATGGCTTTGGGGCAGACGCCTACGACCTTGTCCCCCTTAGCAAGGACTACCAGAACAACCCGCAGCCCACCTGGCTTTTTCCCCAAGGTCCCCTCGAGGTCCCTCTCATGCCAGGTTATTCGGGGAGAGGGTGGTTTCCTATCGATATCGAAGCTCTTCAAATTGCAGTGAGAGACAATGGATTTGAAGAAGTAGCTCACGCCTTTCCAGAAGACTTGCGCCCCCTCACAGACCAGATCCACCAGCTGATCGGAGAGCTCTCCGTTCCCCCTTCCAAGGTCCTTCTCGGAGGGTTTAGCCAGGGAGGGATCCTGGCAATAGAGACGATCCTCCACTCTCCTTGGCAACTCGGTGGAGCCATTCTGCTCTCTACAACTCTTATCCACACGCCCGACTGGAAGAGACTTGCTCCACAACATGCTGGAACTCCCTTCTTTCTCAGCCATGGAACAGAGGATCCTATGCTCCCCTTCTCCCAAGCTGAAGCGCTTGGCAACCTCCTCACAAATGCCGGCTGGAAAGGCTCGCTACACTCCTTCCCCGGTGGCCATGAGATCCCTCATCACATCCTCATCTCCCTCCAAAACTTCCTCCACACCCTCCTCTCCCCTAGCAGTTGACTCTGTACACATATTCGTGTAATATGCTACAAAGGAAAAACTAGAAAACACGCTCTAGAAATGATGCTCGATGTTGTTATGGAATTGATGTACGATACTTTTCCTGGTAAGATCGACAAAAAATTCGGGTTACATCTCTACACCTATGAGAAAGAATTGTTCGGTTTAGAGGCAACTGATACCCGCCTTCTTCTAGCCTTAAGTCTACGACGTCAAAGAGAAAAAAGTGGCTTTTCTATCCGAGAAGTAGCTTCCAGACTAGGCTCATCCTCGCCTACTGCCTACGCCCGCTATGAAAACGGATCGATCGCTCCCTCCTTCCAAAAACTCGACCTCCTCCTTCAAGCAGTCAACCCAAACCGGAGAGGGCTCCTCGTCCGCTAACAAGCTATGTCAGCGACTGCACACGATCACATATTATGGGTGTAACCCAAAAACATTTGCTCCATGAGGAAAGATCTGGTTAGCAGCTAATAAAGCAAAAATGGAGCCGACCAAAAGAATTGCCCCGATTGCAACTGAAATCGAGTATCTAGTCTTCCATTTTGCTTCTTCGCTTGTCTTCCATCTTCTCCCGTCTGTCTCAATAGCGCGTCCTACACTATCTGATCTTAAACACATATCCTCTTCCTCCTGTATAACTTCCAGAAACATTATACCACAATTATTATTAATACATCATCAAAAAAATCTTTACGATATCGAAGATCCCTTCGCGTTCTTCGCAGTTAGGAATCCCCCAAAAACTAAGGAAGTTGTAAAAAGAGAGCCTCGAGCACGGGTTCAAGCTTAGAGGAGCGTTCAAGAGCCATCCTTGTCTTGGAAAGAAGCTTCTCTAGGCGAGAAAGGGGGACAGGTTGCATGTTTCGGATCGCCTCTTTGTGCTCTGGATAATGCAAAAACGACTCTCCACAGGCAAGATCGAGGAGAATCCGATCCCGGTACCAGAAGAGGATCGTTTCGAGAAGAGCCTCGATGTCGGGTTCCTCTTGTGAAATTGCACTAAGAGGGCTTTTTCCTGCGAGCACACCGAGGATTGGATGGGGAGCTTGGGTCTCGTTTGGGGGAAATTCGAGGAGTTGGCAACGGGAGTGGATGGTAGGGAGGATCTTCTCGGGGTGGGAGGTGAGAAGAAGGATCACCGAATGGGGGGTGGGCTCCTCTAACGTTTTGAGAAGGGATTGACTGCTAGAGGGGGGCATCCGGTCGGCTTCGTGGATGAGAAAAACCCGCCACTTGGCTTGGTAAGGGGCGAGGGAAATGTCTTTAAAGAGGCGTCTTAGCGATTCGATCGGATGGAGATGGACCTTTCCTTCCGGGAAAAAGAGGTGGATATCGGGGTGTACGGGAGGGGTCTTAGGTTTTGGATCTTGGGTCAGGCTGGAGGCAAATTGGTAGGCGATCGTCTCTTTCTGTGAGGATTTTGGGCCTGAAAGGAGGAGAGCTGAGGGAACTTTCCCTGTCTCGACCATCTTCTGGAGGCGGACTTCAGGTTGCATGGGGTCTGAGAAGAAGTTTTGATTCAATCGCAGAAAGGGCAGCCTTAAGAACCTCTTCTTGTGAGAGGCTCGCATCCAGAACAGAGATCCGGTCGTGGTGTTTATCGGCTAGATGGAGATACCCTTGGCGCACTTCCTGGTGGAACTGGAGAGGTTCTCTCTCAAGCCGGTCGATTTTTTCCCCTCTCGAAGTCTCGAGACGCTCTCTTCCCACTTTTGGATCGAGATCCAAAAAGAGGGTGCAATCGGGCTGGATTCCTTCAGTAGATAGAGTGCAAAGTTCCTCGACATACCCCATGCCAAGATGACGCGCTCCCCCCTGGTAGGCAATAGAGGAGTCGTGGAATCTTTCACAGATCACGACCTCTCCACGACGGAGTGCTGGCAAGATCTTCTCTTCAAAATGTTGGATCCGAGAAGTGAGGAAAAGAAAGAGTTCGGTTTTTTCGCTGATTGAACAATCGATATCTGGGCTTAAAACAAGCTCTCGAAGACGCTCAGAAAGAGCAGTTCCCCCAGGTTCACGTGTTCTGAGTACGGTATATCCCCGTTTTTCTAGGGCATCTACAACCCCTTGCACTAGAGTTGTTTTTCCTGATCCTTCTCCCCCTTCAATCGTAAGGAAGAGTCCCTCATACGGCTTATGTACTTCCTGCATCGGCCAGTTCCTCCTCCTCTTTTTCTACCCCTTCGAGTTTTTCTATGGCAAGGAGTTTGTCTTCGGTTTTCAGGTTCGCAAGTTTCACTCCTTGGGTATTTCGTCCAAGGACTCGGAGGTCTTTCATATTGATCCTGACTGTTTGTCCTAATTGTGACATCATCAAAAGACCATCTTCATCGGAGACACTCACAGCACCAATCACATTTCCATTCCGCTCACTTGTTACAATCGAACGGACTCCGACTCCTCCACGTTTCGTCTGCCTGAACCCTCCTACTAGAGACCGCTTTCCAAAGCCATTTTCACAGACGACGAGGAGAGTCTCCTCCTCGCTTGCCACAACTTCACAACCTACGAGGTAATCTTCAGCAGATTTGAGCTTCACCCCTCTTACCCCTCGAGCAGTTCGTCCCATCGGACGGACCTGGTCGTGAGCAAATCGGACGGCCATCCCAAGGTGAGTGAAGAGCATCACATTCTCTTCCCCTCCCACGAGGCGGGCGGCGATCAGATCGTTCCCCTCTTCAATTTCAAGGGCTCGGACCCCTTTACGGCGAGGGTTACTGAAAGAGGAGAGCTCTGTTTTCTTCACGGTCCCATTACGGGTTGCCATGAGGATATACCGGTCATCTGTAAACCCTTTTGTCCGGAGGATGGTGGCAATTTCCTCTCCTTCTTGGAGATCTTCGAGGAGATTGATGAGGGCCTTCCCCTTAGAGCGCCGCTCCCCTTCAGGCAACTGCCACACTTTGAGCCAATAACACCGCCCTTTGTTGGTGAAGATCAAGAGGTTCTCGTGGGTGGAGGCGACAAAGACTCCCTTCAAAGCATCTGTCTCTCGCTTCAAATCAAAGCCGGCAACTCCCTGCCCACCCCGCTTCTGTTCACGGAAAAGATCGAGAGACATCCGCTTCACGTAGTCGTCTTCAGAAATGGTGATCACAACTGGCTCGTCGGCGATCAGATCTTCCATGTTAAATTCCCCTTCAGCAGGAGAGATTTCGGTTTTACGAAGGGATTTGTTGCTCTTCTCAATCGCAAGGAGTTCGTCCCGGATAATCCCCCGAATGAGGGCTTCACTGGCAAGAACAGAGCGGAAATGTTCGATCTTTTTGAGTAGCTCATCATACTCAGCTTGGATCTTTTCGTGTTCAAGGCCGGTGAGTTGGTAGAGGCGAAGATCGAGAACAGCATTCGCCTGACGCTCGGAAAAGGTGTAGTGGGAGATGAGCTCTGCCCGGGCTTCATCACGGTTGGAACTAGCACGGATGACCTTCACGACCTCATCGAGATGGTCGATCGCTTTGATGTACCCTTCTAAGATATGGGCTCTTGCTTCAGCTTTCGTAAGCTCGAATCGGACACGGCGGCGGATCACCTCAATCCGATGGTTCACCCAAGCAGAGATCATCTGCTTGACGTTCATGGTCCGAGGGAGCTTCTTATCAAGAGCTAACATGTTGCACCCAAAGGTGACCTGCATGCTGGTAAATTTGTAGAGCTGGTTAAGAGTCACATCAGGGATCTCTCCTCGCTTGAGCTCGATGACGATCCGCATCCCATCCTTGTCTGATTCATCCCGCACATCGCTGATCCCTGTGATCGACTTGTTGGTCACAAGGTCGGCAATCTGCTCGATTAAGCGTGACTTGTTGACGTTGTAGGGAATCTCATCAATGACAAGCCTCTCCCTTCCTGGTTGGTCAGGGCTGTCCTCTTGGTGAAAAATACCTCGGAGAGTGAGCTTTCCACGCCCGGTGTGGTAGGCTTCATGGATCCCCCTTAGACCGCAGATCCTTCCACCAGTCGGGAAATCGGGCCCAGGCATCACTTGCATGATCTCTTCGATCGTCGTCTCCTTATTCTCTAAAACAAGAAGAGTCGCTTGGATGAGCTCTTTGAGGTTGTGTGGTGGGATATTTGTCGCCATCCCAACAGCGATCCCTGAGGAGCCATTACAAAGGAGGTTCGGGAATTTTGAAGGGAAGACGGTCGGTTCGGTTTTTGTCTCATCGTAGTTGGGGATCATGTCGACAGTTTCTTTGTCGAGATCCTCCATGAGCTGCAAGGCACTCGCTGTGAGTCTTGCTTCGGTATAACGCATCGCAGCAGGTGGGTCTCCATCGACAGAACCAAAGTTCCCCTGTCCGTCGACTAAGGGATAGCGCATCGCCCAATCTTGGGCCATTCGGACAAGAGTAGGGTAAATCACTGATTCCCCGTGAGGGTGGTAGTCCCCAGAAGTATCCCCGCAGATCTTCGCACACTTTCTGTGCTTAGCACCCGGTGTCAAATTGAGTTGGCGCATCGCAAAGAGAATACGTCGTTGCGAGGGTTTTAGCCCATCACGCGCATCGGGCAAAGCCCGGGAGATGATCACCGACATCGAGTAGCGGAGATAACTCTCCTTCATCTCTTCTTCGAGGTTACGGGGCAAAATGATTTCATTTTCTCGGAAAGACATGGTCGAGTTCCTTTAGATATCCAAATTCTTAACAGAGAGGGCGTGGTGTTCAATAAATTTCCGTCGTGGAGGGACCTCTTCCCCCATCAACATCGTAAACATATGGTCGGCAGCAATTGCATCGGGCAGCTTCACCTGTAGAAGAGTCCGCTTGGCAGGATCCATCGTCGTCTCCCAAAGCTGGTCAGCATTCATCTCTCCAAGACCCTTGTACCGTTGGATTTCAATCCCTTTCCTCCCATGAATACGGAGAAAATCAATGAGCTCTTTTAAGGTGAAGAGATCAGTTGGGTTCTCTTCTCCCTCTTGCACGGCGAGGAGCTTCCCTTCAGCAATCAGATATTGATCTAGGGAAAACCCAAAAGCTTGCAACCTTGAGAGAAGGGAGGAAAACGACTCTTCTTTGAAAAGCTCGGTGAAGGAGAGGGGCTTCGCTCTGAAGCTTCGCATCGTATCGGTGATCTCCTCCTCTGGGATAGAGCTGAGAGTCTCCTCATGCTTTTGCCTCTGCTCTTTTTCATGCTGAGAAGCGATTTCGAGGAATTCATCTTCAAAGTAGACGAGCTTCCCCTGATCGGCAAGAAGATAGCGGGGATAGTTCCCAGAAGAGTCTTTCGCATCAAGAAACTCTCTAAATGGGATTGCTTTTCTTTCCACCGAAGTGATGAAGATCTCCACATTGAGGATCAAATCGACAAGCTCTTTAGCTTTTTCCCCATCAAGAGGCTCTTCTGCATCCCCAAGATAGAAGTTGATATCCTTACACCCAAGCTCAAGGAGGTAGTCGTCCATCTCTCTTTCGGAGGTGATGTAACGACTCTGCTTTTTCCGGCTCACCTTGTAGAGAGGGGGCTGGGCGATGTAGATAAACTCATTTTCGATGAGCGGTAGCATATGCCTGTAGAAGAAGGTAAGCAGGAGAGTCCGGATGTGAGAGCCATCGACATCGGCATCGGTCATGATGATGACCCGGTGGTAACGGAGCTTTTCGAGGTTAAATGATTCTTTTCCAATCCCACAACCAAGTGCTGCGATCATCGTCCCCACTTCCTGGTTTTGGAAGACCTTCTGCAGACGTGCTTTCTCCACATTCAGAATCTTTCCTCGAATCGGCAAAATCGCCTGGAAACGGCGGTCTCGCCCCATCTTCGCAGATCCACCAGCCGAATCCCCTTCTACGATGTAGATCTCACACTTAGTAGGATCTTTCTCTAAACAGTCGATCAGCTTCCCAGGAAGACGGGCACTATCTAGAGCAGTTTTTCGAAAAGTCAGTTCACGAGCTTTTTTTGCCGCTTCCCTTGCCTGAGCAGCCACCACGACTTTATCGACAATGCCGCGGGCAAGTTGGGGATTTTCCTCCAAAAAGATTGAGAGCTCCTCTCCCACGATCTGCTGGACAATGGTCCCTACATCACTATTTCCCAGTCGTTGCTTCGTCTGC
Organism: Chlamydiota bacterium; assembly: GCA_011064985.1. Lineage (GTDB taxonomy): Bacteria > Chlamydiota > Chlamydiia > Chlamydiales > JAAKFR01 > JAAKFR01. Next base: position 13,566 of record JAAKFR010000030.1, read on the forward strand.
CCCTCGAATTGGGGGTTGGGCACTTTGACCGAAATAACAGCCGTAAGCCCCTCACGCATGTCCTCTCCTGTGAGGGAGATCTTGTCACTTTTGAGGAGGTTTTTCGATTTGATATACTGGTTTAAGACCCGAGTCAAAGCAGTTGAGAAGGCAGTTAGGTGGGTCCCCCCCTGACGAGTGGGGATGTTGTTAGCATAGGAGAAAATCGACTCGGTATACCCATCATTCCACTGCATAGCAACTTCAAATTCAACTGGCCCATCATCCCCCTCGCGGGCTCCCCGGAAATGGACAGGGGCGGGGAAAAGCACCTCCCGGTTTTCGTTGAGATAAGAGACAAAAGAGACGATCCCTCCCTCATAACAGAACTGGGCATCTTCCCGCTCTTCATCCCGCTCATCGCGGAAACGGATATCGACCCCTCGGCTCAAAAAGGCGAGCTCACGGAGCCGCTTAGCTATAATGTCAGCGTCATATTCGGTTACGGAGAAAATCGTGTCATCGGGCCAGAAGGTGACTTTTGTTCCGCGCTTGTCGGTTTTTCCTACCACCTCTAGAGAGGTCTGGGGCTTTCCTTGTGAGAACTCCATCTGGTGGATATTCCCCTCCTTGAAGACCTGTACCTGAAACTTTTTCGATAGGGCATTCACGCAAGAGACCCCCACCCCGTGGAGACCTCCCGAAATCTTGTAGATATCGTTAGAGAATTTTCCTCCAGCATGCAAGACGGTCATCACAACCTCAAGGGCGCTTACCTCCCTTCCTTGCTTCTTTGTCTCAGAGGCCTGGACTCCGATTGGAATCCCCCGCCCATTGTCCTCAACGGTGATACTCTGGTCTGGATGGATCGTCACATCGATCTGGGAGCAGTAGCCGGCCATCGCCTCGTCAATGCTGTTGTCTACCACCTCATAGACGAGATGGTGGAGTCCTGCTGAACTCGTATCTCCAATATACATCCCAGGACGCTCCCGGACGGCTTGGAGCCCTTCTAATACAGTGATTGCACTCGCATCGTACTGTGATGGTTTCTGTTTTTCGTCTTGTTCTAAATCCATCTATTCTTATCCCATCCTAAAGGAGATCGTTTTGATCTTACTTCCAGGAAATTTCTGTCGTAGGTTTTGTAAAATACGCGGTTTTTCTACCTGTGTTAAAAGGCTATAGAGAGTCGAATTCCGGACTCTCACATGTAGAACGCCGTCGTGAAAAGAAACAGCCTCTGTCATACTCGCCAAATGGGAACCAATCACCTCAGGCCAAGCTACAAGAATCATCTCTGGACGGTCTTGGTAACGGTGACTAATCGAGCGGAGAATGGAGGGGAGGAGCTTTTGGATCGGGCGAGCAGTAGGAAGGGGGCCGTCGTAGTTGCGAGGGACTCTTTTTCTAGCTGCAAAATCCATGAAAACCCCGATGTTCCGAAAGCGGGACTATACGCTACTACCTAAGAAACATCAAGCGAAAACCACCACAAAAAAAGGCGACCAATCGGCCGCCTTTTCCACCCACCACAATTTAGATAGATGCTTAGTCGTCATTATTTTGATTCAGCTCATTACTGACACTTTCCCGGTATTCTTGAAGTGTTTTTTGCCCTGACAAATTCACATCGAGATTGTTCACGATAGTAGCTGACTTGATTTCATCTAATTCACAAGGTCCATTACCAAGGGTACGCACTTTCGACCCTTTATCCGACATGGCATACAGGACAGCAGTCGCAACCATACTCACAATCGACCCCGTACCAAGACCCACTGCTACGTAGGAGCAAACAGGCGGAGACCCTAGGACCCCTCCAGCAGAAAGACCAGCCAGCGTAAGAAGCGCGAGCGCTGTTACGATCGTCCCAATCATCCCAGCTTGGTACCGATTGCAATCACACTTTTTGCCTTCTGCACTTCCAGAAGAACCACAAATTCCTTTTAAACAACTCATAATATTATCCCCCTATTATGTTTTTTATTCCCTCACCATCAGGGATCTACATATATTTTATCAAATCTTCATTTTTTCTTAAACTACAAACTCTATTTTACACCCAAACTTAAGAAAACTGATTCCCTGAGCCCTCACTCATTTTTCGTAGAGGGGACATGAAAGGGGGGTGCTTGAGGATGTGATGGTGGTGCCAGAGCCGGAACGTGGTGGAAAGGGGCGTAAATGGAGGGGAAGCCCGCTTCTCGCAGCAAGCTCAAGAGCTCGCGGGTGCAAAACCTGCCCTCCTGTCTTGTTCACTACCTCAAGAGCTTGCCCGTGAGAGAGCTCTGAAATAAGCTCCGCATCAAGAGCCACTTTGGGGTTTGCCGTGTAGATCCCCCCTACATCTTTGAAAAATTCGACTTTTTCTGCCCGCAGCGCCACCCCCAACGCCACAGCTGTCGTATCTGAGCCCCCACGTCCAAGAGTGGTGATCTCTCTCTCCAGGCTCACCCCCTGAAACCCAGCGACAATGGCAATTTGTCTCCTACCCAGAGCCTCTAAAATCCTTTTTGGGCGCACTTCGAGAATCTTCGCCTCTCCATGGTGGGAGCTTGTCATAATCCCAGACTGACTCCCGGTAAAGCTCACCGCCTCATGCCCCTGTGCAGCAAGGGCCATAGCTAAAAGAGAGATACTGATCCTCTCCCCAACGCTCACGAGCATATCATACTCCCGCCTTGGCGGGGCAGGATGAACCTCCTGAGCAAGAGAGATGAGTTGCTCGGTCATCCCCCTCATGGCACTGACTACGATCACAATACGAGGATACTCCTCTCTCCGAGCAGCAACTAGCTCAGCACAGGACGAAAATTTATCGGGAGAAGCTACAGAAGCCCCTCCAAATTTCATAATGAGAGTTTTTACGTTTTTTGGCATACTCTCTCAAGATTCATTGTTACAAAATGAAATTATGCACAACATTGTCGTTTTAGGTTTCCAGGTTTCAGTTGTCTGTTCGCTCCTGCTGATTGCTCTCCGTTTAGGGAAAGAGGTCACAATCGCATGGCTGGGTCTACTTGCAGTTGTCATGAACCTCTTTGTCTTAAAGCAGATTACCCTCTTTAAGCTGGAAGTCACAGCCTCCGATGCTCTAGCTGTAGGATACCTTCTCGGACTCAATTTAATGCAAGAGTTTTACGGGGAAAGCCAAGCAAGATCGGTCATCTGGATCTCCTTATTTCTCACTTTCGGTTTTTGGCTCTTAACGGTGCTCCATCTCGCCTATATTCCCAACATCTTCGACCAGTCCCAAACGGCTTTTCAGTTTCTCTTTTCTCCGATGCCTCGCCTTCTTTTCGCCTCTGTGAGCTCCTTTCTCGTCGTACAACTTCTCGACATCGCCTTTTTCCGCTACCTTCGAGAGAAGACAGGAGGGAGATTTTTGCCTCTTCGGACTACGATTTCCCTTCTCCTCTCTCAGGTGATCGACACTCTCCTTTTTACCTTCCTGGGATTGTACGGACTGATTGCCCATCCTGGAGATGTGATCTTGATGAGCTTGTGCATCAAGGGGCTCGTTATACTCGCCACAACACCTTTTGTCGTCCTTTGCAAAAGAGGAGTAACCCGTGAAGTTTGAAATCATCCACAAATCGAAAAAATCAAGAGCGCGGGTGGGGAAGATTCACACTCCACACGGAACGATCGACACCCCTAGCTTTGTAGCGGTCGGAACAAATGGAACATTGAAGGCTCTTAGCAACCAAATGGTCGAAGAGATCGGCCTCCAGTTGATGTTTTGCAACACCTACCACCTCCTACTCCAGCCTGGAATAGAAGTTGTAAGGGAAGCTGGCGGTCTCCACTCTTTTATCAACAGGAAACAACCTCTCATCACCGACTCTGGGGGCTTCCAAGTCTTCAGTCTCGCGTACGGCTCTGTCCAAAATGAACTCAAAAGTCGAGGGCAGAAGAAAGGAGATGGGTGTCTTCTCAAGATTTCTGAGGAGGGAGCTCTTTTCCGCTCCTACCGCGACGGAGCGAAGATCTTGCTCACTCCCGAATCGTCGATCCAAGCGCAAAAGGATCTGGGGGCTGACATCATCATCCCTCTAGACGAACTCCCCCCCTATCATATCGAACACGATGAGTTGAAAAAGTCTCTTGCCCGGACCCACAGATGGGAAAAAAGATCACTCGATGCCCACCTAAAAAACCCAAATAACCAGGCAATTTATGGGGTGATTCATGGAGGGATCGACCCTGAGCTCCGCAAGCTCAGCTGCGAGACGTTAACAGATCTCCCCTTCGACGGGTACGCAATTGGAGGGAGCGTTGGGAAAAATAGAGATGAACTCCGAGAGCTTGTCTCCTTTACCCGCCCCCTTCTTCCCGATGAGAAACCCAACCACCTCCTCGGAATCGGAGACCTTCCCTCCATCGAAGAGCTCGTCCCACTTGGGATCGACACCTTCGACAGCTCCTACCCCACTCGCGCTGCCCGCCACGGCTTCCTGTTGACTCATGATGGAGGAATCAAAATTTCCTCCACAAAACACGCCAAAACCTTCTCCCCTATCGAAAAAGAGTGCTCCTGCCCCACCTGTGAGCACTACTCCCTTGCCTACCTCCACCACCTCTTCAAAGCTCGCGAGACAACAGCCCTTACCCTCGCCTCCATCCACAACCTCCACTACATGGTCTCCCTCATGGACCACTATCGCACCCAAATCCTCCAAGACCAGATCTAATCTTTTGGGTGTAACCCAAATCGGTTAAAAACCCAAGACTCTGGTCTTCAGACACAAGCATACCAGGCTCTTGCATGCCCCCTACTTTGTGCCTGAGGATGGGAACTCGAACCTTTATTGGCGCAGAATGCAATAAAAAGCTGTTTTTTCCATGGGCTATCAAAGGAGACTTTATATTCGATTGCTTTCTGTGTCGGCTGGTGGAGAGTAGCAAGGATTCTTTGCTTTGCGAGAACAGCAGCCTGCTTCTCCCCTGCAAAGGAAGCTCGCTAAATTAAGGCCTCAATCTTGGTCAATTTATCGAGAACAGATGACATATCACCTCAAAATAAACCGACACCATGCCATAGCTCATATTTTTTTCGCATTTTTTTTCACGCACCCTCACTGGAAGGACACAACGGTTACAAGACCACAGACTCCAATAAACTAGATCAGGGCGATCTCCCATTGGATAGTTAGCAAGCCGATAAATCCCACGCCCTTCCCGCATCCACTGTCCCTTACTCACATGATAGGGAAAGCGACTACCTGCATACCCCGCCTCTTTGGCTTGGCGGACAGTAAAATAACCCTGCTGGAGACTCAGGACCCCTGCAAAGTAGTCGGGATTTTTTCATTAAAAATACTCGATAGGCTTACAATGCTATTTGAACCAGGTTATTCTCCTGAAGGTCTGCGACACGAAACGGACCGTTTTCACAACTCTCTGATAATCAGAATCAAATAACCATCAAGTTTTTTAATGAAAAAATCCCGACTACTTTGCAGGGGCCCTGGCTGGAAACTGGCTATCTGGTAGAGATTCTGTTCCATCTCATTTGTTTTCATACATAAAACCTAACTTATAGTTAGGTTTTACGTCAAATTGAAGGTAAATTATGCAGCAATTCCCGCTATTTTCCCAAACTTCTAGTGTCAGAGCAATGAGGTGGATCCCAAACTCCAAGTTTATAAGTTGCTTCTGTGACTTTGATTTCCACATCTTGCACCGTAAACTCGGTATATCCCTTAAAACGCGAACCTTTTGGTACCTCTTCTGGAACAACCCTGACTTCTTCCTTCTCCTTATTGGGCGCGCATATATGTCGTTCATGCTGCGTAATATTACCTCCTTCTACTAAATTTTACATTCACTATGAATCTTCCATAAAATTTTCGCAAGAAAAAACGGCTACACATGGTTTCTATAATTTCTGCGCTAAGGTTACTCCCTAAAAGGGAAAACTTCAAAGAAAAGCAGTGTTCTAGTTTCTGAGAGAGAGCTTGGTGATGGGAATGCTGTCGGGTAAACGTGGTTGTTTTCGAGGTATTGGATTTGGATGGGAAAGATGGGGGGGGGCTTTCTTTGATTTCGATTTCGCCAAGGGAACGGGAGATCTTTTGGGCAGTTTCTAGGTTGTGCTTAGCAAAAATGTGGCGACCGTTTTCTCTGAGTGGATATCTATGTGAGCAGCAGCTCGAGCCTACACTCTTAAAAGAAAGCTTAAGGTTGGCAAGACCACTGCTTGGTTGACGCGACACGTTTTGCTTTCTGTGAAGACAACATTGAAAACATATCCTGCATCTTGAGAGTCTGAAAATACTTTTCCTCCCATTTCGAGGCACTCCACCTCTCCTTGAATCTCGATCGACTCCCAATACTTTTTTTCCTCTTCAGGGATCGCGAAGAGGGGTATTACCTCCCCGTCTTGAGGCCGGTAGTCTTCGAGGTCGATCATCAGTACATTGACATTCGAATTGGTGAAGTTCCCTGTTCCTCCAGATACCGTGTAAGTTCCAACTGTTTGGCCATTGACAACGATGGGGTAGCTTACTTCGTAA
>JAAKFR010000031.1 GCA_011064985.1 Chlamydiota bacterium
GAATAAGGATGATTTAGGTCAGCATAACTAATATGTCAACATTAATTTTTAAGTTTACAAACAATATATAGAATAGTATCTTTTATATATCGGGAGATATATGAAAAGAATTCTCTTTTTATTCTTCATTTTTGCTCAATTTGCCTCTTTAGATGCTCAAGAGGGATCTGTGATCTGTTTGCATGGGTTTTTTCGCTCATATAAATGCATGATCCCAATGGGAAACGCGTTTAGAGAGGAAGGGTATCATGTCTATCTTTGGGACTATCCTAGTAGAAGAGAGACGATTGAAGGACATGCCCAGGATCTAGTCAAAATCATGCAGATGATTGCTAAGGAAAGGCCGGGAGAGCCAATCCACTTTGTCTCTCACTCGATGGGTGGACTGATCGTGAGAGCTGCCGTAAGCCACCCCCATTGCCCTCCCGAAGGGAAGATGGGAAAAGCTATCCTCCTCGCTCCCCCTAACCAAGGAGCCTCTCTTGCTAGAAAAGCCAAGCAACTCCGTGGAGCTCGCTTCTTCTTTGGCAAAAAAGCGGGAGAGCAACTGATGAATTATTCTCCTGAGGAAATGTTAGCCATCGGAGACTTCCCCTCTTCCATGGATGTGATGGTGATAGCCGGAACAAAACATGGACCTTTCTTGGGAAAATTCTTCGACGAACCCAACGACGGAAAAGTAGCGGTAAGTGAGACATATCTTCCTACTCCCCATACCCATAAAGTTCTACCTGTCGCCCATAATTGGATCATGACCTCTAGAAAGACGATTCAACTTTCTAAAGAGTTTCTCCATCAAGACCAATCTCAACCCAATCCCCAACATGGAACATTTGAGAGAGTAAATACCCTACATCACCACCACATGTTCGAGTAAATCTCTATAAAATCCTTGACGAACCTCCAGAAAATTTCTTATAGGGAAGGAATCACATTGGAGGATTTATGAGACGAGGATTCATCATTTTTTTGGTAGCGATTGGACAACTACTCTCGTTCCCAGTAGAGGCGCAGACAGTCGTGGGAATCCACGGAATTTTGACGAATGCAAGGAGTTTGCTTGCTGTAAAGAATGTATTAAAAAATAGCGGTTACGATGTCTACTTGTGGGAGTATGAGAGTCGAAAAGCCTGTATCCAGCAACACTCCGCAAAGCTTCTCCCCCTTCTCCAAAAGATTGCCTGCTGCCAACCTGGAGAACCCATTGACTTTGTTACCCACTCAACCGGAGCCTTGATCTTACGGTGTGCTCTGAATAGCCCTGACTGTCCTGAAGAGGCCAAGATCGGACGAGTTGTGATGCTGGCGCCTCCAAGCCAAGGGACCTCTTTAGGCCATCGCTTCCAAAACTTTGGCCTGGCTCAGTTTATTCTCGGAGAAAAAAGCGGGTACCAATTACTACACTACGGCCCTGAAGAAATGGCCCAGTATTTTGGAGAGATGCCTTCTACCACTGAAGTCCTTGTAATTGCAGGAACTGATGGGAATTCCCTATTTTTCAAATGCCCCAACGATGGATACCTCCTTGTCTCTGAGACAGCATTGAATGTCCCCTTCCACTGGGAAACCGTATGTGCCAGCCACGGGAGAATACTCACTTATAGCCAGGCTTTGTGCCTCATGCGAACCTTCCTACTCGACCAATAAAAAACACCCGAACCGCAATTGGTCCGGGTGTCTTTGAAATCATCAGGGAGATGAATGGAAAAAACCAATCTGTGTAGATTGGTTTTTGTCATCACTCTTAATTACTTTGGTGATCTTTCATACGATCATCTCCACGGTGGTCCATACGGCGGTCATCTCCACGGTGGTCATCTCCACGGTGGTCATCTCCACGGTGGTCATCTCCACGGTGGTCATCTCCACGGTGGTCCATACGGCGATCATCTCCGCGGTGGTCCATACGGCGGTCATCTCCGCGGTGGTCCATACGGCGATCATCTCCACGGTGGTCCATACAGCGGTCATCTCCACGGTGGTCCATACGGCGATCATCTCCACGGTGGTCCATACAGCGGTCATCTCCACGGTGGTCCATACGGCGATCATCTCCACGGTGGTCCATACGGCGATCATCTCCACGGTGGTCCATACGGCGATCATCCATGTGCCTGTCACTACTTTGCTCTTGGTCACCATGGAACACATTGCAGTGAGAACAGTGATGCTTATCTTCTGCTTGAGCCGAACTTCCAAAACCTGCAAGCAGGCAGGTAGTCAAAAGGGCACCAAACATCATATTTATTTTTTTCATTTATTTCTCCTTTAAAAAATTAGAAAACTAATCTCTACTTCTTGTTTCTCCGACAAGGTTGATTTAGTCAAAAACCATATCTTGACTCAACTTGCAAAAAATCCTCCTAAAATCCTGGCCTAATTGGATTTGAACAACATAAAAAGATCCCTGAGAAAATCATGGACTCCCAGGAATCTTCTATCATTTTCTCCTACAGGAAACTAGATCCCTACAACTTAGTTGTAACGGTGAGATCCATTTCCATTACGAGAATTCCCGTTTCGATCGTGGCCATTTTTTCGGTGTGCATTTCCATTATTGGAATGCTCATCTTCTCCAACAGGCTGACGACGGTCGTCAAGAATTTGGTGAACATTTCCGTTTTTGCTCACTTCTCTTGCCATCATCACCTCTTTTCCATTTGCCTTAACAGGAAAACCAACAACTTGGATTTTATCTCCAGCCTGAACCCGCACTTTAGATCCTTCCATCTTTCGGGCAGATCCTAAAATGACGTGCTTCTCTCCATTCTCAGTATCTAATACTACCTCGATATGGTCTCCTTTAGGCATTTTCATACGATTTACAGACTTCACAGTCCCTTCCATCTTCTCAACAGAGTGCATTTTTAGGGGACGATTCATGCTCCCGTTCCCATTATGGTTGCTATTCTGTCTTTCACTGCAAGTACCATCTTCAAAACACTGGTACCCTCCACGAGGCATATCAGAGTGTTGGGTATGACTAGCTTTTGCTTGCGCTCCGAGGGCCATTATACAAGTTGTTAGAATGGCACCAAATATAACAGATTTATTTTTCATAAGAGTCTCCTAGTAAACAAAGAAATTTCCTTCCTTTCCTTTATTTTCTAAGAAACGGGAATTATAGTAAACAAAATTTTTAGAATTAAAATATTAAAAAACAGCCATCTTAGAGAGAAACTACGACAATTCAATAGAATTGAAATATTACTATTGATAATTTAACTTTAAATACTGTAAAAATAAGAGATGAGATTTATGAAAACGTTCCTAGTTCTGTTTGCTTGCTTCTTTTTTCTTGGAAGCATGACACCTCATAGAAATGGGGGACGGAGCTTCAACCCCCAGAATATCCAGACATTTCAAGGAGAGGTTATCAGTATCCAAAGATTCTCTTTCGCCAACCGCCCGGCATCGCATATCCAGCTAATTCTTCGAACAGACAAAAGGGCTTACCCGGTTGAGATCGGCCCTTCCTGGTATCTTGAAGCACAAGGGGTGAGTGTCTACCCCGGTGACCTCCTGACAATCAAAGGCTCAATAGTAAAAATGAATGGAAAAGAGGTCATCCTAACCGAATCGCTCCAAAAAGGGGGAAGAACTCTCCAAATACGCGACTCCCAAGGCAACCCCTTATGGAACCACAACCCCCTCTTCACCAAAATCCGCCACACCTCCTGACTTTGTTAATCCGAGTCTCAAAAATCTACCTGCGACGGAGTGTTACTGTGGGTTTTGGATGAGTGCGCGGGAGTAGGAACGAAGAGGCAGGTCTTTTTCTAGGCGCTCAAGAAGGTCGGGATTGGCCAGAAGAAGACAACCCATGGAGAGCAAGTCAAACTCTTTATCTGCAAGAGCCTGAGCGCCGGTATGTGGGGTATATCCCCCTCCTCCAATGAGCGTCCCCGAGTAATGACTACGAGCAAATGCGGAAAGGGGGGTTGTGAGATAGGCTTGAGAGCCGTGGGTCTATGTCAGTCGCAAGGTGGAGGTAAGCCAGAGAGCGGCGGGAGAGCTCCTGGAAAAGGGTGATAAACACGAGCTTGTCTCTCTCATCTGCTGAAAAAGCCTGCATCCCCGGCAAGGGGATTGGAGAAAGGCGAATCCCAACCGGAAAAGAGAGCTTAAGGAGAGAATCAACGACTTCAAGAGGGAAACGAACCATCTCTTCCGGAGATCCTCCGTATGCATCAGCCCGCTGATTGGAGGCATAGTGGAGAAAGGCATCGAGTAAGTACCCCCCTGATCCGTGGATCTCGACCCCATCAAACCCTGCCTCTTTTGCTAATATCGTAGCCTGGACAAAATCCGCCAAGACTTGAGAAAAATCTCCCTCCACCATCGCCCGAGCCCCCTCATAAACGAGGTTGGAACCAGGAAGAGAGGGGCGTAGTGGGGAAAGAGGAGAGGGGGCAATGGGGCGATCCCCAGATCGAAATTCTGAGTGACCAAACATCCCTGCATGCCAAATCTGCGCAAAAATCCCCCCTCCCTCTCTGTGCACTTCATCTGTCACTCTCTTCCATCCCGCAACTTGGGCCGCATTGTAGAGCCCTGGGGTCTGGAAATACCCGTTTGCAGAAGCAGAGATCGCAGTTGCCTCCGAGATGATGAGCCCTACCTTGGCTCTAGCTCTGTAGTAACGAGCCATCTCGGAGGTAGGAATGTGCTCTTGTGTAGCCACCCTCCGAGTCATAGGGGCCATAACAAGAGAAGAAGGGAGTCTTAAAGCCCCTAATTCGTAGGATTTATTCAAAAAATGCAAAGACATACCAACCAGTATATCTGCTAGGTGAGTAAATTTGGAAAATAGTCGTAACATATTAATATTTAACATGTTAAAATGTTCCGACATTCACAGAAAAAAAGGTATTTTATGTCTATTCCCCACGATACGCCAGATTCCATCAAGCCTGATTGGAGCAGTCTGTGGATCAGTCCCTTAAAACTCGAAACAAACAAGAGACCTATTGACCCCGAAGCAGAGATCCCACAATCAACACGTAGAAAACTCCATTTTGGACAAAAAGAGAACAAGGGAAGCTCTAAAAACAAAATCGTGGAAATCACAAACTACCCATTTTTCAACACCCAATCCCCAGAAATGTGTGCCGACTACTTCCACCTCCGCGAACAAGTAGACCAGATTGAAGAAAGGATCACCCTATTTCCTGCACAAGAAGCAAAGTCAATCAAGGAGAGGATCAATAGTTTCCTGGAAAACCCCCATCTTTCAACTGAAGAGAAGTTGGCAGAACTTGGGATGATGCTTTTTTATCTCGACCGGAACGGGAAGGTCTCTTTGGATTCTCTTTCTCTTGTCAAGGATCGGGCATCAGAAATTAGAAAACAAGTCGAAGAAATCATTCAAGACCACACCAAATCCTATATCCCTTCTAAAGTCCCTTCTGGAAAAGGACACTATCTTCTGCGCGCATTTGCCCACATGACGGTTACCAGTACACAGAAATTGAACAGAGGAGCCCTTCTAGCTTTAAAGCGGATTCTGCAAGACCCTTCGTTACACATTGTCGAACACCTGCAAGCTGAACACAGGACACATATTCTCGCAGTAGTAGATGGTCTTTTGAATGATAGACGAATTCCGAGCTTGCTCTCCAAGCAGATCGGTGTATCCCCTGATTTACAAAATCTGATCCGATGGGACATGAAACTTGCTCCAAAAGACAGAGTGCAAGGACACCACGTCCTTTGGGCCGCTCTTATGTCTCTATTCTTTGATCTCCGCCAAGAAGAACTTCCGAATTGCTATGCCATTGCCTCTCTACTTTATATCTCGGAACACGCCCCCTATGAACACTTGGAAGCCTTGTTAAAATGGCTTATCTGTGGAAAGGTCTCTCTTCCAGGATTAGACAGAAAAATCCCCATCTCCCAACTCATCCAAACTCGTCTCCCAGGATCAAAAGAGCTAGAAGTTTTTCTCTCTTCTGAGAAGGGACTCGCCTTAACCCCAATGCGTCATCTTTTTGACACCTTGGAGATCGATCCCAATTTACCTCTTCTTCCTAAGTATCAACCTTTGAATAGATTGCTCGATTCCTCATTAGAGAGTACGGAGGCTGGATCTCAAAAAGCGTATGCCAAACAACTTTATGCCGCCTATAAGTACAACACTCTTGTCCATATGCAGCTACCTATCATGGAATTTACAGCCATGAACTATAAGATGGAAAGAGGGGACTTTCTAAACACCTTAGCTTCTATCCTCCATCCCAGAAGATCCTCTAGCCTGACGAGAACACCTGAGGAAATTGATGACCTCAAAAAACTGGCAGCTCAATTCAAATCACAACTTTATCAAAGAATTTTATTCGCGAACGAATCGGCAACACTTGAAAGTCGAGGTCTTCAGGAAATTCCAAGAAAGAGAGACGTTGTAGAGAGAATCTTAAAAAGTTCCGTCGGAGTATATCTCGAATCAAATGGAAAACTCCAGCCACTCCATTCCTTCTCTTCTCTTCAAAAAGCTTTAGATCATATTCTCACAAGCAGCTTCAAAGCTGTGTCTAAAGAAATTTCTAACCTCTCACTAAAGGAGTTTAGAGATGTGATCTACTCTGATGCTTTTTGTACAGACGTTGCTAAATTTTGCCTGAAAAACCTTAAGCAACCTGAGTTGACAGCCTACGATCTAAAGGAAAACGATTTCCTCTTACTCAAGCAAAATGGGGCTAGCTATCTCCCCATTCTAGAGGATGTGTATGGTGTCAAATCAGAATATGTCCGTCTCGAGTCCCATTCCCCTCGCGGGTTTTTAACAAAGCTGATAGAGACTCTCCAAAAACTCGACTCCTCCTTCTTTGAGCAAACCAAGAAAGTGCTTTTATCTACCTCAGGAACCCATATCTGGACTTTAGCCCCCACTCATTGGAAATCTTTTCAAGGGGTAACTGGTACCACTGAATATCTTCAGGATGAAATCTACCAGCCAGCAAGAGAGTTCTTGAAAGAACAGATACCTAAAAATGTATATAGGGCTATATTGGATCGGTATTGTGGGAAGAACCGGCAACTAAAGAGGGTGATAGAAAAATATTTTTCAGAATTTCACTCACTGACCTATGGAGAATTCCGATCTCATTTCTTCAAGAATTGCAGGCAAGAAAACCTCCCCTTTGCCTCAGAAGTTCTCGACCAAGAGCTTTGGAAAGTCCTACCAAAAACTTCTTCTTTGCCAGGTATACTTGCTCCCTGGGGTTACCCGCAAACAGGCGAGGCTCTGCAACGTCTCCAATCCGAAATAGGAAATCAACCTCTCCCCCCCTATCAACTTGCTAGAATCATAGCTAAACATCTGCAAAAGCACGAAATTGGGCTTGTTGATCCCTTCGAACTTGAGTTAGCGATTTGTAGTTATGCCTGCTTGCCACCTCCCGTTCATCTAGGAGACATGAATTGGACTCCAGAGAACGTAGAGGATCCGTCACACACGGAATTGATCCTACGCTACAATTGGGCCTTCAAACAGCTCTCTTTTTTCATCCGGGAGGAGAATTCCGAGCGATTAGAAGACGAGGGACCTTACAGAAAATTTCAACTGTCTTATCCATCAAAGTTCGGAACCAAGATCCAACGGCAACGAGTCTTCGTAATCAATTCCTAGTTGCTGAAGTAGGTAATGAGACCAAAGACTCCAACCAAAACGAGATAGAGAGCGACGATAAAGTTCAAAACTCTGGGAAAAATAAAAATGACGATCCCTGCTACAAGCGATAGGATGGGAACCACTAGGGGATGTTGTAACCACTGTTGCATAAAAAACCCTCTGAGGTACGTTTTTTCACATCATGGATAGAACTATGTTTTCACACAATATTTTTTATCTGCCCCGCGATCCACCCTGTTGTCCATGCGTTTTGGAAGTTGAATCCACCTGTAACTCCATCAATGTCGAGCACTTCTCCAGCAAAGTAGAGTTGGGGGATGAGCCTGCTCTCCATCGTCTGGAAATCGACCTCTGAAAGGGCAACCCCACCACAAGTGACAAACTCTTGTTTGTAGGTTGTCTTCCCCTCGATCTGATAGGGATCTTGTATCAATCTAGCAGCGATTTTTCGGAAGATCTTATCTGGTAGGGTGCCGACTTTTCGGGCAAACGAGATCTCCCAATGGAGAAGAAGTGCACGCCACAGGTTTTTGGGCAAAGAGATCGGACAGTGGGTAGCTAGAGTGGCCTGTGGATGGTGTTTTTTAAGGGAAAAGAGCTTCTCTTCGAGCATCGCAAGTTTGTAGGAGGGGGCCCAGTTCAGAAATACGGTCGTATGGTAGTTGAGAGCATGAAGATTCCTTGCCTCAAAGGCTGAGAGTTTGAGAACAGCAGGCCCTGAAAAACCCCAGTGGGTAAGAAGAAGAGGTCCCCGCACCTTTTTTCCCTTAGAAAAAGAGACCTCAACATCTTCTACAGCAATCCCCGATAAAGAGAGTAAAGGAGAGGTTGGGATAGGATAAGTGAAAAGCGAGGGAACAGGAGGTGTGATGGTATGCCCAAGGGAACGGAGCATCTCCCACCCTTGGAAACTGCTCCCAGTTGCAAAAATCAGAGAAGAGGCTTGTATCTGTTTCCCAGAATGGAGAGAGAGAGAAAATCTTTCTCCCTGTTTCTCGATATGATCGATCCCCTCTTGAAGAAGAAGTTCAATCCCCACCTTATCAGCCTCTCCGAAAAAACAGTTTAGGATCGTTTCCGAGGAGTCGGTGATCGGAAACATCCTCCCATCCTCTTCGGTTTTTAAAAGGACTCCTCTTTTTGCAAACCAATCAACCGTCTCTTGCGGACCAAACTGGTGGAAGGGACCGAGTAGTTCCTTGCTCCCACGAGGGTAGTTAGAGATGAGCTCTCTTGGGGAGAAACAGGCATGGGTCACATTACACCGCCCCCCTCCTGAAATCTTCACTTTCGCAAGAGGCTTTTTGCTTTTCTCGACAAGAATAACTCGTGCCTCAGGATGGTGCTCCTTGCAGGAGAGAGCCGCAAAAAAACCGGCAGCTCCTCCCCCGATAACTACAATGGGATCTTCTCCAAGCATGCCGAAAAGAATACCCCTTCTCCCTTCTTGGTACAAGACCTGCTTAACAAGTGAAAGGAGGAAAAATACCTATGATGGCAGGACTCTTTACCCTTATGTCGATCATCCTTGGATCGATCTATTTTCAGAAGCGGAAGCTCGCTTTTGTGTTGCTCTTGGTCACAATAGGCCTGTGCTGGCTTATGCTCTACTACCATGCAACAAGCACACTACAAATCAACTGGTGAGGGATATGATGAATAAATGGGAAATCAACTTAAATAGCTTACTTGTGCTCATCCTCTCAGCTATCCTCTTAGGGGCCTTTGGGATCCAGATCTTCAAACACGAGGGACCATGCCCTCTCTGTCTTCTACAGAGACTTGGGATGATTGGAGTAGCTTGTGGAGCTCTGCTGAATGTGAAATTTGGGGTCCGGCCGGCCCACTACGGCCTCTCTCTTCTCTCCGTGCTTCTAGGAGGGTTTGTAGCCCTAAGGCAGATCGCTCTCCACGTCTGCCCAGATTTTTCTGAATTTGGAGAACCGTTTTGGGGGCTATCCCTTTACACGTGGTCGTTTCTGGTTTTTGTGAGTACCGTAGCCTATATCGGCCTTCTTCTCCTCATCTTCGATCATCGCGAGAGACCCGCTGGAGATGCACCTATCAACTGGTTTGGGCAACTCGCCTTTGCCTTAATCTTTATCGCAGCTGTTGGGAATGTCGGGGTCTCTTTTTGGTTGTGTGGTCTAGGCCCCTGCTTTGGATAAAATCTTTCGAACAACGTAGGGCATAATCCCCCCGTGTAAGTAGTAATCGACTTCGAGCGGGGTATCGAGTCGGACGCGTAAAGGGATCCTTTCGATTTTGTTCTCTCGGGAAATCTCAAGCTCGATCTGTTGCCTTGGATGGAGATCTTCTTCAAGTCCCCGAAGAGAAAAGATCTCCTCTCCTGTCAACTGCAAAGTCTCATGGGTCATCCCCTCTGGAAATTCCAAAGGGAGGACTCCCATCCCGACGAGGTTGCTCCTATGAATCCGCTCAAAGCTAGCCGCTACAACAGCTCGGACCCCCAGGAGAGCCGTCCCCTTGGCAGCCCAATCTCGAGAGCTTCCCATCCCATAATCTCGCCCGGCGAAGAGGATCAGAGGAACTTTCCGGACACCATATGCCTCAGCTGCCTCAAAAATCGAGACAATCTTCCCCTCTGGTAGTAACTTGGTGAAACCCCCCTCTTTCCCATCGGCCATCTGATTCCGGATCCGGATGTTAGCAAAGGTCCCTCGCATCATCACGTTGTGATTTCCTCTCCTGCTTCCGTAGCTATTGAACTCTTTCTCAGAAATACCCAAAGAGAGGAGATATTTCCCAGCAGGGGTGTCGGCTTTAAAGGCCCCTGCCGGTGAGATGTGGTCGGTGGTAACCGAATCACCGAAAATGGCAAGACACCGCATCCCCTCAAACCCTTTTCTCGCGGGGATCTCCGATGTGAATCCTTCGAAGTAGGGAGGATTTTGGATATAGGTGTTCTTCGGATCCCAATCGTACAGAGCTGATGGTGTTGTCTCAATCGCATTCCACGTGGGATTATCATCAAGGAAGGTGCTGTATCTATTTGTGAATAATGAGGAGTTGAGATGTTCTCGCAGTACCGATTCGATCTCTTCTGAGGTAGGCCAAAGATCTTTGAGAAAAACAGGAGAGCCTGTGTGATCAAGTCCTAGTGGTTCTTTTTCCAGGTCGATATCGACACGTCCAGCAATCGCGTAGGCGACCACAAGAGGAGGCGACATCAAAAAGTTCGCCTTCACCGAGCTATGGATGCGCGCTTCAAAGTTCCGGTTCCCACTCAAGACACTTGCCGTGATCAAATCGTGCTCCTTGATCGCCTCCTCAATCGTCTCATCCAAGGGGCCACTATTTCCGATGCAAGTAGTACACCCGTAGGCAACGAGCTGAAACCCGAGCTTGTCGAGAGAGTCTTGCAAGCCCGACTTCGTCAGATAATCGCTCACCACCCGTGACCCAGGTGCAAGGCTCGCTTTGACTGCCGGATTAACCGAGAGCTTTTTCTCAACAGCTTTTTGGGCCACTAGTCCTGCCGCCACCATCACGCTAGGGTTACTCGTATTGGTGCAACTTGTAATCGCAGCAATCACAACTGAACCATCTGTCAAAAACGTATCACAAGGAAATTCGGCATATCCAGGGTTGACCTCAGCCTGGGAAAAGGGGCGATTGGTCACCATTTCCGACTCGCTCCACTCCTCGGATGAGGTATCCTCATCTTCCAAACCACCCATCTTATGCTCTTTTTGCAACGAGAACTTCCCATCCCCATGTAGGTGGATAGTGGGACTCTCTTTCTTTCCATATCCCCCCTCTACAACTGATTTTTGCAGAAGATCGAGAAACTTCGGCTTGAGCTGCCCAATCTCTAAACGATCTTGCGGCCGCTTGGGTCCCGCAACACATGGGAGGATCGTGCTCATATCTAATTCTAAGACTTTGGAATAGTCAATCTCTCCCTCTTTTGGCATTCCGAAGAGATTCTGGGCTCGTAAATACTCCTCTACTAAGGTAATCTGTTCGGCAGACCTCCCAGTTAAACGGAGATACTCGATTGTCTTCTCATCGACGGGGAAATAGCCTGTTGTTGCCCCATATTCAGGCGCCATATTCCCAATCGTGGCCCTGTCAGCAACGCTTAAACTCGCGGCCCCCTCACCGAAAAATTCGACAAATTTCCCCACCACATTCTCTTTTCGGAGCATCTCAGTCACCCGGAGAGTCAGATCTGTTGCCGTTACCCCCTCGCGGAGGCGACCGGTTAGATGGACTCCGATTACTTCTGGAAGAGGAAAATTGACCGGCTGGCCGAGCATGGCAGCTTCCGCCTCAATTCCTCCTACTCCCCAACCGACAACCCCCATTCCATTCACCATCGTCGTATGAGAATCGGTCCCCACAAGAGTATCGAGATAGAGAAGATCATCCTCATTTTTGGTCACAACGGTTGCAAGATACTCGAGGTTGACTTGGTGACAGATTCCAATTCCTGGAGGAATAACCCTAAATGAGGAAAAAGCCTTTTGCCCCCATTTGAGGAAGGTATAGCGATCTTGATTTCTCTCAAACTCAAACCTCACATTGAAAGCAAATGCGTCGCTTCTCCCCGACCGATCGACCTGCACCGAATGATCGATCACAAGATCTACAGGAACATGCGGCTGGATGAGATTGGGATCTTTCCCCTGGCTCGCCGCTACATCCCTCATCGCTGCAAGATCGACCACAAGAGGAACTCCAGTGAAATCTTGGAGAAGAACACGGGAGACGACAAAAGGGACCTCCCCTTCTTCACCTTTCCACTTGGCTAATTTTACGATGTCCTCTTCCCGTACTCGTTTCCCATCACAGTTCCGCAAGAGAGACTCGAGCATCACCCGGACTAAGACCGGGAGGGATGAGATTTTTCCCACCCCTTGCTCCTCAAGAGCCGGAAGTGAGTAGTATTTCTTACTTGTACCAGGAAGAGTTTGCAAGGTTTGAAAAGGGTTGGGAAGATCTGCCATACTTATGCCTTAGGGTTTAGAGATTGTTTCCCCCTTTTTCTCGTAAACTGATACTTTTTGACAAGGAATATGGAGCACTACCCAAGAAAATCCAGGATCTACAAGAGCAGCCCAATCTCAATAGATGAAGGCTAGTAGTTGGAGTAGTGGATGTAGCGAGGGGCTTCGTAGGTGTATTGGACACCGTTGCAGCAGGGGCAACGGACACAGTAGATCTCAGTGCAAGAGCAAGGAGAGCAATAGTTAAAGGTGTAGTTGACCGGAAGGGCATACCCATATGGATACGTATAAAAATCTTGGTATCCATAGTAAAGGTAATCAACTTCACTTGGAGAATAGGTCGTATACCTCTCCACACACCTACACCCACACACCCAAGCAGATAGGGTAGAGGTCGAGAATCCCAATACAAGCAGCAGCAATAAACCGATTCTTTTCATATACTTTCATTATAAAATGAAAATAATTATTAGACAACACGAAAAGAAGAGAATTATTTCCTATTTGGCTCAATAAAGGCTCTTTCGTAGTGATTGTGGCCATTATAGTAGATAATGATGGACTCTTGATCTTCCTGTTCATTAAACGTATCACAACCCAATTTCGTCGAGCCGTTATTCCACTTCCCCTCGGGTTGGTATAAGACAAGGGTCTTCTCGTAGAATTTGGCCACAGCAATCGCCTCTGGATGAGTCAGATAGGTAGCTGTATTCGATAGATATTTCAAATAAGATGGAAAGAGGGCATCGGAGAGTTGCCCATTCTTCTCCTCAATCTCAGTTTGCTCCGTCAACCTACTCTTTTCAGAGGCAAGTTCACTTATTATCTGCACAGTTTCTTCGTCATTAATGGTAAAAGGCAAGTTCCCCGAGTGAATTGCGTGGTCGAGAAGTTCAGTTGCAATTTCCTCTGGGAGCTCACCCTTATCAGCTTTTTTCTGCAGGTCTTTACAAAAACGGGCCCGCTCCATCTTTGCATTGCAGCGATAAACTCCCCGATCGTTGGGCTCCCCTACCATCCCGTGAAAGAGACAGCTCCCATCAGCTCCAGTATAATGACGAACAAGAGTCGTCCCATCCCCCAAATCGTAGTTCCTCCCTCTCATCTTTGGTTGTTTGGGTAAAGAAGCTAATAACTTCTGAAGAACTGATTCCAGATGATCTTGAAAAAGCGCCTCACCAGGGTGATTTTTGATATAGATTTCCAAAACTTCTCGGATAATATCATGATTTTTATTCTCCTCTTCGAGATAGAGCAACTGGAAATAGCTTGAGAGAGAAAACTGGTCTTCCTGCTTCTTTTCGGGATCGGATTCTGCGTGAAACTCTTTTAAAAACCTCTTTTTTGCCGCTTTGAGTGGATCAACCTCTTTCTCCTGATAGAGAGCGATGGCTGCGAAAAGATCTCCACAGGCGAGCCCTCCTCCTATGATAAAGCCGCTGGCAGTCCCCAAAGGAGAGGCGCGAAAATAGAGACAGGCACCCCCTACAGCAAGAAAGGCTAACGCAGTTAAAGCCACCGCCGTAATACTCTTTCCGTGCTCTTCGGCAAAGAGGCAAAACCGGGGCTGCACCCCATAATTGGAAATATTTGAAGTCCCCGGACTCATAACAAGCGATTATGACAAAAAATTGATATTTTGTCAAGGGAAACAAAAAAACCCGAGTGGAGAACCACTCGGGTAAACGTGCAATCTTTACGGAGTCTTCAATTAGAAATTGAAGGTAAACGCAAGATATGGTCCATGCATATCAGCATTGCTGTAGATATCAAGTGACCGACCTACTTGACCTGGAGCATCCTTTGTTTTCTCGGATTCTACGAACTCGATGTGATCAAGAGCTCTCACATACGAATAGAATTGGTAACCCACTTCGATATTCGCATCCCAGCATCCGCAGCCGAAACCATAGTTGAGACCAGTTCGCATATGTGTTGCAGGGACAATTCTCCAAATAGAATCGTTTTTAGCTGCGACACAAATATCTCTAATAGTGATTTGCTCTTCTCCACTCTTAAAATGGATAAATTTCGTATCGTTCTCTCCGACGAGTAACGCCCAGTTCACAGTTGCATTTAAGGAAAGGTTCCCACAAATGTAATAGTTGAAATCAAACCCGAATTGAGGACCTATCCCCCAATAAGAAGAATCCTGGACTACCCGATAAAAATCGTCGTATGCAAAGTCGCTGTAGCGGATTTTAGTATCATATTCAAAGTTTGCGTACT
Organism: Chlamydiota bacterium; assembly: GCA_011064985.1. Taxonomy (GTDB): domain Bacteria; phylum Chlamydiota; class Chlamydiia; order Chlamydiales; family JAAKFR01; genus JAAKFR01. Next base: position 14,833 of record JAAKFR010000031.1, read on the forward strand.
GCAAACCAACTTCTAATACTAGGTTTAGACATCCGCAATCAAGAACGTGCAATCCAAACACTCCCTCTACTCGATCAAAATCGAAACAGATCGAAGAGGAAGCAAAGTCTAGATCATCTTCCAGACAGTCAGGATGTCCTCTAGTTGGGAACAAATCGTCGTCCCTAGTTCTCTTCCGAACGCTGTGGTCAGCGTCAAGGTGTGTCCACGCTAATCTTAGATCTGTTGGACATGCGCAGTTGCAAAAAGCATACAGCGCTTCTATACGGAATCCAGAGTCATAGTTCATGTCATTTGCAATTCTTTGTCCTAAAAATTCGTCTACATCATCAAAATCTTGATCTTTGATTACGTAGTACGGGTTATCGACAATCGGCTCGAGATAAGTCCACTCGACGGTAAACGAGAACTGTCCCGGACAAGGACGGATGCTCGCAGTCAAAGCCCCACTCATTAAGAGAGAGACCCCAGCTATTAAGAAACCAAGTTTTTTCATTTTAACCTCCGTGAAAAAAACTTCCTGATATTTCGGCTTTGTTTCCCTCAAAATACACATCCCTTTTTTTTCTGCAAATTTTTTGTGCATTTTTTTTTCTTCAGAGGAGAAAAAAAAACCGAGTGGATCACTCCACTCGGGTAAACACCAAGGTTAAATAACCTCGAGACACTATTCTAAGATAGCCTTAGAAGTTGAAAGTCACAGAGACATATGGTCCATGCATATCAGCATTGCTGTAGATATCAAGTGACCTTCCGACTTGGCCTTCCTCTCGGCCACCCTTATCTGAGACAAATTCAATCGTATCAAGTGCTCTCTGGTAAGAGTAGAACTGGTACCCAGCCTCAATATTGAAATCCCAACAACCGCAACCAAATCCGTAGTTCAAACCTGCCCGAATATGGGTAGCAGGAACGATTCGGTAGATGCAATCATTTTTCGAGAACACTTCTATTTCAATCTCATCACCTTCTTGTTCAAAGATGAGAGTTTTTGTCTCATTTTCTCCCACTAGAAGAGCCCAGTTAGCTGTAGCAACGAGAGAAAAATTCCCACAAAGGCAGTAGTTGAGATCGATCCCAATTTGTGGACCAATTCCCCAGTAGCAAGAATCCGCAGCATATTTGATAAATTCATCCTCTTCGCCCTGCAGTGAAGATCCTGAACCAGGAATGCGGAATTCGTTTCGATGTTGCGTATCGAACCGGGCATACTGTAATCCCCCTTCAAGAGCGATATCTAAACAGCCGCAAGTCATGAATCGGTAACCAAAAAGAGCTTCGACTCGATCAAAATCAAACTTAATTCTAGAGGCTGCAAAATCATAATCTTCATCCATCTCTTCTGGATGTCCTACAGTAGGAAGAAGAAATCTTTCATCCTCCCCTCTTACTTTTACCCGGTCCTTATGATCGGTATTCAAATGTGTCCATGCGAAGCGGAAATCCGTTGCGCAATCGCAAAAAGCGTACATCGCCTCAAGACGAAAACCAGATTCGAAATCGAGCTCATTTGCTTTTCTAGGACCTTTAACATCGTCGTCCTCTTCACTGTTGATGACGTAGTATGGGTTATCAACGATAGGATCTAGATAGATCCACTCTGCTGTAAACGAGAATTCACCCGGACAAGGGCGAACGCTCGCAAAAAGAGCCCCGCTCATCAATAGGGAGACTCCAGCTATTAAGAAACCAAGTTTTTTCATGTTTACCTCCATTGAAAAACTTTTGGATATTTGCTTTCTCCCCCTTTCAAATGCAAGTCCCATGCCAATCCGCTTCACATAACCCCAGAGAATTCATTTGCAATCACTTGCATCCATCTCCCTACAGAAACTTATTCCAAGTTCCAGAATTCAAGATGTATAAAAACAAGAAAACCATTTGGATTTTATTATCACAACAGAGGGATACTTCCTCTCTGTGATCTCTCAAGTCCTCTGTGGTGGGATAAAGTATACTGAGAATGGGTTCATGCAAGAGTTTCGTTGCAATAGGGAGTTGAGAGGGAATAAAAAAACCCGAGTGGAGAGTCCACTCGGGTAGATTCGTGATAGGGTAACCCTATCTGCGATGTTGACTTTTGTCCTTAGAAGTTGAAAATCAAAGAAACATATGGTCCATGCATACCGGCATCGCTGTAAATGTCTAGCGAACGGCCTTCCATATTGTTATCAATAAATTCGATCGTATCAAGAGCTCTCACATATGAGTAGAACTGATACCCACCCTCAATGTTGAAGTCCCAGCATCCACAATCAAAACCGTAGTTTAAACCAGCTCTCATGTGAGTTGCAGGTACGATCCGATAGAGACAAGCATTTTTTACATCAACATCCAAATCAGGCCTTTCTCTTTGTAAGTTTTCAACAAGGAAACTCTTTGTCTCATTCTCACCAACTAGTAGAGCCCAGTTTGCTGTAGCAACAAAGGAGAAATCTCCGCAGAGACAGTAGTTGAGGTCGAAACCAATCTGAGGTCCAATCCCCCAGAAGCAAGACCGAGCTGAGTACACATCTAGCCGATCAATCCCTTCACCTAATGTTGTTTTTCCAGCTTCGTCAGTAACTCTCTCAAACTCGATGTATTTGTCTTTTACCTTCGTTTCAATACGAACGTATTGCAGACCAAATTCCATCACTAAATCTAGGCAACCGCAGTTAAGTAATCTGTATCCAAAAACACCTTCTACGCGATCAAAATCAAAATCGATTTTAGAAGCTGCTAAATCGTATCCTTGACCATCAAGCTCATCAGGATGTCCGACAGTAGGAATAAGATCTGTTTTTTCTCCTCTTCTAACTCTATCCTTCTGGTCTGAGTCTAGATGAGTCCAAGCTAAGCGAAAATCTGACATACAATCACAAAATGCATACATCGCTTCTAAACGAAAACCCGAGTTATAATCGAGTTCATTTGCTTTTCGAGGACCTACTACTGGATCAAACTCTGTACTACCATCATCAAACTCTTTATTTTGGATGACGTAGTATGGGTTGTCGATGATGGGATCTAGATAGACCCACTCTGCTGTAACAGAAAACTCCCCTGGGCAGGGACGTACGCTTGCAAGGAGTGCTCCGTTTAGGAAAAGGGAGACCCCTGCGATTAAGAAACCAAGTTTTTTCATGTTTACCTCCGTTGAAAAACTTTTGCACGTTTTCCTGAGGAACATACAGAACTGTTTTTTTTTTGCAAATGGGTTTCTTCATTTTTTTTGTTTTTCTCTCAGAAAAAAAAATGGGCGTCCATTTTCCGCCATCGCCAAAATCGATTACCACCACTAAATAGTGGGCAAGCAACGAAAAACACCCTCACACTTCTTTTTCAGGCAGTTTTGCAAAAACAAAAAATCCGAGCAAGAGACCCTGCTCGGACAGAGCAACACAAGCACAAACTCTTCGTGTTTAGAAGCTTAGAGACAACAAAACATACGGCCCATGGCAATCGGAATTTCTGTAGAAGCTCTTTTGCAATGGAGGAGAAAAGACCAAGTCAAGACCCGTATCGGTCTGCACCGTGTTGAGAGCCGTTAGCTAGAGAGCTGTTTGTTCTTTAGTCTAGATTTTGCTTCTCCTGTTGGTCTCTGCGTGCTTTTCCGGTCGCCTCTTTTTGCCGCTCTTTGGCTTCTTCAGCTTCTTTTATGAGCTGCTCAAGTGATCTCTTTTTTCGAAGTCAACTCAATCGCCTGGGTTTGGAGAACTTCTCTTAAAACCTCCTCCAGAACATATCTGAAGGAGAAACTGATTGACGTTTTCCGTTTTGAGAGAATCAGTCTGAGAAAGAGCAGAGCGAAACTTTGCCCCGCAAGCCGCTTTGAGGGATTCCTTTGTCTCTTGGAATCTTTTTAGTGAAAAAAAGGACTTTAGGATAAAAATCCCCAGATACGTGGGAAAATTTTAAAGAGCCTGGAGATTCACCCCCGATCATAGCTCGAGGCTGTTTGGTTCAATTTGTCTCTTGGATTGGAATCTTTTTAGTGAAAAAAAGGACTTTAGGATAAAAATCCCAGATACCCGGGGAAATTTTAAAGAGCCTGGAGATTCACCCCCGATCGTAGCTCGAGGCTGTTTGGTTCAAACGGAAAAAAGGACAGTACAAGTGGTACGGACTTTCTTTCCGCTTGGGACAAACAGTCCGAGATACGATTGGGGGCGGCTGGATTCGAACCAGCGTATCCATAAGGAGTCGGATTTACAGTCCGATGCAATTGGCCGCTATGCGACACCCCCGAAAATGACACGCCTGTCTGTAGACAGGCGTGCTATATTGCTGGAGAAAGGAATTGAACCCTCAACCATCCGATTACAAGTCGGGCGCTCTACCAATTGAGCTACTCCAGCATATGTGAGAATCTTATAGCAAAGATGTTGGTTTTCCAACAAGCTACTCTTTTTCCTCCTCCTTCTCCCGAAAATCTTCTTTTGTTGGCTCAAAGGCCTCTCCTTCTTTTGGAAGATTCCGCTCCCGCTCTTGGGGTTTGGGTTGCTCCTGACCTGGCTTGAAGGGGAAAGGAAGAGGTTCTTGAGAAGTCTCTTCGACTCGGTAATCTTTGTTTGCCATCCGGTATTTGAGCCTTGCGAGAGCATCTGAGTCGACCGGGGCCTGAGGAGTTGGGG
>JAAKFR010000032.1 GCA_011064985.1 Chlamydiota bacterium
CTACACGACAAGCAGCCAATTAAACCCAAGCGTAGCACCCCTCAATGATGGGGGCTTTATCGTCACTTGGCAAAGCAATGGCCAAGATGGAGATTCCTATGGCCTCTACGGGCAGAGGTATGACGCCAGTGGGATCGCTATAGGACTAGTGGTAACCTCAACAAGTGCTACGCCAACACCAGCGTCTCCAAGTGCAAACACTCCCACCCCGGCGACCTTAAGTATAGGACCAAACCAGACAAGTGTATCTTCGACCAAAAAAAATAGCTCTCTCTCTTCTCCTTCATCGGGAGGATCCTCAACTTTCCCAAGTGGAAAAACGCCGACTTCGATGATGCAGTCAACGCAGCAAATTTTAGCAAGCAATATGGTGAGCTTTTCGGGGCCAATCATTATTTCAGGGGAAATGATCGTTTACGAAGTAAGCTACCCCATCGTTGTCAATGGCCAAACAGTTGGAACTTACACGGTATTTGGAGGAACAGGGAACTTCACCAATTCGAATGTCAATGTACTGATGATCGATCTCGAAGACTACCAGCCTCAAGATGGGGAGGTAATACCCCTTTTCGCGATCCCTGAAGAGGAAAAAGAGTATTGGGAGTCGATCGAGATCCAAGGAGAGGCTGAGTGTATCGAAATGAAAGGAGAAGTACTTTCAGACTCTCAAGATGCAGGATATGTTTTCAATGTCGTCTTCACAGAAAGCAAAACGTGCAGTGTCAACCAAGCGGTGGTTTTGCCAACCTTAATCTTTCTTTTAAAAGTGTAGACTCGAGCTGCTGCCTACATAGATATCCACTTAGAGAAAACGGTTGCCACATTTTTGCTAAGCACGACCTAGAAACTGCCCAAAAGACTGATGTAGCAAGCAACTTTCGTGCTTCGGAAGTTGGGTTTTATGTGGATTTTAGCTATTGTTACAGCTGATGTTATCCACATTTCCATTTGAAGAGGTAGAAAAGTTATTAGGTGCGAGTTTCCAAGATAAGGAACTCCTCCGGCTGGCTTTCACCCACCGCTCCTATTGGCACGAGAATCAAGACGAGGTGCCTGATTACAACCAGAGGCTCGAGTTTTTGGGCGATTCGGTTTTGGGGTTGATCGTAGGGGAGCACCTCTACAAGCAACACCCCTCTCATGATGAAGGGTTTCTCTCTTCTTTGCGCTCGATGCTCGTCGATGCCCCCGCTTGTGTGGGGTATGTCCAAGAATTGGAAGTAGAACCCTTTCTCCTTTTAGGGCGGGGGGAAAAGCTCAACCGGGGAAAGGGGAGAGAGTCGATCTTGGCTGACCTTTTCGAAGCAATTGTGGGGGCTCTCTACCTCGATCAGGGGCTTGCAGCTACCCGCGACTTTTTCCTCACCCGATTTGCGAAGACCATTGAGAAAATGGTCGCTGAACCTGTACGGAACTGGAAAGCCGAACTCCAAGATTACACCCAGAGGAAGTTCCAAATGCCCCCAGAATACCGGGTGGAGAAGGAGTGGGGGGCGGCCCATAACAGGCAATTTCTTGTTGGTGTTTGGATTGACGAGGAGAAGCTCGGAGAAGGTATTGGGTTTTCAAAAAAAGAGGCTCAGTTTGAGGCGGCCGCATCGGCTCTTATGGAGATAGAGGGGAGATGAAAAGCAAAGAGAAGATCGTATGGTGTTGCGCTGAGTGTGGCCATTCCCAAAAAAAATGGGTGGGGCAGTGTCCTCAGTGCCAAAATTGGAATACTCTCCATGAAGAGGTCGATTTACAAGCGATCTCCTCCCGTTTTTCAGTAGCCCCCTCCACTCCCGCGAAGCCGATCCCGATCGATGAGGTGGAAGCAGATGAGACTTCACGCCTCTCCACGAACATCGGAGAGCTCGACCGTCTTTTAGGAGGGGGAATTGTGAGAGGTTCTCTCATTCTCGTGGGAGGAGATCCGGGCATCGGGAAGTCGACCTTACTCCTGCAAGCCTCCTGCTCCTTGGCTAGGCAAGGGCTCATTGTCTTGTACGTCTGCGGAGAGGAGTCTGTTATGCAAACGTCTCTTCGTGCAAAGAGAATCGGCGTTTCGAGCGAGAACCTCTTCCTCTTCTCCGAGACCCACTTAGGCGCCATCAAAGCCCAGATCGAAAAGCTTTCTCCTGATATTCTCATCGTCGATTCGATCCAAATCCTCTACAAGCCTGAGATCCCTTCTGCTCCAGGTTCGGTCTCACAAGTGCGCGAGACCGCTGCCGAGCTGATGCACCTCTCTAAAAGGCGCAATCTCTCCACCTTTTTGATCGGTCATGTGACAAAATCTGGAGAGATCGCCGGTCCTCGTGTCCTCGAGCATCTTGTCGATACTGTCCTCTACTTCGAAGGAGACCGGCAACACAACTACCGGCTCATGCGGGTGGTGAAAAATCGTTTCGGTTCCACCGATGAGATTGCCGTTTTCCAAATGGGGAAGGGGGGGCTTGCCGAGATTCCAAACCCCTCCGAGATTTTCCTGGAGGAGCGGATGCGAGGGAGTGCGGGCTCTGTGATTATTCCCACAGTTGAGGGATCCCGTCCGATTTTGATCGAGGTGCAGGCTCTTGTGACCGATACCGCCTTCACAACCCCCTCTAGACGCTCTGCGGGGCTCGATAGCAACAGGCTTGCTCTTCTTCTTGCTGTTTTAGAAAAGCGGGTCGGCTATCAGCTCCATAGCCGCGATGTCTTTGTCTCCGTGGCGGGGGGATTCAAGATCACCGAGCCGGCAATTGATCTAGGGGTGATCCTAGCTGTCGCCTCTTCCCTCACCAACAGACTTGTTGACCCCGACACCGTTGTGATTGGGGAAGTGGGGTTAGCAGGAGAAGTGCGCACCGTTCCTAGGATCGAAGAGAGGCTCAAAGAGGCGGCCCATATGGGCTTTTCAAAGGCGCTAGTCCCCAAAAAAAGCCGCCTTGGCGAAACCTTCGGAATCGAATGTCAAGGGATTGAGAGAGTAGAGGAGGCAATCTATGCAACAATCGGATAAGAGAATCATCGTGGGGGCTAGAGAGTCTCGCCTCTCGCAAAAACAGGTTGAGGAGGTCCTCCAAGAGGTGCAACAATTCGATTCCGAGGTCGAATTTCTCCCCCTCTTTGTCAAAACGCATGGAGACAAAGATCGGAAAACATCGTTGCGGGATCTCGATAAAACAGACTTTTTTACAAAAGAGATTGATGAGAAACTACTGGCAGGGGAGTGTCGGATTGCCATCCACTCGGCTAAAGACCTTCCAGAGCCCCTTCCCGAGGGGATCGAGCTCATCGCGCTCACTCGCGGCATCGACCCTTCAGACTCTCTCGTTCTCCCTCCAGGGATACGTCTAGAAGATCTCCCTAAAGGAGCTAAAATCGCCACCTCTTCTCTCAGGCGAGAGGAGAATGTCCGTCAGATGCGAGATGATCTCACCTTTGTCGATATCAGGGGGACGATTGAAGAGCGGCTAGCAAAACTCATGCAAGGGGAGATCGACGGCCTTGTTGTTGCTAGAGCAGCGCTTATCCGTCTCGATCTCACCCATCTCAACCGTCTCACCCTACCAGGTGAAACAGCCCCTCTCCAAGGGCAGCTTGCCATCCTTGCTCGCCAAGACGATCTTCCCATGAAGATCCTATTCACAAAAATTAGCTGTGATCTTCGACAATGCTCAAGTTAAGATTGACTTTCGTTCCATGAAACTTTTGGACAAGAGCAATGGCGAGAGTCACCAAACTCGCAGCTCCTAGAATCCCAAATGTGGTGAAGAAGGTCGACGAGGCTGCTGGGTATTGCACAACCAGGGCACATATCGTGATTGCTAAAACACTGATTCCAAAAAAAGCAGCTGTCCATTTTGCCACCTTGACCGCAGTCACATCATCCCACTTCTTAGGATTGAGCCTGTCACACCCTTTGGGTGTCCCAACCTCCGTCTTGATAATGACAGATTGGTTGATATTGTTATCACTTGATGAAGAACTCATAGAAAATCCTCATTGAATTTAAGGGTTTATTTAAAAAAATGCCGTTTCCAGTCCAGGCTCTTAATCGATCCACCTTGGACTTCAAACCGGAGGTGGACATGGGGGACCGTCTGCCCAGCACCACGTCCACAATGCAGCTCGTAGAAGAATGTTTTATCTGGAAATGCCTTTTGGAATGTTTGGAGTTGCAGGTCTGCGTACGCCAGCATCTCCAGCTGCACCTCTCTTGGGGTATTGAACCAATGAGTCGAGGGATTCTCCGTAGGGATCAGGAGGGGAGTGTTGCTATTCGAAGGGAAAAACAGATACTTTCCATTATCTAAGCTCTCCGAAGTGTTTGATGGGTTCGTACAAAAACTGCAATCGCCTGGATGCTCATCAGGGATGCCTTGTAGTGTTGTAGAACTTGTATTCGTCTGAGCTCCTGGAATCCCACGGCACGTATAGCTCATCAGGCCAAAATTACCCCTGGTAATTTGTATTCGGTAATTGTAAGAGTTGCGGTTCTTATACGTTGCGTTGATGTGGTCTACAACATCCCCTGCATTGGTCGTAGATCCTCGAGCAAATGTCTTAACTGTATTATTTTGAATAGAAGCAAATGTCTTAACTGTATTATCTTGAATAGAATTGATCTCTCGGGATGTTGAGGAGCATTTACTCCCCTTGACAAGGGCGACGATGAGAGTCACCAAACTTGTAGAACCCAGAACCCCGAAGGAGATGTAGAGGGGAATTGAGACGGCTGGGGATTTCACAAAAATCACGCTTGCTGCAATCGCGAGTAGACTCACTCCAAAAAAGGTGGCTGCCCACTTCGCGATTTTGCTTGCAGTTTCGCTATCCCATTTTTTGGGGTTGAGTCTGTTGCATCCGTTGAGCTCTTGGCTAGAGACAACGGAACTGCCTGGGGATGTTGTTATTAAAGAATCACCCATAAAAAAAATCTCATTGAATTTAAGGATTTATAAAGATATTCTCGCAGATATGGGAGAAAAACGCAAGCAGATTCTGTATTTTGGACGCGACCCTACCCGTTTTTTGGGGGAAGGAGACCTTACCCACCTCCCCCTTGTCGAAACAGTGGCCCGTCCCTATCAGGAAGTGGCCCCCTTTTTTGCCTCTCTGCCTGAGGCAACTCACCTCCTTTTCACGAGCCGTGTAGCCGTCTCTTATTTTGCTGCCTATGCGAGAAAAGCAGAGATCTCCTGGGAGGATTTGTGTGAAAAAACATTTTTTAGCGTGGGAGAAGCAACCAACCAAGCTCTCCTTGACGAGAACCTCCCTTCTTCCGAAATAGCAAAAGAGGCGTGTGGAGAGGGGGTTGTCTCCAGCCTTTCGCAACACGATCTTTCTGAAGCGACTCTCTTCTACCCCCACTCCTCTCAGGCTCGCCCTCTCATCCGTGATTACCTAGAGAGAAGGCGAGTCTCCCACATCGCCTTTCCCCTCTACGATACAGTTCCTAGAGAAGTCCCTCTTCCCGATCTCTCCCCATTCGACGAGATCATCTTCACAAGTCCTTCCACAGTCGCTGCCTTTGTTGCCCTTGCTAAAGAGCGCCTCCCGCACCACAAATGCCGCCCCATCGGCCCCATCACCGCCTCCGCCCTCGCTTCCTATCTCGCCACCTCACCCTCCTTCAAATAAACGGGAAAAATCCACGATATGGGAAAAAAAGTCTGAATCTTCAACACTCTCAGAAACTCCATTGACATGAATCAGAACAGGTCTAATTGAGAACCCTCTTGGTAAGACAAGTCGCTTGATTTTCTCTTGTACCTCTTGGATAATTGAAACTCCAATTTCTTTTTTGGAAAACTTTATCTCGCATAAGTACAATGTATGATAATGGGTTTGTATGAGTAAGTCAATTTGACATCCTTCTCGAGCTTTTGTTTTGGTTTGGATGAAGGGATTGTCGAATTCTATCTCGTTAGAATTTAGTCCAAGGATTTGGTAGAGGGCAGGTCGATTATTCAGAACGAGGTTTTCAAACTGGAATCCCATTATCGTATGCCACTGTGGGGGTGTAATTGTACCGACTCTGTTGATCAAGTTACGCTTAGGTTCTATATATCGGAGATAAAAGCGTAGGTAATTGTCCTTGAGTCGATACTGACTTGTTTTTGATTCACGTAAAGTCTTGATGCTCCAGGTGTGGTCTCGGGTAAGGTAACCTGTTTTGACTAGATCATCTAGATAATCACTGAATACACCGCTTGCTTTGGTTCCAAGTTGAGAGAGGATTCGATCCATCGGTGCAGCTGTGTACGTTAACTGTTCAATGATCTTTCGATATGTTTTTGTTCGCCTCGAAAATAAGTCTGAAAATATTCGGTCAAACTCATTGAATAGCAAACCTTCCCGGCTGAAGCACAAGCGTTGAATATTCTCTTCTGCAGTTAGGTCTGGACGGATTAATTCTAAATAGAGGGGGACACCACCTGTAACAGAAAGAATCTTGAATTTCTCGTAAGCCGATACCCTTTTTGCGTGAGAACCCCAGAATTGGGAACATTTGTTTAGTGGGAGCTCTTCAAGAGTGATATCTTGTGTGATACGTCCCAAAAACCCTGTGCTTTTGAGGATGTGATCTTCAATCCATCCAGACATAGATCCACTGAGAATCAAAATTAACTGAGGATTTTTGCTGAATTCTGTGTCCCAAGCTGTCTTGAGTTTTGGTAGAAATGTGGGGTCTTTAGAGCCCATCCAATTGATCTCGTCTAGAACAATGAGGATTTGTCCGGAGCTTGCCTGTTTAGCCAGGTGTCCAAAAAGATGGTCCCAGTCATGAGCTTGTATTCCTCCAACTCCGATTTGTTTCTCGAGTTGATTGGCAAAGTGTCGTCGTTGGTCGTATGGGGAGATTTTTTCTTCAGGGGCTAAACCCAAAAAGTAGAGAGTTCGTAAGGACTTTCCAAATTCTTGAATCAGACGTGACTTCCCAATTCTCCTTCTGCCTTTAATTACAGCAAAAGAAGCTGACCTGGAGAGTGATAGGTCCTTGAGAATCGCTAATTCCCGTTCACGCCCTATAAAAACTCTTTTTTTTGGTTGTGTCATCGCTCTCTCCATCTTTGCAGTATATCAATGATTATCATTTTGCAGCAAGTTTATGTCGAGGAAAAATCTTGCAACAGATTAATGAAAGGTAATTTGCAGCAAGATCAATGATCTGTAAAGAATATCCATATTTTGGGAGTTGTGGATTTAAAGCGATGTTGGGTATGGTGGGGCGAAAACGTATAATCCAAATATAAGGAGATTGTCATGGCCAAAAAGTATACCCTTCCTGAGCTTCCATACGCCTACGAGGCGCTTGAACCTGTGATCAACAGGGAAATTATGGAGCTTCACTACAAAAAGCACCACAACACCTACGTGACCAAGCTCAACGAGGCCCTCGAGAAGTACGAAAAAGCTGCCTCAGAAGAAGATCTTACGAAGATGATCTTTCTCCAATCCACCATCCGCTTCAATGGAGGAGGCCACATCAACCACAGCATTTTCTGGACCAATCTCGCTCCTCAAAGCCAGGGAGGGGGTGGTGAGCCTAAGGGAGAACTCGCAGCGGCTGTTGCCCTTCGATGGGGGAGTTTTGAAGCATTCAAAGAGGTCTTCAATAACATAGCAGCTCCGATTCAAGGGTCGGGATGGTGTTGGCTTGGGTATTGTGAGCACTCCAAGCAGCTCATGATCGAAACGTGTGCCAACCAAGATCCACTTTATGCAACAAAGGGTGTTGTCCCTCTCCTAGGGGTCGATGTATGGGAGCACGCCTACTACCTCCAGTACAAAAATGTCCGTCCTGATTACCTGAAGGCGATCTGGCAAGTTGTCAACTGGGAAAATGTTTCCCAAAGATACTCTCAATGTCTTGAAGTATGTGCTTCTTGCGTTAAGTAAATTTATGACTTTCCAGTGCGGTGGATTGCCGCACTGGAAAATTAATTTCCTCGCGCAGTATACTGTTCTCCTTATGCGTCTATTTACACGAGATAAGCCAAAGATCAAAGTTGAGACGACCAAAAACGATGGGTTTAGCGGTTGGCTCAAATGTACCCACTGCCAAGAGATGCTCCATGCCAATGAGCTGAAAGAGAATCTCAACTGTTGCCGGAAGTGTGGGTATCACTACCGCCTCTCTGCTCAAGAGAGGGTTGATCTTCTAGCAGATCCCGACACCTTCACCCTCCTTTTTGAATCGTTACGCTCTCTTGATCCTCTTGTCTTTGTCGACTCGGAGTCGTACCCGGAGAGGATCGCCAAAGCACAAGCCAAATCGGGGCACACAGAGGGTGTTCTAACAGGCACTTGCTCTCTTGATGGTCATTCTATTGCTTTTGGGGTGATGGACTTCCAGTTTATGGCAGGTTCGATGGGATCTGTTGTAGGAGAGAGACTTACCTGCCTGATCGAGCATGCGATCAAGGAGAAGCTTCCCCTTGTGATTGTCGCGGCTTCTGGGGGCGCTAGGATGCAAGAGTCGACTCTGTCTCTTATGCAGATGGCCAAAACGTCAGCTGCTCTTGCGAAGTTAGAAGAGGCAGGGCTCCCTTTTCTTTCGGTGCTCACAAATCCCACTACTGGCGGAGTCACGGCCTCTTTCGCCTCCCTCGGCGACATCATTCTTGCGGAGCCGGGGGCTTTGATCTGTTTCGCTGGTCCCCGTGTTGTCGAGCAGGTGATCCGACAAAAGCTCCCTCCAGGAGCTCAGAAGTCTGAGTTCCTTCTCGAACACGGGATGATCGACGGGATTATCCACCGCCACGAGATGAAAGGAAAGCTCTCACAACTCCTTGACTACCTCACAGGCAACACCCGCGAGTACCTCACCCTCCACGCTGCTCATAAATAAAAAACAGGATACACAGGGTCACCGCCGGTGACAGGATAAGAAAGAAACTTCTTGGTGTATCCTGCTTGCCGAAGGCTATCTTGGCCATCTTGTTTTTCTTTTGTTGCATTCTTGTATTGACAGAAGGAAGTGAATAGGAGATGATCGCTTAACTTATGAGCTCTGTATGCATCCCTGTTGTCTCAGATCTAGATGACCTTCCGGAATATGCCTCAGAAGAGGCGGCGGGAGCTGATGTACGTGCTCACCTTTCTGAGCCTTTCCTATTAGAACCGGGTTCTTCGACTCTTGTTCCCACAGGCCTCTACTTTGCAATTCCCAAAGGGTATGAGATCCAAGTTCGCCCTCGGAGTGGACTTGCTTTGCGCAACCAGATCACCGTCCTCAACACTCCAGGGACAGTCGACTCAGATTACCGAGGCGAGTTGAAAGTCATCCTCATCAACCATGGAACTGCTCCTTTCAAAATCGAGCCAGGTATGCGGATTGCCCAGCTTGTAGTGGCACCAGTTGTGCAAGTCAAATATGTGAAGGTAGAAGAGCTCACCGAGACCCTGAGGGGAAGTGGGGGATTTGGACACACGGGGGTCTAAAGTCGATGTTTCCAGCAAAACCGTCAAAAGGGCAATATTTTCAGATCTCCCAGTACCTCAACGAAGATCTTGTCCACTTCCTTTCTTCTGATACAAGAGATGATGCTCTTGCAGAGCTTGTCGATCTACTCGATCGGGAGGGGAAATTGCAGGACAAAGAGGCATTTTTCAAGGCTATTTGTGAAAGGGAACAGATCGTCTCGACAGGGATTGGGATGGGGGTTGCTGTCCCGCATGCCAAGCTTTCGAGGTATTCGACCTTCTTTATTGCCATGGGGATCCATCCGAAAGGGATCCCTTGGGATTCTCTCGATGGAATCCCGGTAAGACTTGTCTTTATGATCGGAGGACCTGATGATCGGCAGACCGAGTACCTTCAACTTCTCTCTTCGCTTACGATGGCGATCAAAGATGAACAAAGAAGAAAAAAAATCTTGCAATCGAGCCAGCCAGGGGCCATTCTAAAACTTTTTAAGGGGATTTAGTATTGTGGACTTAGAGATCAAAGATGTAGCAGAGCTGTTAAATATCTCAGAAATAACCGTGCAAAAATGGATAGAAGAGGGGAGAATCCCCGCCTACCGTTTGCATAAGGAGTACCGATTTAGTAGAAGTGAGATCGAAGATTGGCTCATGCAGCAAAAGCTTGCAGGTTCTTGGGAAGAAGAGGAGAGTCATACTTCCCCCTCAGGGGCCATGCAGTTCAATCTATACCGAGCCCTCTACCGGGGTGAGGTCATAGATGAAATGGAAGGGGGAACAAAAGAAGAGATCATCCACAGAACGATGGAAAAGATGTCAGAGCGAGTTGATCTCGATCCTGAGGTTCTCAGCGACCTTTTCCTCGACCGGGAGAAGATGATGTCGACTGCTCTTGGTTCAGGGATTGCCATTCCTCACACTCGAGATTTCCTTTTGGATACCCACTACGATGAGGTGCTTGTCGTCTATCCCAAAAACCCTCTCCCCTACGACGCATTAGATGGCCAGCCGGTCCACACCCTCTTTTTCCTCTTTGCCTGCGAGGATCGTCACCATCTCAGTCTTCTATCAAAAATTGCCCACCTCTGCGCTCAGGAAAAAGCCCGCGCCTTCCTCCAAACCAGGCCTCCCAAGGAACGTCTCCTCGACTACATCAAGCATTGGGAGAGCTCCCTCAGTCACTAGTTAGGGCCTCAATTTGAGGTAGACTTTTGGCTGCTTTTGCTCCCATTACGCGGTTTCTTTACAAAGAGTGTTTGAACGATCGATCGCTCCCTGTATGCATCTATACTAGGTTCTCAGCAAAATCCCCAAAAGTGCCTTGCAATCCACTGAATCCAGGTTTTGGGTTATTCAACGGTATTTTTTAGAGTAAATTCGGACCATTTATGATCGAGCATGAGTGGCTGATGCCTTGCTTTGAGTGCAAATATGTTTCCCCAGTTCACCATTTCGATCATACAGTATTTCACTTGTTCGTTCTGAGCGAGCTTTGTCGTGACAATCTGTCGTTGTCCAAAACTCAAAACTTTCCAAATTTCTACAAACAGCACCGGATGAATTTGGTCTAAGTGGTCGGCTAATTTCACACATCCCTTAGGGTCGTCAACGGCATTCGCAGTTCTATTTACGAGCTGTGGAAGGAAGTCGAGAATCTCTTCGGGAACTTCTCCTTCCTTTTCCTCCACCTTGGACGAAAGGGTAAAAAGCATATTCCGGTACTCTTCTGTGGGCGTCTCATCGATCTCTTTCTCTGTCTTCTTCAGGAAGGATTCGTAGGTTTGAGGATTCTCATGTTTTATCGGTGGAGACTTGATTGTACAGGAGTAGACTGTCAGGGCAACAGCAAGGAGAAGGGCGCTGCTCCCTCCGATGAGAGTTGCTTTGAAGGCAAGGGGGTACGTCATGCTGGGATGGAGCCCATGGACGCCGAAGTAGAGAGCTCCCATCAAGGCTCCAATTCCCAGAATATAGACCCCAATCGTGGCTCCCTTCACAATCTTAGAGGTGCACAGACTTGCTGCATTGGGCGAGGAGCGACAACAAAATAGGCTGATATTTGGCATAGAATCATTCTACCAGAGAATAGAGTTAAAAATCAAATAATCTAGCATACAAACATAAAGAAATAGTTAAAATGTGTTACAAGATTCAATTTTTTAGGCAAAATCGGGTGTGCACATGGGCAGGGGCAGGGGCACAAAGTGAGCCGGGGGGAGGGCGATTGCCCTGGAGCTGGGGGATAGGGGTGCAATTAAAAGTGGAGCTTATATCGATAGCCTTACTTAGTTGAGCTAGGTGGTTCTATTTAAAGACTTAATATATAGTAAAGGCATCGCGGTAGCGATGCAGGTTGTTAGCCCCGCGTGAAGCTAGCCCCACAAGGGGCGAGTGGAACGTGGGGATGTGTATGGCGAAATGTAGGTAAAGCCGCGGGAGCGGCGAAAGGAGCAAAAAACTGTCGCCGCTTGCCGCGGCTCAAGATGTTTTATTACTCGCGTTACCCCACGTTCCATTTGCCCCTAAAGGGGCTCATTTCACGCGGGGCTAACAACCTGCATCGCTCCCGCGATGCTCTCTGGAAAACGTCATTTTTATATCAAATATTTTTAACGAAAAAATTTCTAGCAATGAAGGCAAAAGCTCCACTTTTAATTGCACCCGGGGGATGGTTAAGGGTCGATGTGGAAATCGTTACCAGTGTATACTGCCTCGCATGAAAACGGTGATTGTAGGGATGTCTGGAGGGGTCGACTCGTCGGTCACGGCCTACCTTTTGAAAAAAGAGGGGTATCGAGTGATCGGCCTCTTTATGAAGAATTGGGAAGAGGAAGGAGAATGTCAGGCGGCTGAGGACTATGCCGACGTGGTGCAGGTGTGTGACCAGATCGGGATTCCTTACTATAGCGTCAATTTTGCAAAAGAGTATTGGGAGCGGGTCTTTTCTCGTTGTTTACGAGAGTATGAGCTCGGGTATACCCCAAATCCCGACATCTTGTGCAATCGGGAGATCAAATTTCGGCTCTTTTTCCAAAAGGCCCTAGAGCTGGGAGGAGATTATCTCGCTACAGGCCACTACTGTCGGAAAGTTCAGGTTCTTGATGGGGCTTTTGGCCTTGCTCGGGGGAGAGACGAGAACAAAGACCAGAGCTATTTCCTCTATACCATGAAAGCTGAGATTTTAGAGCGGGTCCTCTTTCCTTTGGGGGAGCTCAAAAAATCGGAGGTGAGATCCCTTGCAAGAGAGGCTGGGCTCGTTACGGCTGCGAAAAAAGATAGTACAGGGATCTGCTTCATCGGGAAGCGGAATTTCCGCACCTTCCTCTCCCGCTTTATCTCCAAAGAAGAGGGATTTTTTAAGACGCCTGAAGGGGAAGTCGTGGGGAAACACGAGGGGATGGCCTATTATACAATCGGACAGAGGAGGGGGCTTGCAATTGGAGGGGCTGGAGAGGCGTGGTACGTGGTGGGGAAAGACCCAGAGCAGAATGTCGTCTACGTCGTCCAAGGGGAAGATCACCCTGCTCTCTATCAAGAGAAGCTCACGGCTACAGAAGTGAGCTGGGTAGGCAAACCACCGAAGTTCCCCCTATCTTGTACGGCCAAAATTCGGTACCGCTCTCCCGATGTCCCTTGTAAAGTGCAAGAGGGGAGTGAGGGGAATTTGCTTGTTACCTTTAACATCCCACAAAAGGCGGTTACGCCTTGCCAGTCGATCGTGTTTTATCAGGGTGATCTCTGCCTCGGCGGTGCTCAGATCGCCCCTTTGCCAGCGGCCTTTTTCTGAGATTTTTTTTCTTGTTGTGGCTCATGCTCCTCAAAGACAAGTTTGTCGTCTTCTGCCTTGACGAGGAATCGTTTCGCTATACCTGGTGCACGGATCACCTTTTCTGCAAGGGGGTCTTCGATGTGTTGCTCGATCACACGCCTTAAAGGACGGGCTCCCATCTCCGGGCGATTCCCCATCGTAACGAGTTTGTGGACAGCCTCTTCGGTGAGATCGATCTCGACATGGTGGATACGAAGCCTCTTTTTCACCTTCTCGATTTCAATATGGACGATCTCGCAAAGGGCCTCTTCGTTGAGAGGACGGAAGATCACAGCGCTATCGAGTCTATTGAGAAACTCGGGCTTCATATGCTTTTTCATCGCCCCTTCGATCTTCTCTTGAATCACTTCGTAACTAGGCGCCCCTCCCTTGGCTCCGAACCCAATTTCTGTCTGCCTACGGATGAGATCGGCCCCAAGGTTCGAGGTCATGATCACAATTGCATGGCGGAAATCGACTTTTCGTCCAAACGAGTCAGTCAAGCGTCCCTCTTCCAAGATCTGGAGGAGGAGATCCATGACATCTGGATGGGCTTTTTCGATTTCATCAAAGAGGACAACACAGTAAGGACGTTGTCTCACCTGCTCGGTAAGTTGCCCCCCTTCTTCATGTCCCACATACCCTGGAGGGGATCCTGTAAGCCTACTGACGGCAAACTTCTCCATATATTCGGACATGTCGACTTGGATAAGAGCATCCTCTCCCCCATACATATGCATCGCAAGGAGGCGGGCAAGGTGGGTCTTTCCTACCCCTGTGGGTCCTAGGAAGAGGAACGAGCCTGTTGGCCTGTTTGGATCTTTAATGCCTGTTCTTCCTCGACGGATCGCGCGACAAACGATATTCACTGCATCGTCTTGTCCGATGATTTCGGCGCGGAGACTCTCCTCCATTTTGAGGAGTTTGTGGGTCTCTTCTTCTGTTAGCTGGGTAACGGGTATCCCTGTTTGCGAGGCAACTACAGTTGCGACAGACTCCTCATCTACCGGAACTAAATGTTCTTCTTTGTGGTTCTCCCACTCTGTGCGAACGAGTTGGAGTTTTTCCCGGAGCTTTTTCTCCTCATCACGAAGACGAGCTGCTTTCTCGTACTCTTGGGTGCTGATCGCTTTTTCTTTGGTTCTTGTTATCTTTTCGATATCGGCCTCGAGAGTTGCAATGTCAGAGGGTTGGCTCATCGTAGCAATCCGCATGCGGGCTCCTGCTTCATCGAGAAGGTCGATCGCTTTATCGGGTAGGAAACGGCCATGGACATACCGGTCGGAGAGGACAGCAGCTGCTTCTAACGCCTCATCTGTGATGGTCACATTGTGGTGATCTTCGTATTTCTTTTTGATCCCTCTTAGGATTTCTATGGTATCATCCACAGAAGGGGGTTGGACGATGATTTTTTGGAATCGTCTCTCCAATGCGGCATCTTTTTCAATGTGCTTCCGGTATTCATCAAGTGTTGTAGCTCCAATACATTGAAGTTCACCGCGAGAGAGGGCCGGCTTTAAGATATTCGAGGCATCGATCGCCCCCTCGGCAGCTCCGGCTCCGACAATTGTATGGAGTTCATCGATAAAGAGGAGGATGTTCCCATTCTTTTTGATCTCATCCATTACCGCTTTGATCCGCTCTTCGAACTGTCCGCGGTACTTGGTTCCTGCAATCATGAGAGCAAGGTCGAGGGTAATGAGCTTTTTATTTCGGAGATTATCGGGGACCTCTCCCTTGATGATCTTCTGGGCAAGGCCTTCTACAATAGCCGTTTTTCCGACTCCTGCCTCTCCGATGAGGACGGGGTTGTTCTTTCTTCTTCGGCAAAGAATCAGAATCAAACGCTCAACCTCTTTACTCCTTCCGATGACCGGATCGAGTTTATCCTCGCGTGACATTTCAGTTAGGTCGTAGCCGTAGGCGCGAAGAGCGGGGAGTTTTTCGGCCCCTTTCTCGGATGCCTTGGGTCCTCCTCCTCCAGGACCACCAGCTGGGGGGAGTTGGAGGTTGAAGGTCTCAAGCTCCTTTAGTACCTCTTTTCTCACCTCTTGGAGATCGACATTGAGATTTTCTAGGACCTGCGCAGCGACCCCATCAGTCTGTCTCAATAAACCGAGGAGAAGATGTTCTGTTCCGACGTAGTTGTGTCCGAGGTGGGCCGCCTCTTCATTTGCATATTCAAAAACTTTTTTAACTCTTCCTGTAAGAGCAGGATCTCCATAAACTTGGATCTCAGGGCCATACCCTACAAGCCTCTCGACCTCCTGTCTGACAGTTTCAAAATCGAGCCCCAGATTTCGTAGGACATTGACGGCAACCCCTTGTCCTAATTTGAGAAGACCTAGGAGGATGTGTTCGGTTCCTAAATAATTGTGATTTAAGCGTTGGGCCTCTTTTTTGGCCAGTTTGATCACCTGCTTTGCACGATTGGTAAACTTATCAAACATCTATTTCATTTCCTTTATCATTTTACACAAGAGTTCGGTATACGGGATGAGCGGTGCTTCAAGCCCATTGTACTCGATTCTCATTCCTACTTCAAACGCTTTTTTTAGTTTTAATCATTGTTAGATCTTTGTTAAAATCTCTCACTTACTATGGAAAATAGACTTAAGTGGATCCAAATCGATACAGGTCCTCGGACGGCTAAAGAGAACATGGAACTCGATGCAGCCCTCCTTGAAGATCTTGAGCATGAGCCCTTTCCCATACTCCACCTTTACGATTGGGAGGAGGAGGCAGCTACCTACGGCTACTTCATCAAGCCTGAAGCCTTTCTCCAACTAGACGGGGTGAAAAAACACGCCCTCGACCTTGCCAGAAGGCCAACTGGAGGGGGGATCGTTTTTCACAATTGTGATCTTGCTTTTTCCGTGTTGGTCCCCGCCTCTCATCCCGATTTTTCGACAAATCCCCTTGAAAATTACGCCTATGTCAATAAGCGTGTAATCTGGGCCGTTTCGAAGCTTCTCGATTCTACCCCCGAACTTCTCCCCTCGGAACCTCTTCCTGCAGATTCTCACTGCAAGAGCTTTTGTATGGCCAAGCCAACTAGATATGACGTCATGATTGGAGGGAGAAAAATCGGTGGGGCGGCACAAAGGAAAACCCGCCATGGCTTCCTCCACCAAGGGACGATCTCCATCGGGATGCTCCCTGAAGAGTACCTCAGAGAGATTTTGCTCCCCGGTACCCAAGTGATCGAAGCGATGAAGGCCAATACCTTTTCCCTGTTAGGGAAAAAATGGACAAAAATAGAGCTTCAGGAGGCCCGGAGCTCTCTTAAAAATTCTCTAAAACAAGCTTTCCACGAACAATTTCAAGGAAATCCATGAAAAAAACTCTTTTTGTTCTATTCCTCTCTCTCTTTGCTTTTACCACCCCACTCATGAAGGGGGAAGAGAAAAACTCGGTGATTGTCACCGACAATGGGCTTGAGATGCTCTCGTGGCAACTCGCCTTTATTGCCCAGGCGAATCATTCAATCGACCTCTCTTCGTGCTATTTTGGAGGGGAGATCTGCCAAGAAATCTTCGCTGCGATCGAAGCGAGGTTGAGTGCCTGTCCTGACCTGAAAGTCTATATTCTCACAACCCCAATCATGCTTGAAAAAAAGGACTTCGCCTACATCGAGAAGCTCGAAAAGCTCTACCCCAACAACTTCACCCTAGTCCACGCCTCCTACGTCCTCACCATTACCCCTGATCTTGCCGCGCATGACAACCACATCAAGATGCTCGTCGTCGATGAGCACTACTTCACAGCAGGGGGGACCAACCTCGATATCCGCCTCTGTTCTGAAGGGACCTACACACCTGAACACCCCCCGAAAGAGGGACCAATGGGGCCGCATATGCCAGCAGGTGCCCGTGATCAAGATGTCGTTGGTCGGGGCCCGATTGCCAAATACCTACGTGAAGAGTTCTACAAACATTTTTCTGTTTGGGTCGACTACAACAAGAAGATGAACAAACTCGAGATCAATCCCAATACATTCAAAGACAACCCCTACTACTCCCCGATACTAGATAAGCCCTTTGTCGACACCTTTGAAACTTCAGACCAGTTG
Source organism: Chlamydiota bacterium (assembly GCA_011064985.1). Taxonomy (GTDB): domain Bacteria; phylum Chlamydiota; class Chlamydiia; order Chlamydiales; family JAAKFR01; genus JAAKFR01. The sequence continues at coordinate 17,280 of JAAKFR010000032.1, forward strand.
ATCGACCTCGATGATGGGGATATAAAAGCCTTTTTTGGAGGTCCCCACCAGAAGAAGAACAACAAGATCTCCAAAGAGTACCTCCGCCTCATCAAAAACGCGAAAGAAGAGATCTGTATTGCCAACCTCTACTTCTCCCCTTACGACCCCATCTTCGACGCTTTGATCGATGCGGTCAATCGAGGGGTCAAGCTCACTCTCATCACCAATGGGACAGGGGATATCAGGCCCAGTTACACCGACTTTTTTGCTTGGGCCAACCGGATTAGTTATGTCCCTGTTCTCTATGGGAAGAAATACAACATCTGGGATGCCCTTGCCTGCTCGAAAAAGCCAGTCAAAAAGACCAAAATCTACGAGTATCACGTCAAGGACATGATCATCCACAAAAAGATGATGATCGTCGACAAGAAGACCCTTGTCGTGGGGAGCTACAACCTCGGAGTCAAGAGCCACTACTCAGATTACGAGCTCATTCTCGCCTTCTACAATCCAGACGTGGCAGTCGCTGCCTACAAAGTGTGGGAAAAAGACCTCGCCCACTCGAAGCAAGTCACCCCCAAAGAAGCCCGCGAGTGGTACTTCAACCCCATCACCTCCTACAAAGGAGCCGTCCAACGCAAATTCCACGGCCTCCTCTAATATCTGTTAGAAAAGTACGAGTTCCAGAAGAAACAATTGAGGGTTTCTGTCTCCTCGTGGGTAAGAGAAATATTTTCGCCTAATCTTTGGAATTCATCGGAGATTTTCGAAAGGTCTATTCCTGGAAATGATAGTAGGAATTTTCTTTTCTCAAGACCGTGGTAGACAAGCAAATTTTTGTGTTCCTCTATACATTCTCGATGAAATTGTTCAGACTGAATAGGAGAAAGGTCAATTGGATCAGAATAAGAAACTTCTTTTTCTTCTTCAACATGGTGTACCTCTACAAGAGCTTTCAGATATATTCCCTTATCAAGATAAGTATGAACTCCATAGCTTAAAGCTGGATGAATGTAGATTTCCCGTTTTTCTCCTTGTTTGCAACGTTGAAGTCCATAAGAAAGGCCAGGGATTGTTTTCGTAAGATCAAGCATTTGATTCGTTGCTGAATGAAGATTCCACAAAGATAAGCATCGATTTGCTTCTAAATCAGAAAAGTGTTCTAATGTTGATAGAAAGATCCATTAGCATCCCGCATGGTGCGTCCATGCGGCCCCACGGATTTCCGTGTCCGTGGTTTTTTTTGAGATTGATCGATGAATCGTGAACGCATAGCCTGTTTTGTAGATGGCTTCAATCTTTATCATGCCCTCCGTGAAATCAAAAAACCATATCTGAAATGGCTCGATCTTTCTCAATTAATGGAGAGATTGTTTCCTCATCAACACTCTCAAATTATCACCGATATTTTCTTTTTTTCCGCATATCCGACTTGGAAAAAGGATTCTTATGAAAGACATAGAAAATATGTATCTGCACTTAGAGCTTCGGGTGTGCAACCGATCTTAGGGCAGTTTAAAATCAAGCAGCGCAAATGTCCAAACTGCAAGCATGGATGGCGGGGACATGAAGAAAAGGAATCTGACGTCAATATTGCACTTGCTCTATTAAATGAAGCCTATCGAGATCGATACGATCGTGCAGTAATTGTGAGTCGAGACTCTGATTTAGCTCCTGCAACTAGAATGGTTCGCAAATATTTTCCCGAAAAAACCATTACAATCCTCTCTC
>JAAKFR010000033.1 GCA_011064985.1 Chlamydiota bacterium
AATCCGGAATGCAGACACCTACCAATTCCTCCAAAACTTCCTTGGAGGGGGGTTCGTTTCCACAAAGGCAAGGGCTGTAGAAAATCTCGACCAGGCTGATCTAGTACTTGGAAAAGACTTTCTTGTAGGATGCTCCTTGTGGTTAAAGCCCTTCATTGGCTTTAGCTTTGCCTGCTTGGAAAGAACGCTAGATGTCGAGTTTCTCGATTTTGTCATTCCTCCTTTGGCAGAGCCAATCCCCTCTATTCTCACGGGCTCTTTGAGGAGTCGGCATTGGGGTGTGGGACCGACAATTGGAACAGATTTCTCCTTCCCCCTATGCAGAGGATTGGAATTTACTGGACGTCTAGCCTTAAGCGCTTTGGGAGCAAAGATCTCTTCATCCATCGATTCCCATGCCCTTCGTGAGGCGCTATCTCAGAGTTTTGAGGCAAAAGGCACCTCCTATAGAATAACCCCCGTAGCTAGAACCGATCTCGGACTCTCTTATACGCTTCCCCTCTGCCACAACTCTTTAGCCCTGTCTGTTTCGGCCGGGTATGAGGTGGACTACTATTTCCGTTTTGTCGATCGGATCAATCCAGATGATGGGTATGTGAACAATCCCAATACATCCCCAAAGAACACGACAAGTAGCCTTGGGCTTGGAGGCCCTTACGCACAAATCGCACTTACTACCGATTCTCTTGCTCGTGTAAAAGAGCTTGCTTCCTCCTGCTGCAGCATTGAATCGTGTGGAAGCTTCTACTGCACCGTCGAAAATAGCTGGCTGAGACCCTGCCCAACCTCAGGTGATCTCGACTATGCTGTTTTGCAACGTGCAAATGGAACTGAGCAGGTAGAACAAGCAGATCCAGACATGAGCTGGTCAGGAAGCTTCCACTTAGGCTACCACTTCTCACCCAATTTCGATCTCGAAGGGAGTTACCGCACCTTTCATAATAGAAAAAGAGATTCCGTGTTTGCTAGAGAGGGGGAAGGGATTGCAAGCCTAAACGCAAGTGGCCCTGCAGATGTCGTGTTTTCTGAAGCAAGCTCTCGTGTCGACTACCAACTCGACCAATTCGATCTTTCTTTAGGGAGAGGAATAGAACTCTGTTCCACTCTCGATCTCTACGGATTTGTTGGCCTTCGCTATAGCGATTTAAAGAGAACACTCCACAATGCCTACCTTGGAGGTGAGCCGCCTTTGCTCACGGAATCCAAATTCCCTACTTTGAGAAGCCACTACTGGGGAGTTGGACCTTTGATGGGAGTGCAACCAACCTACTATTTCTCTTCTTGCTTTGGAATTACAGGTCTATTTGACATTGCCCTTTTGGTCGGGAATGTAAATTCCAAGCTCGACCAAGAGAACTTCGGGACGGTTCTAGATGAAACCTCAAACACTCTACGAACAAGAAATCTCCAGATGATTGTCCCTGTCATCGACACAAAAATAGGGGCTTTTTGGAGAGGTCAATTGGGCAAACATATCGAGTTTTGTATAGAAGGTGGTTACCGATTTTCTGACTACTTTCAATCGATCGATCTCCTCTTCCCTGTCTTTTTAATAGGACTTGACCAAGACAATAGCAGCCTTCACCTCTCAGGACCCTATGTTTCCTTGAGCATCGCCTCTATCTGAGGCACCTTATTTTGGATATACGCAGGATCTTTGGTAACTAAAGAATATAAGACCGGTCTTTTTACCCTTGCACGAGACCTCATTGCTACTGTAGAAGAGCCTAACGCCCAGGCATACTTGACTCTTCATCTTTTTGTACGAGATGCCCTGTCACTCACGATTTGCTCGAAGGACCCCTCATTTTACAAGGAGGCCCGGCAAGTTTTTACTGAATCTTCTAATCCCCACGAATTATTGTGCCTTTTAATCGCGCATCTTGACTATCACATGGCCCGTAGAAGTGTACGTAACGGTATCTAGAGGGGAAATCCCAAACTTAGAATCGCGGTGTTTAAGCCAGGATTTTTGTGGGAGATAGAGCCGTTAGAGAAGTGGGAGTATTGGAAGGAGAGGCGAAAGCCCCACCCCCATTCGTAGGCAAACCCAAGAGTGCTCCGAAACTCGAGGGGGCATCCAAGGTCCTTTCCACTTCCCCGAATATAGAGTCCAGGGAAAAAACTGGGGATGAAGATCAGATGTCTGGAGAGGTAGAGCTCAACTCCCAGCCCCCCTCCGATAAAGAGAGAGCGTAGCTCAGGGGAGACAATCGCGACTTGGGGTCGAATGAGACGAAAATACCGCCTATAGAAAAGATACTCTGCTTGGAAGACTCCACCCGAATGGTGACATCCTGCTTGGTTATACCCCCCTCCCAGAGTCAAATGGGCCGCTGGAATGGGACTCCCCTCAAGATTTGAAAAAAATACTAGTGAAATAAAAAGCGAAAAGAGAGTGAGATGCTTCATGTGCTACCCTACAGCTTCCCCTTTCATGATCAGGCGAGGATATCTCCTAACGAAATTTTCTTTCTACAAAAAAAATCAAAATGTTAAAATAGAGTAAACAGAGATTTTTCTATGGGGGGTCAATCTAATGCAAGTATCTAATTATAATGAACCTACAGAGATGTTTCACGTACAACAAAAGCGTGTGATTGTTCAATTCCCTCAGGGTCTTGTAGGAAAAGCAGTCTTTTCTAAAGAGTCTTCTCATCTGGAAGCTACTTTCAAGACAGTAGGGATCCAAGTGCCTCCAGGGGAGACTGAAAATTACAAACTTACTGAGGGGCAAAGATTTATCCGATTAGAAGACAAAGGGTTCGGAAAAGCTTTCTATGAACTCCATTTCCAACGCCACATGGACAAAGAGAAATTCAACTGGCGCCCTATCTCTAATTAAAAAATTATATATAAAAACCCTTTTTTATTTAAAATAATAAAAAAGGGTTTTTTTCGTGTTCCGCAAGACAAGTATTGAAGAGAGAAACATCCTGTTTTTAGATAAACTGAAAGCAGGAGAACAGGTTGGCATTGACCAGAACGGACGACTCTACAAAGTCAAGACTGGGGAAATGCCAGAGATCAATGGCGCCGCACAAGAAACTCTTAACAATTTAGCCTTTGATTACCTTACTCGCTCTTTACAAAACAAAGAATTCAAAGATATCACAAAAGGGCCAAAAGCATTCGAAGCCCTCATTGGAAAACTCGTCTCTACCCATCTTCTCGAAGGGCAAATCTTACAAACCAGTCTGATACTGTGGTACAATCAACGTTTCCGTGCACTGGAGAATGCTGGGTACGATTCCGATACCGCCGAAGCCATCACCACAATTGAGATGAGCCAAGACCCCTACCTCTCAGATGAGATCAAGGACCCGATACGCCCTCAGCCAACCACAGGAGGAATGAGCGGGTCGTACTTCATCAGAGATCGTAATGGAGAGAGGATCGGGGTCTTTAAACCGATGGATGAAGAGCCGTATATGCCCAACAACCCGGAGAAGCAACTCCGACGAGACTACGACCAAAAAAAACCTGGAAGAATCCACGCTATCCGCTATGGGGCTACCCAAGGGGGGAGCTGGAAGAGAGAGATCGTAGCTTGGGAGATCGACAGGGGAGATTTTGTCGGAATTCCAGAAACTGTAGAACTCACCGTCCTTTTTCCTAAAAGACAGGGATCTCCTGAGAGTGCCATGAAAACAGGGTCTTTCCAAAAATTTGTCCGTGGAAAGCAGTTGAGTGAATTGACTAATGAACAAATCGCGGCGATACCCGTTAGCGAGCTCCATAAGATTGCGACTTTTGATCTGGCTATGGGAAATGCCGACCGTCACACGGACAACATGCTCTATGACGCGGAAACCCAGTCTCTTCACCCAATCGACCAAGGACTCATCCTGCTCGACAGCATCGATTGGAAAAAACCCGAGGAGGAGAGATGGGTATCGGAAAGCTCCCTATGGTGGCGGACCTATCCCCAAATATCGAAGGAAATCCACTCTGGAGCTCTCCATTGGATTAAGCGCTACGATATCGAGTATGGAGTAGAAAAAATGCGGAAGCTTGGTATCTCAGAAGGGGCCATCCGCGAACACAAAATCCGGATGCTATTCTTAAAAAAAGGGGCAGCGCAGGGACTCACCTTTGCCCAGCTCGCCCAACTCGCCTCAGAACCAGAGTCCAACTCTCCTAGAAAGGGAGGGACATGGCTCGATACCCAGATCGAAGTTACGATTAATCTCATGAAAACACATAACCTCGATCCAAACGATGAAGCCCAGTTCTTTCAGGCATTTGCACAAGTCCTTCCCCAAGCGATGCAAAACCTCAATTTTGCCTAAGCTTTACAAAATCATTTGGGTGTAACCCAAATCAGTTAAAAACCCAAGACTCTGGTCTTCAGACACAAGCATACCAGGCTCTTGCATGCCCCCTACTTTGTGCCTGAGGATGGGAACTTGGACCTTTAAAATTCAATCACATTTGATTCAAATCACTGTGGTTAGCTTTATTTTTTGTTGAGGTAGCAACTTGGGTTTGCTCAGGAAAACTCTTCTAGCTTGGACCAGTCGGGGTAGGTGAGTTCCCAAAGGCGGTAGAGTTTCCCCTCCTTGTAAGCAGCGATCAAAACAACTTCGATCTCCCGCTTCGGCTCCCCCGGATTTTGGACGGTGATCCAAACTCTCCCAGCTACTTTCTCCCCTTGCTCTAGGAGAGTCTCCTCATCATAGACAACCGAGTAACGGATCTCCGTTGCGTACACCTCCTCATGCATTTGTAGGAAAGTCGAGTAGTTCATCTCCTCTCCGTTTGTCGTAAGAAGGAACTCGGGATGGTAGTACTTCGGGATCAGATCGGCCTGTTTTTTGAGGACCATCTCTTCAAACATCTCTTTTAGCAGACCAATCGACATCACATTTTCCTTGAACCAAAATTTATTTAATGGTTCCTTCTCTTGTATATGGTAGAGACAAAAAAAGGAATCGAATTTGCCTTCCTCTCGCTGGCCATAGGCTTAGCAGCATTTATGGTCTCTTTAGATGGGTTTATCGTCAATGTGGCGATCCCCACCATTTCTGGAGGTCTGGGAATCCGAGACGACCTGGGAACGTGGATCATCACCCTCTTTACTATGTCTTCTACCCTCTTTGTTCCCCTCACGGGATGGCTGGCTCAAAGAATTGGGAGTATCCACCTCTTTGGAATTGCCACTTTGTGGTTCTCCCTCTTCTCTTTCTTATGTGGCATTGCCCACAACTTCCCCCTTCTCCTTTTCTTTCGGGTACTCCAAGGGGCAGCAGCCGGTCTTTTGATCCCTCTTACCCTCTCTTTGATCTTAGCTACCTTCCCTCAAAATAAGAAGAGCATTGCTATCGGATTTTGGAGCTTTTTTGTTATGGTGGCTCCTGCAATGGGCCCAATGGTGGGAGGGTGGTTTTCTAACTACCACTGGGCTTGGCTCTTTTATGTCAGTGTCCCAATTGGTCTTTTCTGTGGAATTACGGTTGTCGTCTTGCTATGGGGCCACAAGGAAGAGAAAATCCATCTCCCCCTCGATTGGGTAGGAATGAGCCTCATCTTCTTAGGTTTGGGAACCTTGCAGGTTGCCCTCAATCGAGGACAACTCCACGACTGGTTCCGTTCACCGTTTATTACAACCCTTTTCCTTATCTCCTTTCTCTCCCTCACCTTCTTCTTCATTTGGGAAGTGTTCCAGAAAAATCCCTTCCTCGAGATCTACCGATTTCGCAAGTGGAACTTCTCCCTTGCTACCCTCTTTATGGGAACAGCTATGGGAGTCCTCTTTTCCAGTTTCATTCTAGATTCTCTTTGGGTCCAATCAACCCTTGGATATACCCCTGCCTGGGCAGGCTATACCTTAACCCCTGTCGGGGTTTTTCCCCTTCTGATGTATCCCATCATGGGAAAAATTGTAGGAAAACTAGACAGGAGGATTTGGATGAGTGTCAGCTTTGCCCTGTATGCCTGCACCTTTTTTTGGCTCAGTCACATCAATCTCCACTCCCCCTTCTGGCAACTTGCCCTCCCAAGACTTGTCCAAGGAATCGGATTTGCGATGTTCACCATACCTATTTCACTGATTGTGATTGAAGGGGTAGCACCTGAAAGGATGAACTTTGTGGTCGGCCTTTTCTCGTTTGCTCGGATGATGTTTGTCGCTCTCTCTATCCCCCTTGTAACAACCCTCTGGATCCACCGGAGGGCTTTCTACAGATCACGTATCATGGAGCAAACGTTTGCCGAAAATCCCGTTTTCACCGATCTTCTTGCCCGCTTCCGAACCCTCCCTATCTCAGAAAAACAGCTAGACGGCCTCACAACCGATCTAATCGTTTCTCAAGCCAATTGCCTAGGCCTTGCCGATATCTACTACCTATTTGGTTGGATCTTTGTCGCCCTTGTTGCTGGGGTATTTCTCCTCAAGCCCAAAAGCCGGGCTACAGTCTGAACAAAAGGATCACAAGGAAGCCGAGAAAAAAGGCCGCTGATACCCACAACGTGTCGTGGTGCTCTTCGTGGGATTCGGCCAAAAGCTCTTCTATCCCTAAGAAAAGAAGAGCTGCAACCCCAAAAGCCAAAGTTTCGATCAAAATCGAATTTGGAAACTGGGTCAGGATCGCGCTTCCAAGAAAAGCTCCAAGTGGCAAAAGAACCCCCAGAAAGACTCCCGTAAGAATTTGCGTAGCTTTCGAGAATTGCCTCTTTCCAAGTGTTGTAGAAGCTGTGGCTGAGACAAAAAAAGCGCACAAACTAAGGGAGAGAGCGATCACAATTCCACTCTCTTTACCAGCTAGAAAAGAGATCCCGATAAGGATCCCATCTAACAAAAGATCGATCCCTCCTCCGATAAGAAGCCCATACGGCATCCCCCTCTCTCCTCCTCTTTTTGCCAGGAAGTGGGCAAGCTCATGGACAAGGAGCATGACTACCACCCCAATGACGAAGCCAAAACCAATTGTCCAAGGAGAGTCGTGTCCTAAGATTTTGGGAATAAGTTCAATCGCAACCGCTCCGATTACAATCCCAGCTACAAAGTGTTGTAGAGAACTGACGACTTTCCCTTTTGGAATATAAAAGCTCGCAATCACACTCCCCAATATGGCCATGAACATGGGTATGAGGGCATATAGGGTAATCAAAATCGTAGAAGGAACCATTCTCTTTAATCTCCATTTTGTTCTATAATCCTACCGATATGCGAATACCAGAAATAAGTCTACCCTCTTCACAAAAGATCCCCCTTGTCGGACTAGGCACTTGGGAGATGCAAGGAGAGATCTGTGAAAAGACCCTCCGGAAAGCCCTAACTCTTGGTTATCGACACATCGATACGGCCCTTCTCTATGAAAATCATGTGACCATCAGAAAGGCGACTGCTGGCATTCCCCGCGAAGAGCTTTTTTTTACTTCCAAGTTCCTCATCCATCATCTCCAAAAAGGGACTGTTACCGAAACGTGCGAAAGATCCCTTCGTGAACTTGGGTGTGACTATCTCGACCTCTTCCTTCTCCATAACCCCGATCGAAGCTATCCCATGGAAACGATCTACGAAGAGCTAGAGTCTCTTAAGGAGTCGGGAAAGATCAAAGGTTATGGAGCGAGCAACTGCACGGTCCGCCACTTAGCTGATATTTTCGACTGGGGGTTTGCCCCCATCGTCAACCAGGTCGAATTCCATCCCTACCTCTACCAAAAAGAATTGCTTGAATTTTGTGAGCAAAACCAAGTCCAAATCATCTCTTTTCGTTCTCTTGGAAAAGGAGCTCTTGCTCAAAACGCTCTTCTCGAAAACATCGGGAAAAAATATGGGAAAACCGCTGCCCAAATTTCTCTTAAGTGGCTCGTAGAGAAAAAGATCCCCGTTATCCCAAAGACGACCTCTCCAAAACATCTTAAAGAGAACCTCGAGCTCTTTGACTTCTCTCTTGATGCCGACGATTGGCAAACTTTAGAAAACATGCCAAACCAGTATCGCTACTGCAATCACAGCTGGTCTGATTTTGATTATCTTTGAGCGAGAGCTTTTTTCTTTTCTCTTCGGAAGAGGTACATGAAGGAGACGATCCCCCCCATCATGAAGGTGAATCCTGTTGCTTCAAACAGGGTGGGCAAACGTTTTTGGTAGAGAAGGACAAAGCTCAATCCAAAAACCGTTTCGAAAATCAAAATCGTCCCCATAAAGGAGAAAGGGAGATAAGTGCTGGCCCGATTCCAAAGGGTACACGCCAACCAAGAACAGACGATCCCAAGTATCGAGACTCCGACCCAGTAGCGGAAAGCTCCAGTAGTTAGAGAAAAAAGGTGCGAAAAGCTCCCCTTGTTTGCCAAAATAAACAAAGTCAAAACGAAAGTCCAAAATAACGTTCCCATCCCGATCATGTTAGCCCATTCTAGAGGAAGAATATGGGGGTTCCGTTTCAAAAAATGGGCATTCTGTACCGCATACCAACTCCAACCCAAAATACCAAGAATTGCTGCCGTCATTCCTAGAATATAGTGTAAAAGAAAACCCGAAGAGAAAGACCAATCAATTTCTAAGATATTGACCAAAACAAGTCCTATTCCAATTCCCAAACAAGGGAAAATCAAAATTTTATACGAAACTTCTTTTGTATGCCAGTTTCCATAAAGAGCTACAACCATCGGAGTCATCCCCGCAATCAAAACAGCGACTGGTGCCGATGCGTAGCGGATGACAGCCACAATCCCAAAATAGTAGAAGACACTGGAAACAGAAGCAAAAACGATCGCTAATACCCAAATATGAATTGGATACCGTTTCACTTGCCCAAACCCTTTCCGTAAAAAAAGGAGGCTCGATAGCCCGCCATAGACTAAATAGCGCCCCCAAACAAGCTCAATCACAGAAAAATCGGTTAAAAACTCAGGAAAGACAAAAATCCATCCCCAAACAAAACAGGCCGCTAAGGCAAACAGAATCCCTTTCTTCACTTCCTTCCCTTAGGGCAAATTCCCCTCTTCGGTTAAGATAAGAATTTCTACAATTCTTTGCACCCCTTCATTTTTCTTCATTTTTCTTCATTTTTCGTGATCGACTTTGCACGAAAAAGATGCTAGGATAAGGAAAAAATCACCTTAAGTTGCTGGCAATAAATTATATGAGTTTAAAAATTTTAGGCAAAGCATTTTCTCAAACAGCCAAACTCCTCCCCTACTTTGAGGCGAGACTACCGGCTGGCTTCCCTTCCCCTGCCGACGATTTTCTCGAAAAACAGCTCGATTTACACGAGCTACTCGTCAAGCACCCTGCCGCTACGTTTTTTGTCCGTGTGGAGGGAGATTCGATGATCGGCGCCGGCATCCACTCAGGCGACATCTTAGTAGTCGACCGTTCCCTCTCTCCACGTATTGGAAAGATCATCGTCGCTCTGCTCAATGGGGAATTTACAGTCAAACGCCTTAAAAAGGAGGGAAAAAGGCTTTTTCTCTCTCCTGAAAACCCTCGCTATCCCGCAATCGAGGTAGAAGAAGAGGCTGAATTCCAAGTGTGGGGAGTTGTGACCTATGTCATCCATCGCTCTTGTTGATTGCAACAATTTCTATGTCTCGTGTGAACGGATCTTCCAACCAAAGCTAATCGGCAAGCCTGTTGTCGTCCTCTCCAATAACGACGGGTGTATTATCGCCCGCTCTCAGGAGGCAAAACGACTCGGCATTCCGATGGGAGCCCCCCTTTTCCAGTGGGCCGAATTTCTCCGCATCCACGATGTTGGGGTCCTCTCCTCCAATTTCGCCCTCTATGGGGATTTTTCCAGCAGAGTGATGGAGATCCTTGCCAGCTCCACTCCTGAAATCGAAATCTACTCGATCGACGAGGCTTTTCTCTGCCTAAAAGGGATCGCAAACCCTGCCGACTACTGCCGGAAGGTGCGCGAAAAAATCCTCAAATGGACAGGGATTCCCGTCTCGATCGGCATTGCCCCTACCAAAACACTTGCTAAAGTGGCCAACCACCGAGCAAAAAGAGATCCCTCCCTCGAGGGTGTCTATGCCCCCACCCTTAAGGAGATCTCGTCTCATCTAGAAACCCTTCCTGTCGAGGAGATCTGGGGCATTGGGCGAAGACTAACTGCCTGCTTGGAAAAATGGGGGATCCGAACAGCTGCCCAATTCCGCAACCAACCCGAAGAGTGGGTCCGGAAATCACTCAGTGTCGTCAGTATGCGCACCCTTCTAGAGCTCCGAGGGATCTCCTGTTTGCCCATCGAGGAGGTCCCCCCCCAAAAAAAATCGACGATGACCTCCCGCTCTTTCTCCATTCCGATCTTAGCCAAAGAGGATCTAGAAGAAGCAGTCGCCTCATTTGCCGCGCGAGGAGCCGAAAAGCTCCGTAAAGAAGGCCTTTGCGCCAGCTGGATCCAGGTCTTTATCATGACAAGCCCCTTCCAAAAAGAAGAGGCCTTTTACCGGAACCAGGCCCTTCTCACCTTCCCAGAGCCCACCTCCTACACCCCCAAGATCCTCTCTACCGCCAAAAAAGCACTCCAGTCGATCTTCCGCCACGGCTACGCCTACAAAAAAGCGGGCGTCTTGCTCGGAGACCTCGTCCCCGAAACCAGCTACCAGCAAGATCTCTTCTCCCCCCAAAACCCCCACCAAAAAAAACGAGAAAAAGCCCTGATGCACATCCTCGATCGGAGCGAAGCCCGCTTCGGCTACCGGGCTCTGCAATTTGCCGCCGAAGGGATCACCCCCGCCTGGAAGCGCCCCAACTCCTCCCGCTCTCCCTGCTTCACCACCCGCTGGCCCGACCTCCTCACCATCCACATCTAAAAACATCTTTGCATATTTGTGGTTGAATCAGAATTAGATGCATTTGCCCTATGCTCTATCGCACGTGAAATTTTATTCTCAGTTGCAATTGGAAGTAATAGTAAAACCCCTGATATTGTGACCGATTATTGGGCTAAACGACGCAATCTCTATATTTGTCATGACAACGATGGAGGAGGTGCGCGGATGCTCGAGAAGTGGACAAAGCTCTTTCCTCATGCCCAACCATTTCCGGTACCTTTTGGCAAGGATATCGGAGGAGCTGTTCAAATGGGCTTAAATGTGAGAAAATGGCTTCATGAGGGTGGAATAGCCAGAGCATGAAAAATGGGAAGAAAAGCAACAGGTAAGCCCAATGGGCGTCCATGCATTGCAGTGGATTGGACTGCAATAGACCGGCTTTTAGAGGCTGGATGTAGTGGTGTGGCGGTAGCTTCGGCAATAGGGTGCCATCCAAATACGCTTTACCAGCGTTGTGTTGTTGAAATGGGTATGAGTTTTTGTGAATATTTTCGCCTAAAAAGGGCCGCGGGTAATGCGCTTATCAGACTTCGCCAATTTGAAATCGCAATAGGAGGAAATTGTGCAATGCTTATCTGGCCTGGGAAGCAGCGATTGGGACAAACTAATCATGGACCTGCCAATCACTCTACTCTCGGCTCCATCACGGTGGTGAATTTTTCCAAAGGAGAAAAACAGTTATTATTTTGTCGCAAGTAGCCCCTCTTTTTGGGAGAGGAAAGTGGTTAGGCAAAATTTCACAATTTATCCTTGGCTCACTGAATGGATAACTAACTCTATTTCATTCAATTTGTTCATTTTAAGTAACTCATTCATGATGTCCATCATCCCAGAACGCTCTTTTCGTAAACGAGCAAATTTCTTTTTTAAATGATCTACTATTACTTTTTTACGGTCTGCCTCTTTTACTTCACTAGTACGGTCTGCCTCTTTTACTTCACTAGTTCTGTAAACTGTTAACCAATTGTTTAGCAAATCAGTTGTTTGTAGTGTTAAACTTCTCCATTTATTTAATTTTTGTTCTTCGGAGCTGTTGGGTTTAATATGGATCATGTCTAGTTTAAATCGGTCTAAGTGAAAATGCCTAAAGCTGCAAAATTTAGTGTTTTCATTGAATTCTTTCCACGCTTCAAGATTGGCTGCGTCAAGTACAAATTCTTCAAAAAATCGCATCAGGTGCTCATTGGCTTCAAATTCGGCCTTTACAAGATGGCAAGAGGTTTCTAGTTCTTCACAAAGCTTATATTTGTTAAAAAAACCGTAAGCAATAAGAACTAAAAAAACTGGAATAAATATATCAGTTATCCCAGTCTCGCTGAATTTCAATGCCAAGATACATTTTGGAACAAATTTTTCATTCCAAAAAGGGATTATGTGGATGGTAATGAAATAGAGAACCAAGAGACCTATCGCAAATGGAAAAGGTCCCTTTATCACCCGTCGTATGAATTTCATCTGTGTGTACCTTTTTGACTATTCTTTTTTGAATATACCAATCAGCTTTTTCTTTCAACCTGGAAGGTAAGGTCAGAAAATGATTTCTGAAAACAGGCCGGAAAAAATCAACAAAAGCAAGCACACTCCTTTCCTTCTGTTTTTCTGTAAGGATGCTCAAAATGACACAAAGCACTACCGAACAATCCCAATCTGTTATTCCAAGAGAGTACAAAACTTTTCTTAAGGAGATAAAAGAGCGCATCCTCTCATCTCAGGTAAAAGCCGCTGTCGCAGTCAATCGAGAGCTGATAACCCTTTATTGGGAAATTGGCACTACTGTCCATCAAAAACAGAAAAGCGAAGGATGGGGTGCTAAAACAATCGAAAAGCTTTTGGAAGGGAAGTATTTTAGCACTTTCTTTCCATAATTTTCACCACAGATTCTTCTAGATTCTCCTAGATTGATTTACGATGCTCGAAAAGTGCTTGATTTCCTCTCTTAATTACACTAAAATACTTCCTTTTACCTTCTCAAATTCTAATAGTTTTATTTATGAGATTAGCCCCTCCATACAAAGCAGAAGTTTTCAGAATTCGCCCAAAAGATTTCTCTTCAGAAGTGGAGGCTGCTGCGTGCTATATTCATTTTGATGGTAAATATTTATTCTTACATCGTTCGATAGGAAAACCTCAAGAGTGTACATGGAGTGTTCCAGGTGGGAAAATGGAACGCGGAGAAAACCCACTTCAAGCCGTTATTAGAGAAGTACATGAAGAAGTAGGTCTCCACCTAAATGAGGGTCGTTTAGAAGATATTGGAACACTTTACGTGCGCTACCCCCACGTAGACTTTGTCTTTCACATGTTTGCACAGGAGTGTTTATATTGTCCTCAGATTAAGTTGTCCGATGAGCATCAGGATTATCGATGGGTGACTTTCCAGGACGCTATGCAACTCCCTTTGATTTCGGGTGCTAAAGAGGCGATTCATCACTACAAAGCCCTAGCGAGAAATCAAACAATTGCTCGAAGGCCTTTTTATTTTCTACGCCATGGCGAGACAAAATGGAATGCACAGCAGGTTCTCAGTGGCGAGACGGACATTAGTTTGACCGCTCACGGACGTGAGCAAGCTCTTAGCGTAAAAAAAAGAGTCAGTGACCTATCAATAGGTACAGTCTGTTTCAGCCCTCTCCTAAGAGCAAAAGAAACCAAAGATATCATCGGTGCTGGTCTCTCTTTTGCTCATCTTGAGTTATACGATCTACGCGAGTGTAATGGTAAGACCTGGTTAAAAATGGTGAGGCTGGAAAAAGGAACAGGGTATGAGGTTTGTCAAAACGTAAAGGATTTTATTGCTCAAGCTGTTTGTGGCATAAGCGTTGCGGTTGAGCAAGAGGGACCTGTCCTAATTGTTGCTCATGGAGGTATTCACTGGGCGATCTGTTATCACATGATGCTCGAAGATCATCCATGGAAAATCAAAACTTGTGAACTCGTTCATTTCGAGCCTGTGGGTAGACACAAATGGAGGGCGACAATTATCTCATGATCCACTTAACAGAAACTCTCACTTTTTCCGCAGTAGAAGGCAGCCACGAACAGATTATTCTGCAATGGCTCGATAAAGAACATGTTCGACCCCATTTTTATGGACAAGGATTGCAGAACACCATTAACGGCCTCAGGAAGTTTGTCAAAGGTGAGGAGTGCCTTTGGGATTGCTGGATTGCCTTTTGTAACGGTGAACCGTTTGGGTTCCTAATGACATCCACAGTCGAAGAGTCTGAAGCGGAGAATCCAAAGAGCAATTACGCCAAATGGATAGAACCAGGCCGCAGGATGATTACATTGGATCTCCTGATCGGTGAGGAGAAGTATCTAGGAAAGGGATTAGCTGCCCGCATGATCCGAGAATTTCTCCTTGATAAGTTTTTCAACGCGTCTATTGTCTTTATTGACCCTGAGGCCTCAAACACCAAGGCAATCCATGTGTATGAGAAAGCTGGTTTTGAGAAGCTGGAGCAATTTACTGCCAGCACGCCTCCCGTGCCGCACTGGATGATGCGATTGCAGATCGAAGAGTTAAAAGGACAGGAGTAGTATATGGTTACAGTAGCATCAATCATCATTGGAATATGTGGAGTTTCCGGAGCAGGTAAAACCCAAGACTCTGGTCTTTAGACACAAGCATACCAGGCTCTCGCATGCCCCCTACCGGGAAATAACGAGAACAGAAGGCCACCTTCTACACCCCAAAATCCTCTCTTATCCTGTCGCCACAGGCGATCCTACCCATCCTGTTTTTTATTCTCCTTACTCCTGAGAGAATTTTGTCATTTGTGTTTGTGCAGTGATTGCATTATCAATAATAAAACTTTAACTAAACAATAATTTAATTGCATTATAAATGAAATTTCTTTACAATTTTCCTTAAAAAGGAGAAATTATGTCTTTTGAAATAAGCCAACTCTATCCAGTTTTTCTATACCACCAAGTGGTCTCACAGCCCCCTGGAAATATACCGGAAAGTGCTTTAGGTACAATCGATTGGGAAAATCTTACAAGGTGTCCACCAGAATGGATAAAAAGCTTGACTTCTGTCGAACTGAATGCATTTCAAAGCCGATTCAAAGACTTGGGTCATATCATGAATTCCGAAAAGCCGTGCACTCTTTCTCAACAAGAGCAGGAGATGCTCCAAAAGATCTACCCTTTTTGTACAGGCTTCGAACACCCAGGCATGAATCTTCTCGAGGTATTATTTTCTTATCTCTTTCTGAATCCGAATCTGTTCAAAGATAAAACTCGGGCTTGTACGATAGATGGACACATGATTCACTTGTCAGCAATAGCCAAAGAGGTAAACGGCAAGCTTCTACCAGTTGCACTTTGGAATATCCAAACTTATGTAAAAGGAGACCAGCAAAATCCATTGGACATGAAATCACTCGGATTAGAAAAAATCCAGAACTTCTACCAGAACCTCTCACACGAAGCGATCAAAGATCGAACGAGATTTTCTAAAAAAACCGAGGCGTTGTCAATTCTCATGGATTGTTGCCTAAGCGAAGGCCTGTTTCCCCTTCTCCTGAGACCGGTTGATGAATTTGAAGTGGTCCACGCAGGAAATCTCGATAGGCTAGCAAGTAGACGCTTGACTGAAGAGAAATGTACCCTTCTTGAAGAGACTACTGAACTAGCGCTACTCAGCATCGAGAGGATGCAAGCAAAAACGGAGAGTACTTATCAAAAAAAGAAGACCTATCCCAAGTTCGCATCTCCAAAAAACGCTTTTATAGAAAGGCTAGACAAATTAAAAGGTCTCATCAAAAAAACAGCAATCCGAAGTAAGAAAAAGGCTTTGCTCGAGCTGGAAGAAAAGGCCAGGCAAGGGGATCTATCTTCCGCAGTCTCTTTAGGGCAAGAAATACGCGCTATTAGAAATACAATATCTGAAACAAAATCCATACTCAATCAGTCTCTTAAGGAATTGCTCCCATTTCTCGAAGAGCACGATCTTGGAGCACAGTACAATGCGTGTATTCAATACCCCCTTCATCTCACTCACAAAGTATTTGAAGCCCTCTTAGCAGATGTAGAAAACCAAATCCAAATAACAAAAAAGGTGCAAGATCTGGACCTCTTTGCAACCAAAAGCGCCTTTCTTACCCCTCTTGATTTGCTGGTCAATACTGGGCTTGGAATGGCTCTATCTGAATCATCTAAGCAAAATGCTCAAAAAGTGCTAGCTCTTTCAACCTCACTTCAAGCACTAGGTATTGAGCTGCTTTCACTAAGATCCCCACTCTATCAATCTACTTTTCCATCTCACCGATTATCTACCTTACAAAACGTCTCATACTTGATCCAAGAGGCTCAAAAAGAATTCACCTCACTTCAAATCGAAAATCCCGCTTTTGCTCTACTTGCCGAGCTCCAAAAAAAAGCCAATTCTTGGGATTTCCACTATGGAACCCCATATATTTTCTCTCACCTCGTCTCCCCCCTTGGTTCTGAGTTCAACCTATCAGGAAAAGATATGAAACTCCTCAGTGCACTCTGTGGAGTAAGCTACAGATTTGTTTCAGATACAGGAAAATACGCACAACTGAATCGAAATAAAATTATTGGGGATGATACACGTCTTGAAAAATACACGCGTGAAATCGAAGGCTTTGTGACAAAAGTATGTGTGATATTAAAACAAGCTCCTCAAACAGATGCCCAGGCAAAAAAACTCTCACTTGCTATCTATCAATTGGTTCAAGATGAGTTTCCTGAGCTCCCCACCCACTACTTAGAAGAACTCTTAGGAGGAGTTCCGGAAAGTATAGATACCATCTATACAGCAATGGAATTTCTCAGATGGGTCCACTTGCATCCTTTTATCGAAATTGGCCGATATGCTTCTTTAGTCGAAGAACCAAAACCCGCTAAAACCAGCAAGCACACTTCCAAACCGACCTCTCCAAAAGAGCTTCCTACTCTGGAAGAAACCATTCCGGAAGAGAAAAATGTAGAAGCGCCCCAGCCTCCAGCTCAAAGAGTCTCTGTCAAAGATGCTGTATCTCTGACAAGAACTATGGCCGCAAAACTTCTTATCCAACATAAGAACAAACAAGGGGACGCTACTTGCCGAGCACATGCGGAACAGAGTCTTGCCCACTTGGCCATCCACTTGCAACATATCGAAGATCTATTGGGTTGCTCGAAGCTACATCCCCTCTCTTTTACGGAAACTCTACAAAGAGAGAGTGCTCTTGCTCTAGAAGCAAGCTTAAACTACATGATCGCCTACTACCAGACTAAAAACAAGCAAGGGAAATTCATTATTCTTCCAGAGAACCACGCCTCTTACAGACACAAACTCCACACTTTAGCCAATCTCTTCCCCCATTGCCGGCTCACTTCAGATGAAAAGGATTTCCTAGAAAGCTTCTCCTCGATGCTCTCTGATGCCGCACGCCCACACCAGAACAAAGAGGCTCCCTACGTGGGAGCACTCCTCTCTGATCCTCAACCAAAAAGAGCTATTCGAGAGACCACACAAACCTTGGAGCTCATTCATAAACTACTTGGGAAAAAAGCATTGCCAAACAATGAAACTCGCATCAAAGCTTCTAGTACAAAGGAGCTCCCAGTCACCAAAGCACTATCTACCTGCTGGAAAAAAGGGGAAGAAATCAAAAAGGCATATCATACTGCGACATTAGACCCGATCCCCGGACTAGAAAATTCCATGCACAATTACCTCAGAAGACTGCATCTTAAACACCTCTCCCAAGACCTCCCCTACCATCTCAAGATAGTAAACGAACTCCTAAACGCTTCTACCCCTCCTGCTCTCCTAAATGGACTAGTCCACCACCTTGGACATCTGGTCGAAAAGGGTATCAAGCTCTCCTTGTTCTACCTTCCCCAAGAGTCTGAAGAGACCCCCGGACAGCACATCCTTTTTGATGAAGTCGAGCACAGACTACGACTCCATGATCACAACCTCTCCCGTCTACTTCCTCTCCTCCCAGAACTACAGCAAACTCTCACACAAGTAGAACAAGAAGCTCTGACAGCCCTTGCCTCCTTCTCAGAATTCACCCGCTACCCAGCAGGGCGACCAGGAATTCTCCCCTCCTCTTTACAGGAGATGACTCTTCTCTTTTCTGTAAGAGAGGGCTTTGTTGATCCAAAAAACCAAACCCTGCTCATACAACTACTGGGCCCCGAGCAAGAAGAGTGGGGAGCAAAAAGCCAAGCGAGGCTCCAAGAGATCCACACAAACACTTTCAAGCCCTTCATCAAATCAACCCTCTCAGCTCTCGAAAAGATCTTCGACCACGCCCTCGAGGTAAAATCCACCTAGCCCTCTATCCGCACCCGCACAAAAGAAGCGTATACGCGTCTTTTTAGACAGAAAAAGTTGCGTATATGCGTCTTTTTTAAGGAAAAATCGGGCAGCTCATGGGCAGGGGCATGATTGGGGAGGATGCGGGTACGATGTCTACGAGAAAAATAGGTGGGTTTTTTGAAAGAGGTGGCCTATCATGGCTCTTTATGGAACAAATATTTGGGTTTGTTGAGCGGATCACCTACCAGAGTGAGGAGAATGGGTTCACGGCTGCTCGATTGAAGCAGCCCCCGACTTCATGCAAAATACACAGTAGTGCCTTCTCCTCTCTCTCTGTAGAAATGCGGATTTGAAAATGTAGTGCCTAGCATATATAAACTGGTTGCATTAATTTTTCCTGTACGCTAACATAGATGCATGTTTGTTCGAATTAAGACTTCAAAGAATTCTCCAAGAAGCAGCATACAAATCTGCGAGTCTTACAGAGAGAATGGCAAGGTACGACAAAAAATCTTGCGTCATGTAGGGGTAGCCCAAAATGCCACTCATCTTCAAGAGCTTAAACAGTTAGCGCACTACTTAATGCTACAGCTAAAAGAAGAAAGAGAAGGACCTTATTTACCCAGTTTAAAAACATCTACCCCTCTCCCTCTCAAAAAAATGCCTTCAGAACACTCTGAAGAGCCGATTACACCAAAACTTCCTGTAGATCTTACTGATATCAAAGAAGAAAAGCGCCTCACAGAAGGGTTTCACGATATTTTTGGCAAACTGTTTACGGAACTGGGATTTCATAAATTTGTTTCAAAACGTCCCACCAAGACTCTTTTGGATGTTTTG
>JAAKFR010000034.1 GCA_011064985.1 Chlamydiota bacterium
ATCGAGCCCGTTTTGCCCGGGAAGCATAATATCGAGAATGACAAGATCAGGCTTTTCCCGCTCAATAGCGCGGTACCCATTGATCCCGTCGGTTTCTACATGTAACTTATAGCCGGAAATATCAGCTTGCAACTTGATCAAAGCTGCAATGTCTTCTTCATCTTCAATTAGTAAGATACTCTTTTTCTGAGTCATAGATTTCTCCCTCAATCAGTATTGGATCTTTACCTCACTTTTTACCATGAATTTTTCTTAAAAGCAAATCCATTTTGTTCTCCATTTTGTTCTCTTTTACTTTTCTTAACACGCTCTTTTTCCTATTTTTGTTATAAGAATTTAATTTGCGCAAAAGTGGTACCGTCGCTACTATGTGATGGATAAAACATTTTGGATTACAGATGTCAAAACGCTTTTCCCTTCTCATCGCCCTCTTGGCCCTTTCCGCCTTCTCTCTCTACTATGTAGTATTGAAGCCGAAACCAGCAAATCAATTGAAAAAAGCCCTTTCGGCCATCGAAATTGGCTCCTATTCTAAAGCGGAAAAAGAGCTGGAAAAACTTTCCGCAAAAAAAACTACTTACCCAAAAACTCTCTATCAAGGATATCTTGCCCAAGCAAGAGGCCGGTATGAAGAGAGCGATCTTCTTTTCCAGGCCTCCCTCAAATTGATCCAAGAAAAACACCCTCACGGGCACGCTGAAATCCTCCTAGCTCAAGCAGCAAATGCCTACCTGCAAAATGAAGACAGGGACTTTTTTGCCCTTGTCGATGCCGCCTCCTCTCTTGCCTCTACCCCTTCTATCCTCTCGTATTTTGAGGGGCTAAAGCACTACCGACAAAACCAATATAGTAAAGCGCTCCAAGCGTGGAACTCAGGCTCTTGGGAAGAGGTCGATGAGGAGGGGAGCGGCTGGATGGGCAAGATTCTCGATAACCTTTTTCCCTACACGCAAAGAGAGCTGCAACTCGCCTATTGCATGACTGAGACAGGAGATATCCTCACAGGAAGAGAGATCCTCGAAAAAGAGAGTCGACGTATCCAACCCTATGACACAGATCTCTACAACCTCTCTTTGCTCTTCCTCGGCCATTCCTATCTCAAGGAGGCGCAGCAGATCCCGACTACTCAAAGAGGCTCTTACTACAAGCTCTCCCGCTTTTACTTTGCCCATGCCGGAACAAACGAGCCTTTTGGGCGCGAAAAAAGAAGTGTGATTCAACAAGTCCAAAAAGAGGCTGAGACTCTTCTCTTAACCGATTTGACCGAAGAGCAAAAAAAATGGGGTTTTGGATTTGTCCACCTTCTCCAAGATTGGCAAGCAGATGGGGCAATCGAGTCGCTTTCAGACCGCCTCTCTCAAAAGCTTCTAAAAGGAGAGAACCTCGCGCTTTGCAGTGGAATGAGAGAAGAGTTTCTCGGAAGTTCCTTTCACGAAAAAGTCTCCCAAAAACTACTAGCATCTGTTTCTACTCGAATGAAGGCAGGTGAGATTTTAGATCTCATCGCTCTTTGGCCCCTCATCAACAATCTATCCGACACTCCCAAGGAAGCGGCCGTTCAGATCGCTTCTCTTACATCTGAGGAGATTTTCCGCACGATCAAAAAGGATGGCAAGACCTTACAAAGCACCCGGCAATTTCTCGCTTTTTGGGAAGCTTTAGGACAATCCGAGAAAGAGAAGGTCCAGCTTGCAGAAGACCTCCTTTTCCATGCTAAGCTCTTGTGGTATAATGAAGGACACGAGACCAAAGGTCTACGCTTGATGGAAGTCGCCTTCAACCTTTCCGATCAAAATACGCATATCCATCGGGAGATCGAAACCTACCTCACCTCCCTTTACACCCAAGCAGAAAATAGCCACCTGATCGGACGGTTATCGACGATCTATGATGCCATGGGACACTTCCATATCAATAAACAAGAGCTCGCCTCTCATGAGAAGATCGCTAACCACTTAGCTGATGCCGAATATCTCTACCAGTCGCAAAACTATACTTCTGCAAAGACTCATGCAGCATGGATATTGAAACTAGACCCTGATAATACCCAAGCTTTGCGACTTGTTGGACTAGCCTCTTTCCAGTTAGGTGAGTATGGGACTGCTTTAGCCTCCCTGAAACAACTTCCAGCTCCAGATGAGTTCACCCAAAAAGCCCTTGTGCTAAGCCAAGCATTCGCCTCTCAAGAGGCCGAAGGACACTTAGCCCAAATAGACAGCGAAAACCCTTTTGAGTAATGAGTGTCGATCTCCCCTACGGAAAAATCCACCTCCAATCTCAAATCACAGATTTTTGGACCCCTAGTTTACAGCAGTTCGACAAGAAAATTCGCTCATATGTTGTCTACCACACCCTTTTTTTTGCCCTTGGGGCTTGTGAGCTTTTTGCTTTTTTCCTTTTCTTTTCCTATTTAAGCCAGTCCACTGTCCTCGCCTTTACCCTCGCTATTTTCTTTCTTACCCTCTTCTCGTACTTAGCTTTTCGCCTCTATTGGCAAGCGCGTAAACCTGAGGAGCTGGTCAACTTTTGCGAGGAGTATCTCGATAGGTGTAAAGAGTCTCTCCACTACCAAGAGGGGATTCCAGAACACCATATCGCCCTTGCTAACGCTGCCCAAAAATTTGCCGCAGCCTTGCACGAAAGAGAATATGGCTACTTCCTCCCTCCTCGACTCCTCCCCTCTTTGGCCCCTTATTTAGAAACATTCAGCTGTTTTTGTCACTGGAGAGACCTTCATCGGATGCAAGAGCTTTTACTCCAAACATCCATTGAAGAACATTTACAAGTGGTCAAATGTGAGCCCACTAATCTCGAGGTCCATGCCGCTCTTGCCAACTCGTATGTGATGCTATCTGGTCTTTATGCCGACCCAAGAAACTGCTCTGACTTTGACGAGGAGCGGTGGATCCCTGCCGAGCGCTCTTCACAAGAGATGCAGGAAAAATTCCGGGCGATGGCCGAAAGGGCGATGGAAGAGTTTACCATCCTCAACGACTATGCCCCTGAAGACCCATGGGTCCACATCCAGCTCGCCTACTCCTACCACGACCTCCAAATGCCTGAGGAGGAGATCCGCGAGTATGAAATCGTCCTCTCCTTGCGTCCTAACGACACGGAGACCCTCTTTAAACTCGGCATGCTCTATTTCCAGCAAGGACTCAACGCCAAAGCCCTCCGGATCTACGAAACCCTCCGCCACACCGACACCAAAAAAGCCGAACACCTCATCAAATTCTACGGCACCTTCCTCTGACACCCTTTCCTGAACATGCCCGTGCTCGATCGTCCAACTTCCCGCTCTACGTAAATAATTGAACCACAGAGAACACAGAGGACGCAGAGGACGCAGAGGGGGGAGGATTACCTATCGAGAGAAAAAGAGAAGTGATCAGGTTACACCGTTGCTAGTGTTTACTGATACAGCGAGGATGCGATCGTCCAAGCACTCTTTGCAAAAAGAGTGCGTAACGTTAGCGAAAAGCAGCCAAAAGATATGCACAACATCGGCCCTCAAAGCGCCGTGCCTATAACCAACCCTGCAATACACACCCCGTTGGCGAGCCAGTTGACTTGTTCCTTGTAGAGGAGCTGGGCCCAGGCGTTGCAAAGAACGATGATTGTGACAGAAAAAACCGGGAAGATCATCGCATTTTCCCAAGGAGCCGCTACCTGAGGAGCCAAAATCTGGAAGAAGACACACCCCCCATTGGCCACTCCACCAATGATCCCATACGCGATCTCAACACCATAAGGCATCCGCTGACGCTGTGTGAAATAGACACCCCACTGAAACAAGGCACCGGCCAGAAAAATGCTCGGCATAAACCACTGATTGCTGATTGAAGGGAGGTGAAAAGGGAGAAGGGCAAAGGTGGGAAGAGGGGGCTTCAACACCATCGCCCACCATTGTAAGAAGACAAGAAAAAGGGTGTGGATCACAAAAATAAAGGAGACAAAAAAGATCCAAAAAGCCTTGTGAGGGTTCTCGGCACTCGTCCATCCCGCCCAGAACAGTCCCAAAACGACAAGGACGGAGCCAAGTGCTGTTGTGATCGAGTAGGGGTGTCCATAAGTCGCTCCGAAAAGGAGGGCCATCATAATCCCTGGCATCACAGAGGAGCTATTTAAGGTGGCAAATGTTAGACCGGGTGGCCCTTTTTCAAGAGTGCGACCAAGCCCCCACATCAGAAGACCGAAAAGAACCCCTCCAACAAGCCCCCAAGCAAAAGGAGGAAAACTCCACCCATAATCCCCAGTTCGTACAGGATTGAGCAAGACCATCACAAAAAAAGAGAAGGAGAGTTGGACAACGAGGTAGGCTTTGGCTGAACCTCCAGCGTCGATGCTCCTCCGTAAGAATAAGTTGCTTGTCGAGGCAAAAAGGGCGGCTAAAAGAGCAAAAAGAATTCCCATAGATCTTCCCAGAATCCCTTGTCTATAAATATCAGGAAGAGTGTAATGAACTCCTACAAATACGTCTATTCTTATGCTGTTTTTTTGGCTCATTTTTCTTAGTTTAGCGGCCCCACTTTCGGCAAGCACGTACCCCCCTCTCCCAGAGGCACGGTCTGAAGAAGAGGGACTTTGGGTAGGGCGCATTGTAGATTTTTGGAAAGATGGAGAGTATTCGTTTGCCCAAACCCAGATCCAAGAATTCCTACACATCTATCCGGACTCTCCTTTTCAAGACCATTTCTATGTGTTATTGGGAGATATTGCCTTCAAAAAAACCCAAATTGCGCGTGCAGTCGATCACTACGAAAAGGTCTCTTCTTCTCTTCTCGCAGACCACGTGAAAGGGAGAAGATGGCAAGGGCTCTACTTGCTCAAACAGTTTACAAAGCTCTATGAAGAGCTTGTTCCTATTTGGCAATATGGAAGTGAGGAGGAGAGATTCTATTTTGCTGAGGCTTCGTTTCGGAAAGAGGGGGCTCGTGAGGAGAAAAATTGGGAAGAGACCCTCCATGTGTACGAAACTTTGCTCGACTCGGCCACTCGGGGAGGAGCTTCTAAGCTTGCTACCGCCGAAATCTGCCACCTCCTTGGTCAAACAGAGAAATCAACCTCGCTTCTTGAGGAACTAGCCCAGCAAGAGGAGGACGAAGAAGTTCTTTTCCGAGCAGCTGTGATGCTGAGGGAAAAAAGTCCTGAGTCGGCCCAAGAGCTTTTTTCCAAAATCGCTAAAGAGGGGGGAAACCGGGCTGAAAAGAGTACTCTATGTCTTATGAAACTCCTTGCTTTGGGAAAAAAATGGGAGGTTTTAAATGAGGAGAGGAGTGCTTTCTTGAGTGGCTTACAAGATAAAAACCGCTCGATCGCCTTCTACTACCTTGGCATTAGTGCCTTTGAGCAGAAAAACTACCACCAAGCAATCGGAGACCTGCAAAAGGCTCTCGATGGGAAAAAGGGTATTCCTGACAAAACCGTTCTCTTCGCCCTTCTAAAAAGCAGCCAGGAAACCAAAGCGCTCTCCCTGTGCAAGGAAATGCATGAAAAAATCAAAAAAACCTACCCAGAAATGGTTCCTGAGGCTTCCCTCATCCTTGCAAAAGCCTATAGGGAGGAGGGGGAAACCAGCAAAGCAATCGCCCTTTTAGATATGTGCTTACAAAACTCCTCTAACCATGAGATCAGTGAGTCTGCAGCCCTTCAAGTTGTCTCTCTTTTGGTGGCGCAGCAAGAATGGGGAGAGGCCCATAAGAAGGCCCAAGAGTTTTTAGCAGCCTACCCCCACTCCTGCAAAAAAAAGGAGATGATTCGCTTGGAGGTAGACCTCTCTCTTTCTTCTGCAGCAGAAGAAGAGACCTATTCCCAGCTAGCCTTGGACCTTGAGCAAGCTTTGGGCAGTCAAGTCTACTCGCATGAAGAGTGGTATTCTAAACAAGCTCTTCTCGCTTCTGTCTACCTCAAACTCAATCGCCTTTATGCAGCCTCTATCGTCCTCTCCACTCTAGAGAACCCCGATCCCTACTTAATAGCCCACTACTATATACAAGAGGGGAATTCCAAAGAGCAGATCATCTCCTTTGGAGAACACGCTCTAGTCCACTCTGCACATCCAGAAAAAGAGCGACTCCACCTCCACTTGTTTAACACCTACCTCGGACTTGCAAAAGAGAGCGGTGAAGAGTATTACGCCATAAAAGCGGCTAAGCACTTAGGTCAGGCTCTCGAGACATTTCCGATCTCTTTAGAAAACCGCCTTTTTTTAGCCCACCACTTTGTGAAAATGGAAGATCCTCAAGCCATCCCTCTGCTCGAATCGTTTTTCCAAACGGACGAGAGCTGGATTCGGTTTATCGAAGAGGCCCACCTCCTCTCTCGCCTCTACTTATCCCTTGGAAAGAAGGAAAAGGCGGTGCGAATTGGAGAAAAACTTTTGACTATAGAAAAACCCCTTTCACAAAAAACAGAGCTCCTTCTTGCAGACCTTTATCGGGAAATGGAAAACTGGACCGTTGCTCTCCCTTTCTATAAAAAGCTAGAGAAGAGTAGCGACTTGTCTATTAGCTACGAAGCTAAGTTCCAATTAGCCCTCTACCAATTCCAAGAAGAGCCTGAAAAGAGTCTCCATATATTGGAAGGACTCAAAGGGCAAAAAGTTCTTGCCCTTGAACCGATCCATCTCAAAGCGGGCTTAGAGTATGCAAATAGGAAAGCCTCTCTTCTTCCCGAAGAGGAGAGGGCAAAAGAGCTCTATACCCAACTCTCCGAACTCTATAAAGAATTTACCGAGCAAAATGACCTTTGTTCGAAGGAGTACCATGCGAGTCGCGCAGATCTCCCTGATAAAGACCGGATCTACCAAGAGTATCTCCTTACGATCCGAACACGCCTTGAAGAATTAGAGGGAGAAATCGCCCAAACCCCTGCCTCAAAAAAGTGGAAAATCTTATGGTGGAGGCGAGATGGGTAGGTTCTTTTCAAGAAAAGCTCTCCTTATTCTGGTCATTGTTTTTGGTTGTGCCTTTCCTGGGGCGGTATTTTACCTATTCGATAGCCTCCCTAGTTTCTCCTCCTTTCTCCTTTTTGAAAGCGAGCCTGCAGCCAAGAAAAATAGTGAGTTGTTAGCAGAATCTTTTACCGCTCATGATGAGAGACCTTTCGAGAGGAAAGAGAATTTGCAAGAACTCGGACATGAACAGGTCCCACCACTTGATTTACCTCTACCAGAACCAACATATCCCTCTATACAACTTGAGGAGGAAATCACGTATCCCTCCTACTCCTGTTTCCAAGCTGATCTTGAGACCTCCTGGCAAGAAGACCTCACTGTAGCCCCTCTAACACTTCCCTCGACCTCTTCCCTCCCTCCTCCCATGCACACATTTTCTTCAACCTCCCCTAGTTTTCAAGAGGAAGAGTCTTTGGCTGAGAGCGACCATTTTACGATAGAGGTCGAGTACGCCCAGAAGAAAAGTCGGCCAGGATATGTCTTTAAGGTCACTTTGATCCCTAAAGAGGAGGCCTCTTTTAAGCGGATCTGCAATAACTACTACTTCCTACTCGATCGCTCAAATTCGATCCCTCGCCTCCGCTACGCTCTTAACAAAAGGGTCGTTGCGACTGCGATTGAGAAATTGGAACCTGGTGACACCTTCAATATCTTTGTCTTCGACAACAAAATCGTGCGCCTAGGTGAGGAAAACCTCCCTTTTTCTGAAGAGAATGTAGAGCGTGCAAGAGCATTCTTAAACATGCAAGGACATGGAGGTTTTTTTGCTGCAACAGAACTCTATGCCTCTTTGGGCAAGATCATCCCCCAAGATGTTTCTGATGAAGAGGTCCATACAGCCGTCCTTCTATCCGATGGGGACACTTATCTTTCCTTAGAAAAGCAGCGTAAAATTATAGGGAGTTGGACCCTCCAAAACAAAGGAAAAGTCTCCCTATTCAGTGCTGCTTCGGGAACGGGAAACAACCTCCCCCTCCTCGATGTCATAAGCGCCTTTAACAAAGGGGCTCTGATCTACTCCGCCGACCATAGACAGCTAGAAGGGAAACTCGCCCGTTTCATCCATTCAATCCGCCGGCCCATTGGAAAAGGGATCACAGCAACCGCCATCCCTTCCGAAAAATCGACAACCATTCTCTTGCAACCCAAGAAAAGTCGCCTCCCCGATCTCTACCAAGACCGCTCTTACGTCCTCTATGGCTCAACAAGCCGCCTCACCCCATTTGTCCTTTTCCTCCAAGGGAACCACTATGGAATCCCCTTTACGATCAAAAAATCGATCTCGTTTGAAGAGGCTAAAGTAGGAGCCCCCTCACTTGAGCGCAACTGGACCCAGCTCGTCGTCCAAGAGTTTTACGAACGCTACTTCTCTGATGGAAACACCGCCCACCTAGATGCCGCCAGGCAGTTCCTTTCACCTCTCAACCTCCCCACCCCCTTCACAAACGAGTAGTGCATAACAAGAGTTAAGGATTTATTACAAAATATGAGATTATTGAAATCACCATTAGAGGACACAGAGAAAAGAATTTCCCTACTCTGTGCCCTCTGTGTTCTCTGTGGTGATTTTTTTTCGAAAACGTGAAAATATGGGAGGTTATGTTGAGGATATTGGGAGGAAAGCACAAAAATAGAGGACTCTATGCCCCAAAGAAAGACTCAACCCGCCCAACAGCGAGTCAACTACGTGAAGCCCTTTTCAATATCTGCCAGCAAAAAGTGTTAGGAGCCTCCTTTCTCGACCTATTTGCTGGATCAGGAGCGATGGGATGCGAGGCAGTGAGTCGAGGGGCGGCACGAGTTGTTTTTGTGGAAAAGGACCGAGAAGCACTCCGAGCCATTCGGAAAAATGTTGCCTTGCTTGAGGAAGAGGGGTCTTCTCACATCATGGGGAAAGAAGTGATGAGCGCTCTCTCTTTTCTCCATGAGAAGGGGGAACACTTCGACATCATCTACCTCGATCCTCCGTATGGAAAGGGATGGAGTAATCAGGTACTTACCTTTCTAGATACCCATCCTCTCCTTGCTGAAGAGGGGGTGATCTTTGTAGAAGATTCCACCTCTATTGAGGAAGATTTCGAGACTCTAAAGATCCACTCTTCCCGTAGAAAGGGGCGGGCTTATCTCACAGAACTCATTCAAAGAGCTGTTTGAACTGCTGTTTGCTTTTTCCGAGCCAACACAAAACCTATAGCAAGAACAAGGGCAAGCCAACTCCATCGAACGAGTTCATTGAGACTTAAGGTCCCTGAAAATTCCTGATAGAGAGCCCCAAGCAAGCTGATACACAAAACAGGAAGCACAACAAATTTCAGAGAGTAGTACGAATAGGTACGACGAGATCCCGAAAACCAGATCGCCTCGTTACCGATCACACTCGAAAGAAGAAGGAAGAGAAGAATCTCCGCAATCCCCCCGATCAACATGGCATTTCCAAGGACCATGGGAGCCAAAGAGCCGATGATATGTTGTCCATTACCTAAACAGAAGGGAAATGCTAGAGCAGTGATTAAGACCATTGCGATTGTAACCGCTCTCTTTCGGCTCTTGTTGAATTCGATCTCAATATTCCCTGCAACACTCTCTACAATCGAAAATACTCCGGTCACTCCGGCAATGAAAATACAGAAAAAGAAAAGAGGGCCGATAATCCGAGCGACCAATTCACCAAACTGGGAGAGAATCATCGGGAAAATGACAAAACCGATCTCAAAAGCCGAGTCGGACGAGACAAGCTCGGAAAAAGGGATTCCGCTCCTTTGGCTCATAAATCCGATACACCCAAAGATCGCCCAGCCAGAAACAAAAGAGATCATGAAATCACCAAGGGCAACTTTCCACATCGCCCTTGGAATGCTAAAAGTATCAGGATTATGGCGTGAATACCCAGTCACAATCCCAAGTCC
The DNA here is from genome assembly GCA_011064985.1 of Chlamydiota bacterium. Lineage (GTDB taxonomy): Bacteria > Chlamydiota > Chlamydiia > Chlamydiales > JAAKFR01 > JAAKFR01. The sequence goes on from JAAKFR010000034.1 coordinate 9,862, forward strand.
AAGAGAGAGACTGAAGAAGACCTGTCCAAATACATCTCTCCATAGAGTCCAGCTCCCAATACGGGCAAAATCGGGGATCAAATAGTGCTTAAACCCCTCCATTGAGCCGGGCAAAAAGAAGGTAGCCACACTAAACACGCCGACCAAAACGGCCAAAATGGGGAGAAAAATGGAACAAAGTTTCTCGACACCAGACCGGATATTGCGTGAAAGGACGATCCAGGTAAATCCCACAACTAGAAGAGTTGAGAAAAGAATTCCAAAAGCAATCCCCCCAACATGTGTTAAGCTCCCCGAATCGTGAAGAAAAACCTCTTTAAAAAAATGAGTGGAATCGAAGGAGAGGCTCCCTGCTGCTGCGAAATAGGTATAGGCAACAGCAAAACCAGTTAACACAACATAGAATCCCCCGATCGTAGCACATGTCAAAACAGCCAGCCAACCAAGCCATTTCCCGGGTGTGCCCGCCACATTCCCAATAGCCGACACGATAGGGAGCTTCGTCCTTTGTCCGATGATCCCTTCCAAAAAGAGCATCGGAAGCCCGATCACCAAATGGGCAATGATATAAGGAATGAGAAATGCCCCACCCCCATTCCGATAACAAAGAGCACTAAAGCTAAGAACATTAGCAAATCCTACAGCCGACCCAATCATCGACCAGACATATCCCCTCTCCTTGCTCCACGTATCTTGTTTCCTCCCAACAGCCATAAAAACCCTCAAAAAAAGAAGTAAAGCAAGCAGTATAACAAATTTCTCCCTTTAAAAACAATACAAAGCTCCTCCATTCCCCCATGATGAAAGTTGAATGAGTTAAAGAATGCGGATGCGAGTTGCTATTTGGAAAAAGAATTTTTTTGACCAGAGGTCTAGCTGAGAAGGATCCTTCAGAAAATAGGCCATATCCTCCTTTGCTGAAGAGATGTCGAGATTTTCGATTTTTTGTTTTAATAACTCTTGTAACTCCTGATAGGATAAAGGTCTTTCTCCCTCCCAATATCCACTTTGACGCATCCGTTGCTCTAAATAGTGGAGGTTGGCAGGAATCTCTCTTGCCACAAACCAGATAAGGTCATACCAGTCTCGCCCCTTAACCCGCCCCTTCCACTCCCGACAAAGTACGGCATGGAGCTTTCCAGCAAAAAGGTCTTCTATCCGTAGTGTTTTTACCGAAAAGGGAGAGGGGAGTAAGAGAAGGATATTTTCCGTAACGGCATCATCTGAGGGAGGGTCGGTATCGACCTCCAACCGGATCTTCATCACCTCTTCTGGATGGACGTCTTTATAGAGCCCCTCAGAAATCCCGATCAAGAGCAAGTGCTCGATGGTATTGAATTTGATAAAAGCCGAATCGATTGCACTTTGTTTCGTTTTTCGTTTCTTTTCCACTGAGGTATGGAATCCGAGGCTTTGAAGCTCTTCCTCAATTGCGTTTTCATAACGCCCTAAATCGAAATTTTGATCGGGCTTAAGAAGAGTGAAATCTAAATCTTCCGAAAAACGGTCGAGCTGATGGAGAATTCTTAGAGCTGTCCCCCCGTAAAATGCAGCCTTCTCAAAAAATTTCGCTCTCCACAAACCCAAAAGAGCTATTTCCTGGACAATCTCTTTGATCGCATTTTTTTGGTCAGCCAAGCTTGCTAGGTCATATCTTTGCAGCATGCGCTGCAGAGCTTCTGGTGCTTTGTCCATTTGTAAAAGTATTCGATAAAAGGGTTACATTTTTGTTTTGGTAGACTGCTGCAATCTCAACTAGCAGGCTTGGCCTGAGCTTCTTTAGCTCTTCTTCTTCTATACGCATGCCTTCTACTAAGTATTGGAAAAGATCGTCACGATTGGGAAAAGATTTCATACGTGCGACCGTGTCGGCAAGGGCCTTCTCTCTTGTCGCGATCAAAAAGTGGGTCGCCTCATCAAGTGATGCCCAGGTAATCCCAACTGAAAACTTTTTGAGAGCAAGATAATGATAGACAAATGTTCCAACTGGAGTCAAGAAATGTTTAATCCTCTTAGAAGAAGCAGATGTCACAACGGGGACCCGTTCCGGGATCAGCTCGTAGTAAGCAAGAGCATATTCATAGGAGACATAGGAAGGACCATAGATGAGATTTGCAAGAACCTCTAAGCTAAAAGGGCGATTTGCATACCCCTTTCCAAAAACGTAAAGTCCTTTCTTGACTCGGACTAACACACCTGCTTTCAAGAGGCTTGTTAGCTTACTTCTCGGCTGTTTGTAGTGCGATAAACAATCCATGAGGAAAAGGTAATCTACCTCTTCTGTCTTAGCTCGCCGACGCATCTCCCTGATCAAATCCATAAAAACCCCAGTATGTCTATATTTTATCGACATACTGGTTTTTTTTCAATCGAGATCAATCCAGTATGTCTAAGATTTATAGACATACTGGAGGGATTTAGCTGCGAGAGAAGGTCTTCTTTTCGCCGATGAGTTCGTCTTCCTCGTAACGGCAGAGGAGACGGGGAGCGCCATCTTCGTAGTATTTTTGGAATTTGCCGTGCTTTTTCCCATGTTTGTACTCGGCTTCAAAGACGAGGGTTCCCTCCTCACTCCACTCTTGAGAGAGCCCGTGAAGAAGATCGCCCATGTAGTGCGCAAGAGAGGCGACATTCCCATCTTCATGATAGGTCTTGGTCGGCCCCTCTCGCAAATCTGAGGAGAAGCTCACCTCTCGATAGAGCTTCCCAGTCGGATAGAAGCTCATCGCTTTCCCCTCTCGCTTGTCTTCTACAAACTCCATTGTCATCATCAAGATTCCCTCAGGAGAGTAGAGAATCGCCATCCCTTCGCGGAGGCCATTTTTGTAGTAGGTACTGGCAACTTTGATCCCCTTTTCGTTGTATTCGCACACCTCTCCTTCGAGATAGTCGTCAACGAAGTTAGCATCGAGTTTTTTCACCTTCCCATACTCCTCATGCTCTGGCAAGAAGATTTGATGGATACCATGCCTCTTATCTTGGACGTAGTGAAACACAATCTCTTCCCCATTGGAGGAGAGTTGGAAGTACTTTCCATCAAGTTTTCCGTCATCATATGTGCACTCTTCGACAACATTTCCTTTTGCGTCCCACTGCATTTTCTTTCCATCAGGGACTCCCTGCTTATACGTAAGAAGACCTGCCATCTCTCCATTCGGATGGAAGCTCTCCTGTTTTCCATTTAACACCCCTTCAATATAACGGAAAACACGAGCTACTTGCCCTTGTTTTCCCGCTTTTTCGACAGAGTAAAACTCTCGATGTTCACCAATCGGGATGCCTTGATCGTATTCAAGGAGGCTTGCTAAGGAAGCATCGTCGTACCAGCTGCGGAATTCTCCATCTAGCCTATCTTGGTCAAAAGTGGCGATCGACTGGGGCTGTCTGTTCGGGTAAAATTTCTCTTCCATCCCCTCCCGTTTCCCATTTACGAAATGGGTTTTTTGGACAAGGGTCCCATTTGGATGCCACATCTTGAGCTCTCCTTCGGGAACTCCCTCTTCGTAATGCCCTTCAAAAACCAAACTCCCCTTATCAGACCACTCGCGGCGCGTTCCGATTACTTTTCCATGCTCATAAGCAGATTCGAGCAGCTTTTGTCCATTTTGGTACCATTCAGTGTGGGACCCATCAAGTTCTCCTGCTGCATAGGTTTTAAGAAGCTTTTCCTGCCCATTTGGATACCATTCACGAATCTCCCCATCCCATTTCCCCTTTGAGTAGAACGCTTCCCGTCTTTTTGCTCCGTTGTCGTGATACTCGAGCTGGGTCCCTTCTAAAAGTCCATCTACGTAGACATAATCGATCTTCATCTTCTGGTTCGGATACCACTCTTGGAAGATCCCTTCATACTCTCCTTCAACCAGCAAATAGCGAATTCTCGGGTCTCCTCCTTCGTAGTATGCGACAATTGGCTCGAGAAGCTCACCACGGGTATTATACCTTGCAAATTTTTCCACTTCCCCATTTGGATGACGAATGAGATGCTCTCCGACAGGTTTCCCCTTTCGATAGACGCCACCTCCGGCGAGAACCCCGTCGGTATGGAAAAACTGCTCTTCCCCTTCCATGGCCCCATCCTTGTAGGGGACCCGGTAGGCAACTTTTCCATTCGGATGGTAGCGGAGATGGACACCATAGGGTTTCCCCTGGCGGAAGTCTTGCACTTCAATTACAGAGAGCTCCTCTCCATAGACCATCACAGCAGGAATCTTCCCGTCCCCATGTAATAGTCCCCCCACGTAAGTGCGAGTAGCCTTTAGTCCTCCTTCACACATCGTCTTAGGGTACCACTCTTTTGCTTGCCCCTGCGGGAGCCCCTTGTCATACACAATTTGCGAAGCTCGCGACTCATCTTCATGGTAAGAGAGATACTCTCCGGAGAGCTTTCCTCCCACATAGCGCCCCTCTTGCCTTTTGTTCCCATTAGGGTAGAAAGACTTCATCGGCCCCTCTTTTTCTCCTGCCGCATAGGTGATTTCAGACTCGATTTGCCCATTGGAGTGAAAAGTTTTCAGACGCCCATCCCAGTTCCCACGAATATACTGGGCCTCTTCTGCAACCTCCCCATTCACATGGTACCGGATAGAAGCGCCATGAAAGATCCCATCTGAGTTGAGATCGACCTCCTGTTGGATCCGTCCATTGGGGTAGAAAAGGACCATCTTCACAGGGAGAATTTCTTCTCCTTCAGACTCATAAAAAAGGACTTGCGCGGGGTTTCCACTTGGGTAATTTTCAAGAACTTCGGGACGCCAGTTCGGCTGCCGAGGCTTTAACGGCTCAGCAGCTCCCAAAAAGCTTCCAAATAAAATAAGAGGAATCAGCAAGAAAACTCTAGACACGATGTTTGCTCCTTAACATTGAAATCGCGCAAAGGGTAGCAGATCTCCCCTCTAAGAGACAAGAGCCCTCTTGCCTAAAAAGCCTCCTTTTTTTCAAGCGCTGACACACAGCATAGGAACTGTGGTTGAAAAAAATATACTGAGAATGGGTTTGCGCTCTCTTCCACGGGCTTCGCGGTTAGGAATCCCCCAAAGACTAATGGCGGTACAAGCGCATGCAATCCCACTTTTTCAATTAAACGTTTTTTTGGTATAAAGAAATGCATGGAGACAACCGAAATCAAGATCGAAGGGATGCATTGCGTCTCATGCGAAAGGACAATCACAAATGCCCTAAAAGCGGTACCCGGAGTGGAAGAAGCCTCCGTCAGCTTTGTGGCTGGAGAGGCTCGCATCAAATGCGAAGAGGGTAAGACCGACCATGAGGCCCTGATCAAAGCGATTCATACAACGGGATATCGTGGCTATCTGATTGAGGGAAAAAATGATGCAGTTATTGAAAAGGGGGAAGCGAGGAACTTCAGGATCCAGCTTATCTCAGTCATCCTCTCCGCACTCTTTACTCTTCCTCTTTTCTATCAAATGTTTGTTGATATGTTCGGATGGGGAGAACCGCTCCCCCTATGGGTCCAATTTGCCCTTGCCACCATCGTCCAATTTGGATTTGGATGGCGATTCTACGTGGGGAGCTACTACGCCCTTAAGACTCTGACAGGCAACATGGACCTTTTAATCGCTCTTGGTACATCTGCAGCCTATTTCTATAGCACTGTCATCTTCTTGGCCGACATGCCAAGACACCTCTACTTCGAAAGTAGCGCCTCAATCATCACCCTGATCCTTCTTGGAAGATTACTCGAACTTAGAACGAAGAGGAAGGCTTCCTCGGCAATCACCGAGCTTGTGAAACTCCAGCCAAAAACGGCTCGTGTCCAAAAAGATGGGGAATGGCAAGAGGTCCCAATAGAGAAAATGGTCGTAGGAGACCTCTTCCAAGTCCGTCCCGGAGAAAGTACCCCGATTGATGGAGAGGTAGTCGATGGCTCCTCCTATCTCGACGAGTCGATGCTCACAGGAGAGAGCATCCCCGTCCACAAAAAAATGGGAGACTCCATCTTTGGAGGAACACATAACCAACAAGGTGCATTCACTGCAAAAGCGACAGCTGTCGGCTCTAATACGGCTCTTGCTTCCATCATCCGCCTGGTAAAGGAGGCCCAAAGCTCACAAGCTCCTATCCAAAGACTTGCCGACAAGATCTCTGCCGTCTTTGTCCCCATTGTAGTCGCGATAAGCCTTGTCACCTTTTTTGTTTGGTGGGGAGTAACCAAGGAGCTTGCTGAAAGTTTGATCAACGCCGTTTCTGTACTCGTGATTGCATGCCCTTGTGCCTTAGGGATGGCAACCCCCACTGTGATCATGGTGGCAAGTGGGCGAGGGGCAAAAGCGGGGATCCTCATCCGGAATGCCGAAGCAATCCAAGCGGCTGAAAAACTCGAAATCATCGCTGTCGACAAGACAGGAACCTTGACGGAAGGGAAGCCTTCCCTCACAGACATCCTCCCCGATACAGAGGAGGCTCGTCAGATTGGGGCCTCTTTAGAGACCCTCTCTGAGCATCCAATCGGCCAAACCTTAGCTACTGCCTCAAAAGAACATCTCCCTGTAGAGGAGTTTCTGGCAACTCCTGGAAAAGGGGTTTCAGGTCTTATCAACGGGAAACTCTACAAAATCGGCTCTCTTAAATGGGCTGAGGAGCAAGGAATCCCCCTTGACCGGAAGGTCACCGATCCCCTAGAAAGAGAAGGAAAGACAGTTGTTGCTCTCACAAGTGACCATGAGCTCCTGAGTCTATTTGCCGTCGCAGATACCCTCCGCCTCCACTCTAAGGAAGGAGTGGGTAGACTACAAACATATGGAATCGAAGTCGTGATGTTAACAGGAGACCACCCCCAAACCGCCCAAGCGATCGCCTCCCAAGTAGGGATTTCGAAATTCTTTGCTGAAATCCTTCCAGAAAAGAAAGCGGAAACCGTTACGGAGCTCATGCAGTCGGGAAAGAAAGTCGGCATGGTGGGTGATGGGATCAATGATGCCCCCGCTCTTGCAACTGCTGACGTCGGATTTTCCATGCGCTCTGGAACCGATATTGCCATGAGCGCTTCAGATATTACTTTGATGCAAAATGACATGCGACATGTAGCAGACGCTATCTCTCTTTCTCGCGCCACCTTCAAAAAAGTGCGTCAAAATCTCTTTTTTGCCTTTTTCTACAACTCCCTTGGCATCCCTCTTGCAGCTGTTGGTCTCTTAAACCCCATCTTTGCAGGAGCTGCCATGGCTTTGAGTTCTCTTTGCGTCGTAGGAAACTCTCTACTCCTAAATCGTTGGAAACCTTAAGTGATCAAGAGTAGAAGTTGCGAGAAAAGGGGAAAATAGGTGTAATCGTCTCTGAAGTGAGGTACGTACGTTGGTTTTTTTGCAAAGGAAAGCACTATACAACTTGATTCAGCTCAACCTGAATCGGATCGAGTCGGGAGACCTCGATATGGGGAAGCTCCAGAAATGGCAGACTGAAAACTATCGTGATTATCCAACGGAGGCACTCTTTAGCCGCCTCTCCTCTCTAGAAATCCAGATAAGCGCCCAAGATTTTGAAACTCTCGGCAAAGGACTAGAAGACCCTGAGCAGATGCTTGAAAAGTTAGTTAAAGAAGAGGAGCCTCTTGCCCAAGACCAGGTCTTTCTCCTTATTTTTGAGCTATGGCGCCGGATTTTTCCTGAAAAAAGAACCCTCTCGATTTTTTGTGACGAGCTCGACTACCAGATCACCCAACACGATCTTGGCCACAGCAGCGAAATCCAAGACTCTCTCGCCTATCTCCAACAAATCCTCGATGAACAAGTCGACAATGGATTGAAGCCCAAAGAGGCGTTCCAGTTGACCCAAGTCTACTGCGCCAATGATTTGGAGAGCTTTCTCTACGACTATACCCTCTCTCTTGTCGACCAGAGCGACCTTGGGTATGCAAGTGAACTCCTCGAAGGGTTCTCCCCTTATCTCCCAGACTCTATTTGGTTTGCCTACCTCGTAGCTCGTGTGAAGATTCTCGATGATCTCGAGGAAGGGTACGAGAAGCTCGAGAAAGTGATCAAGAAAATCACCAAAGACACCGGAGGGTCACTCGTAGAAGAGATCCTCTACTACCTCGCCAATACGGGGAATCACTACCTCTTTACCCTCCTTGCGAAAAAGACCCTTCTCTACCTCGAATTTGAGACCCAGCTGCTCGAATTTATCGAAATCTGCTACCTCCACTTCGATTACTTAGAGCTCAAAGAACCCTCACTTACCCTGGCAGAGATGTTCTACAACCGCCCCAAAAAAGACCCCAAAAACCCCATCTCCCAAGCCGACCCCTACATGTCTCAGCTCCGCTCCCTCCTCTCCCAAAAACTCCACATGTAGGGACGTTGAGAAACTCAAGTTGAGGTGGACTTTTGGCTGCTTTTGCTCCCATTACGCACTCTTTTACAAAGAGTGCTCGAACGATCGCTCGCTCCCTGTATGCATCTATTATGCATCTATACTGTGTTCGCTCGCGATCGAACCTACACTCTTAAAAGAAGGCTTAAGGTTGGCAAAACCACCGCTTGGTTGACGCGGCACGTTTTGCTTTCTGTGAAGACGACATTGAAAACATATCCTGCATTTTGAGAGTCTGAAAGTACTTCTCCTCCCATTTCGAGACACTCGGCATCTCCTTGAATCTTGATCGACTCCCAATACTCTTTTTCCTCTTCAGGGATCGCGAAGAGGGGTATTACCTCCCCGTCTTTGGATTGATAGTCTTCGAGGTCGATCATCAGTACATTGGCATTTGATACGGTGACGTCCCCTGTTCCTCCAAATACCGTGTAAGTTCCAACTGTTTGGCCATTGACAACGATGGGATAGCTCACTTCATAAACGATCATTACAGAAGTCGGGTTGAGGCCACTTGGGGAAGTTGAAGATCCTCCCGATGAAGGAGAAGAAGGAGTAAAACCCACTTGGGTTCCTGTAGGAACACTGCTTGGTGTTGATAGGAGTGTCGATGTTGTGTTCGTTGCATTGGAC
>JAAKFR010000035.1 GCA_011064985.1 Chlamydiota bacterium
TTTTTCTTCGAAGTTTTCCCTTTAGAGGGTGGTTGTAGATGAAATCCAATTACGGTTGATTTTGCTCCCTGTGGCCAGTTTTGTTTTTTACCGAGGTTTTTGGGAGAGGAGGAGGGTGGCGACGCCTCCAAGTAGGGAGCGGCGGGAGAGGAGGGTGAAGCCGACATCGTTGAGCTGTGAGGTGAGGGTGTCTGGGGAGGAGAAATCTTGGATGCTAGAGGCAAGATACTTGTAGGCCTCAATGTTTTTTGCGGTGAGGGCTCCAAGGAGAGGGAGGAGGGCTTTGAGATAGAGGCGGTGGAACGTGCGCATGAGGGGGGAGCGGGGGCGAGTGAGTTCGAGAATCGCGAATCTCCCTCCAGGTTTCAGGACCCTGTAGACTTCATGAAAGCATTTGAGAGGGTCTTGGACGTTCCGGATCCCATAGGAGACGGTAGCCCCATCAAAGGTTTCGGGATCTAACGGAAGCTCTTGGGCATCAGCTACGATGCAGGAGAATCTCTCTTGGTAGGGGGCTCCCTTCTCTTTAGCAACAGCTAGCATCTCAGGGCAAAAATCGAGGAGGAGGGCTTTCGCATTTGGATTCTTTTTGAGATGGCCAAGGGCGATCTCTCCGGTACCGGCACAAAGATCGAGAAGATTTTGGACGGGGCCGATTGTTTTGAGAAGGCTTCTATTCCACCATTTGTGGAGGCCAAATGAGAAGGCAGTATTTGCCCGATCGTAGTTCGGGGCAACACTTGCAAACATCTCCTGGATCGTCTCAGGCGCAGAGGGCGTGTATCTGGTCATAGTACTTTTTAAATTTTTGGAGTCCGAGTTTCTCTTCTTCTCCCAAACGGTAGCGGCAGAGGGAGTAGTAGTGGAAAAGGAGCTCTCTTGAAAGGTGGCTCCTTCTATGGGCTTCCTCAACGACGGTAGGAAGATTCTCTTCGCTCCAAGTAAGTGCTGTTTCTAGCTCCTCCTCAAAAGAGGGGTTTGGAGAGTGGAAGATCCAGGTAGCAAAGACAAAAGGGTGACCTGTTAATGAGTGCCACTCTGTTGCAAGGTCGATCGTCTCATACTCGGGAAAAGAAGGGTGCTGGAGGGCTTCATCTCCAATGAGGAGAAAGGCGTCATAGGCCGAAAGAGGAACTGTCCTATCGAGGGCGGTAAAAAGAGGTTCTTGCTTCCAAAAAAAGTAGGCAAGGACTTGAAGAAGGGAGATAGAAGTCGAACTCTGGGAGGTGAGTCCAATAGTTTTTCCCGTCAAAGACTCTTTGGGGGCTCGTGTATAGAGATTGACGCTCAAGATCTCCTTGTCTGCAGCGATCCCGAGGGAGGGAGTTGTGTAATATCCCTTTTCAAAGGAGGTAGTGACACTTGTCAGACCGGCTTCGAGAATATTTTTTTGGAAAAGAGAGGAGATCTCGGTGGGTCCTGCAAAGATAAACTGGTGCGTCGTGGGAATTTCACCCAGTTGGAAGGGGAGAGTGAAAGGGAGGGCATTGAGGTACTCTATACAACCGATTTTCATGGGAGTGCTCCTGAGTGAGTGAGGAGTGGGGTTCTACCTGCTTGGCAGATCAGCTCCTCCATTTTTTTTCGATCCATCTGTACACGCACGCCTCCAGCCATTTCGATCACTTTCTCTTCGGTGTTTGTCGAAGAGAGGTCATTGCCCCCCCACTTAAGCATCTCAAGGCCGGTTTCGATGCCGATATAATTCCAAAGGACTTTGAGGTGGGAGATATTGTCGAGCATCAGACGGGAGATTGCATAGACTAAGGGGAGTGATTTCCCCTTGAGACGGTTTTTCCTTTTTCCAAGGGCGTTGTTCTCTTCCCCAAATTTCAATGGGATGAAGGTTTGGAAACCTCCAGTTTCATCTTGGAGCTCTCTTACTCGGCAGAGATGGGAAACGATATCAGCATTCGATTCGATATGACCAAAAAGCATTGTCACATTCGAACGGAGGCCGAGTTTGTGGGCGATTTTGTGGATGGCGAGGTATTCGTCTGAGGTGATTTTCCCAGGAGCAATCTTTTTTCTGATCTCTTCGACTAGAATCTCTGCCCCTCCACCAGGTAGAGAGCCAAGTCCCCAGCTCATCATCTTCTGGAACACCTCTTCAATAGAAATCCCATGCAACTTGGCAAGGAAATCGTATTCGACAGCAGTCAACGCTTTGATGTGGAGATTGGGGTCAACCGAATGGATACGGGGAAAAAGCTCTTCATAATAGTCGAGGTTGCAGTCGCGCCAAAGCCCTCCTACGATATGGATCTCTGTCAGTTCCATATGGGCATGTTTTCGGATTTTCTCTTCGACTTGAGCGGGAGTGAGGTACCACGCTTTTTCCCACCCTGGTTTGGCATAAAACGAGCAGAAAGGACAATTGAGTTCGCAGAGGTTTGTCGGATAGATAAAGAGGGATGAAGCGAAGTGGACAAGATCCCCATTTTTCCGCTTCCGCACGTGATCAGCGAGCCTCCGGATAGCCTCTTGCTCTTCAGGGGTGTTACAGGAGAAGAGACGGAGCCCTTCTTCCTCTGTTACCCGCTCTTGCCGCTGCACTTTATCGGCAATCTCTTGTAAAAATGAAGTGGGTATCCAAGTCTCAACTGTCACCGATTTTCCTCTCCTTTCTCAGGACACTTCTCTTCTTCTCCACAAAGGGGGCAACTTCCCGGTTCCTCTTCCTTTCCTTTCCTCGGAACCTTTCCACACCCCCGTTTCAATCGGTTTTTTCCGGTGAGTAAAAGTCCGATTGCTAGCCCTGCAATTACGAGACCCATCAGGATTACAGCAGCTAGAATCGTGAGGAGAAGATTATCCACCCTTCTTCCCCTTTGCTGGAACTGGAGCGGTAAGATCGACCCAGATGGGAGAGCTCCAGCCGATATGCCCATCTTCTTGAGTCACTCGGAGATAGTAGAAGGCAAATGGAGAGCCCTCTTTTGGCTTTAGGACAACCTGTTCAAACGGATCCATATCGTCGTAGTAGTAGTCGAAATGGTAGCCGGTAGGGGAGAAAGTATGGATCACTTCTCCATTTCGGATCACTTCGACTTTTTCCAGTTTTGCGGTTCCGGCAATATACCCAGAGATATGCCGGTTGACAAGGAGTCCCGGTTTTAGCCCTGTCTCGATCTCTGACCCCATTGGGTGTCCGGCAATGTGGAACCCCATGAGGATACGGGTCCCTGTCGTGGCATAACAGCTCCTGTTATAGAGAGCTTCCCACATCGATTCTCGGGTGTATTTCTCGCAGATAATCCCAGTATATCCTGGAGAATACTGCACTTGGTCGCTCTCAAAAAAATCTCCATAGATCCCCCGGTCGTCAAGACCTCCTGCAACAAATCCAAATCTCCGGTTTTTTTTCAGCGCATCTACAATGGCCCCTTCAGGAATCTCTTCGATCCCTCCCGTGATGGGGTGGGAATTCCCTTTCTTTTTTGTCTGCTCCGAGGAGCCCCAGGCGTTGTAGATTTCGACCACCCGCTCAAATTCTGGGTACCACTGCTCAAAGTTGAAGGAGAACCCTTTTCCCATAGTAAAGGAAGGGATTGAGAGAAAGTCTTTGGGAGTATGGGATTTATAGATTTTTTGGAGAGAAGAGCTCTTTGAGTCTTTTTGGCGGAGTAAGGGCTTGTTGTCTTTTGTGTAGATAAATTGTCGTACCCCTTCTTTTTTTGGTTCTCCAACAAATTGGAAACTGAGGAAAGTGGCAAATCGATCCTCTTCGTTGAATTCAGCAACATTCTGAGAGAGGAGCTTCCATGTATCATTTGAGGTTTCTTCAGTGTTGTCAAAGGGCGATACCGCAAAAAAGTTGAGCGCCTGCTCATCACGGAAGTGTCTCATGCAATTTTCGATATTCTCTGTCGAGTCGACCCGTTCCGATTCTCCATGCAAAAGTCCCCAGAAAAGATTTCGACTGTTCTCCTGAAAGCATTTGATGGGGGAGGAGATAAAGGTCTCTTTGCTCTTCATATTGCGGAGTTGAATTCGATAGATCCCCGCTTCGTTAAAATAGAGATTGGGGAGGATCACAAATCCCGTTTCTGGGACAAACAACTTCCAATTCAGGTTCTCCCTAAGGTGTTCGTAGGAGAGGTCGATCAACGTATCTTCCGGGGCAAAGTTGGTCAGGTTTCCATATTCATCTTCGAAACGGACAGTTACATCGAAACGTTTGTTTTTCGAAACAAAAGAGGGGACTAATACCCTGATGTTGTGGAGTTTGCTACCACGAATGTCGATTGAAAACACTTCTGGATCGTCATAGTTCCCTTTCCCTTTTGTATCGATATAAAGATGGAAAGGACGTCTCCTTTGTACTGTCAATTGAGCCTCATTCCCTGTATCTTCACTCTCTTCGTATTCAGGATGTGCTCCTACGACAATCACGAGCTGTCCACCAATTTTAATCGGAGAGGGGAGGGTAAATTCAAACTGGGGGACAAAGCTATCGGGAGTCTCGATCTCTTTGGCTTCGAGTATTTCCCCATCTTCCATCTCGGCATAGATGACGTTACCCTCTTGGGAGAGATCGGCTGTGGGAATCTGCCAGTCGATATCTCTTCCAGCACTTTGCAGATCAAATTTTAGACGAGTCCCTTTGGGGAGGGAGGTGGCAGTGGTGAAAAGGAACCTCCACGTTCCTACTTCTCCTGCGCGAGTGATGGGTGGTTGTGTGTGACAAATTGAGCGACGCATAGACAGATATTCCTAAAGTGAGCACAAAAATGGATCATATAGCCCAAAGGAATTATTCTCAATTGTTAGCTACTTAGAGCTTCGAGAGCCTGGGTTTTCCCTTCAAAAATCTTAAAATAGGGGAGAAACCCAGTGATATAGAGGACATTTTCTATTGGCTTGGGGACACTTACGAGAAAGATTTCTCCTCCTTTTTTTTCGAGCTCCTTGTGGCAATGGACAAGAATTCTAATCCCTGCGCTTGAAATATAGTCGAGGGCCGAAAAGTCTAAAAGAATATGCTTGATCGCCTCACCAATCACTTCAAGAATCCTCTTCTCTACTTCGGGAGATGAGGTGCTGTCCAGCCTCCCTTTAAGGAAAAAAATGACGGCTTTTCCACTCTTCTCTTCTCTCAGTTCCATATATCCACCTCGTGCACATGTTTCCTTGTATTCATAGCTCCCATAGCGCCCAATGTCAATCTTTTTCGAACACTCTCTGAATCACGAAGAGTGAAGCCCACTTCCCCAGGCTTTGTGGTAAGGAAGCCACCAGAGCTTGGGTGGTTAAGTGGCGTATTCGACGGCCCGCTTTTCGCGGATGACAGTCACTTTGATCTTACCCGGATAGCTCATCTCTTTTTCGATCCGTTTGGCGAGGTCTCGGGCGAGTTGGAAAGTGGCGGTGTCGTCGAGGGAATCGGGCTCCACAAGGACGCGGAGCTCACGCCCTGCCTGGAGGACATAGGCTTTCTCAACCCCTGCAAATTGGTAGGAGAGAGCTTCGAGTTTTCGCGATCTTTTGAGGTATTGGGCAAGCGCTGGAGCCCTAGCACCTGGCCTTCCAGAAGAAAGCTTATCTGCTGCGCTACAAAGGGAAGCTTCGAGGGTTTCTGGGAGCATCTCTTCGTGGTGGCAGCCGATTCCATTGGCCACTTCTGGTTTCTCCCCATGTTTCAGCGCCAGCTCATATCCGAGAAGTGCATGAGACCCTTCGTGCTCGTGGGAGAGAGCTTTTCCTATGTCGTGAAGAAGGCCAATTCTTTTTGCGAGAGGGGCATCCAGGTTGAGTTCAGAGGCCATGATGCCCATCAAGTGGCTCACTTCCAAAGAGTGCTCGCGCACATTTTGCCCGAAGCTAAAGCGGAATTGGAGTTTACCAAGTAGGGTCAAAAGTTCGGGATGAAGGTCGGGGCATCCGACTTGGAAGGCGGCGTCCTCTCCATACTGGAGGATCTGCTTCTCGATCGCTTTTTCTCCCTTCGCCACGACCTCTTCGATCCGACTAGGGTGAATTCTTCCATCGGAAATGAGCTCTTTTAGGGCAAATTTGGCAATCTCCTTCCGCACTGGGTCATACCCCGAGATGACGATTGTATTGGGAGTATCATCTACCAAAAAGGAGACCCCAGTTGCCTGTTCGAGAGCTCGGATATTCCGCCCCTCTCTGCCGATCACCCTCCCTTTGATCTCTTGATTGGGAAGAGGAACGGTGCAAATCGCGACATCAGAGACTGTGGGAATCGCAATTCGGTTGAGAGCTGTTGTGATGATGCGAGTTGCTGACGTTTCGGCCTCTTCTTCAGCCTCCTGAAGAATCCTCCGCGTTTTCTTCCCAATTTCTGTCTGCACCTCCTGTGAGAGAGACTCCAAAAGTAGGACTTTTGCTTCCTTGCAGGTCATTTGAGAGAGTTTTTCTATTTTGCTAAAGTATGCCTCTTTCTCTTTTTCTAAAGAGGCTTGTTTGCGAGTGAGCTCATCGCTTTGTCTCGTAAGCTTTCCCTCTTTTCCCTCTAAAAAGTTGAGTTTTTTCTCTACCATACTGAGATGGTAGTCGAGTTTTTCCTCTCGTTTTTCTAGCTTCTGCTCTGCTTTTTGTTGGGCGATTTTCTGGTCGTTTGTGAGGGTGTCGAGAAAACGGCGGTGGGCAAACTCCTTCTCTTGGGTCTTGAGCTGGGATTCGGAGAGTTTAGCCATTGCTTGTTTTTCGGCCTCGTCTACGATTTGCTTAGCTAGTTTCTCAAAGCCCCCTGTTTTCACTTTATGAAGAAGAAAAAATACCAGTATTCCACCTGAAAATGAAAAGAAAGAGAGGAAAAAAGAGATCATGCTGTCCCTTTTCGCGGAGTGATCCGTATTTTTTCGACGCTCCTTTCTGAAGCTTGCAAAATCTCGAGATCAAACTCCTCGTGGTGGATCCGGAGGCCACTTTCTGGGATAGTGCCCATTTTATGGAAGATGTAACCACCGATCGTATCATACTCTCCCTCTTGAGGGATATGGATTCCAAAGACCTCCTCGGCGTCGAGGATCGTCATCCGCGCGTCGACGATCCAGCTCCCTCCACCAGGTTGCGTTGTATAGAGGAGTTCTTCATCTACATCGTACTCATCGGCTATTTCTCCTACGATCTCTTCTAAGATATCCTCGATTGTCACAACCCCTTCAGTCCCTCCGTACTCGTCCACTACAATTGCCATGTGCATCTGTTTTGTGCGGAATTCTTGGAGAAGAAGAGGGACTTTTTTCGTTTCAGGAGTGTAGAAAACATTTTTCGCGAGAAGAGCAACAGGAGATTGCAAAACAACCGGGTCTTTTTTCCCCTCGTTACAATCCATGTAGAGTTCTAGAATATCTTTAAACATCAGAAGGCCAACGATGTTATCGACCGTGTCTCGATAGATTGGGGTTCGACTATACCCTTCTTCTACAAGCTGTTTCGCAGCCTCAGAGATGGGAGTTTCTGCTGGGAGGCTGAATAGGTCGACTCTTGGAACCATCACCTCCCGTACAATCCGGTCTTTGAATTTGATCACCGATTCGATCAGCTTCTTGTCGGCTGAATTGAGCGATCCCTTAACGTGAGCCGACTGGAGGATCTGGACGACAGTCTCTTTCATCTCTTCGAGTTCATCTCCACCCTCTCCTTTCTTCCATGCACGTGTAGAGAGTTCGACAAGCTTTAAAAAAAGCAAAGAGAAGGGGAAGGAGAGGTAGAGAAAAAAAGAGGCATAAGGGAGAGAGAAAATCAAAGCTTTTTTTGTAGAGCGAACAGAGAGAATGCGAGGAAAGTAATCTCCTACAAGAAGGAGAAGAAAAAGCAGCACAATCGCGATCAGTAGGAGATAGCCAAGGGGTAGAGAAGAGAAGTTGAGTACCAAAAAAACAGAGGCAGCGACATACCCGATCCGCCCCAAGTTTTCCCCAAGATTGGAGGAGAAGAGGAGCCGCTCAAACGGGTGGGTTTTAAAGAGCTGAGAGTGGAAGGGGTAGTAGAAAAAACGTTTTTTATGAGGTGTAATCTCTTCGATAGAGAGTGTCTCTCCAAGACGGGTGAGGCAGTGGGTCAAAGTAGTTAGGAAAAAAGCCCAGGCAAGAAAAAGGAGTGATAGGAAAATCAACACGAGACAAGTACCTTCTTTCTGATAAAATGTTCCAGATGCCTTTTCTCAGCCTCTCGCATCTGCTTGATGTCGGCGGGCTCTTGGTCTCGATACCCTAAAAGATGGAGAAGAGCATGGACAAGGTAGAGGGTCACCTCTCGGTAGATCTCTTCATTGATCTCTTGCCCCGATTTGTAGACATAGTCGAGAGCTGTTTTTGGACAGACAAAGATCTCTCCTAACATCTGGTAGCCCGTCTCAGTGCCTGTATCCATCGGAAACGAAATGCAGTCGGTAGGAGTTGGGTCATCGAAGAACTCTTTGTGCAGTCGCGAGATCTCCTGACTGGAGACAAAATAGACAGCGATTTCGTCGGTACGGCGATTCTCAAGAGCCAGGGCCTCTTTAACCACAGGCTGGACCGTTTCAGTATTGATGGGGAGGTCAGATTGTTCGTTGAAGACCAAAACCTTCATAACTGCTTAACATGCCTTTTAGGCTCCATCTTGTCAATATTTTGTGACCTCGCCTTTTTCTTTTCACACGCTTTCAAAAAAACAACCACAGAGGACTTGAGAGAGGGCTCGCTCATCAATGAGGGTCAAACTGCGCACATATCTTAAACTTCACAAAATCAATTGGGTGTAACCCAAATCAATTTCACCACAGAGAACTTGAGAGCGCGAGAGAGGAGCAAAAGCAGCCAAAAGTCAACCTAGGACCGAATTTTTTGACAAACTCTTATTCGATGGGGGGAGTTTTGGGGAGGCCAGTGACCTTGCGGTTTTTGTCGCTGTCCCAACGGTCCAATTTTTTGAGGACATCAATACGCTCGAATCGCTTGAGGACACTGCGTTTTTGGACTCCCTTCGTGGCTTTCCCGTAACTTTTGTGTCGTGACATCTTATCGTACCTTTGGAATGAAAATGTTTCCTTCCCCTGCGTAAGCATTGTCATGGGACTTAAACCCTGCAGGGAGGTTGTCTTTTTTTGCTCCCGTTTTGGAGGAGGGATTCTTGTGCTTTCGGGGAGACCGGGCTCGTCTCTCACCTTGTTTACTCTGTCGTGTCATGCTCTACCTCATGAGATATTATGGGGCAGGATCATATCAATTTTCCCGAAATGGTGCAAGCATCAAGTCGTGATTTCAGGGGGAAGGCCTGTATCGTCAGTGGTGATCACTCCACAGGAAATAATATACTTAAATGCATCTTCAATCTTCATATCGAGATAGATCACCTCTTCTTCTTTGTACATCATCAAAAATCCCGAGGTTGGATTGGGAGTTGTAGGGACAAAGACAGTGATCAAGGAGATGCCAACTGTTTTTTCACAGATCGTAGGAGCAGGACTACTCACAAGACCAATACAATAGGCCCCTTGTGTAGGGAAGGGGACCATCACAACCTGCTGAAAGGAGCGATTGGTCGTCCCAAAAATCGTTTTCATC
The DNA here is from genome assembly GCA_011064985.1 of Chlamydiota bacterium. Classification (GTDB taxonomy): domain Bacteria; phylum Chlamydiota; class Chlamydiia; order Chlamydiales; family JAAKFR01; genus JAAKFR01. The sequence goes on from JAAKFR010000035.1 coordinate 9,519, forward strand.
ACCTGCTGGGTTACTTTGTAGACCGTTTTGATGATCGGGATCCTATGGAGGATGTAGTCGTAGAGAGATAAGACCGATTTGAAGACGACAACCCGGGCCAAAAAGCCGAGTAGTACCGTGAAGACAAAGAGGGCGATTAAGAGGAAGATCTTGAGGAAAAAATGGATCGCAGCACGGTAGCGTGCATACCAGTCAAAGCTCTCTAAAAACTGCTCGATCAGGCCAACAAAGGGGAGAGTTAAAAAATTGATAATGAAGACCACTACAGCAATAGTAATGGCAAGGGGGAGGAGAATGACCAGGCCTGTGATAAAATGCTTTTTCAAACTTTAATCCTCTAAGAGAGTACAGAGGTAAATATAGCAGATATCCCCTTTATAGAACACCACTTCTCTCCTTTTACAGGGCAAGGTCCCACTCGGTTTCTAGGGTGATGAGGTCGACTGTGCGGAGTTTGACTTCGATCTTCTCGCCAGAATGGTATTTTGGGCTCCATCTATCAGTAAAGAGGAACCCTTCGTACAAAAAGGCCTCAACTTCAAAGGCGAATCCATTGGGCTTTACCTGAGTGACTACAGCAGGATAGACCTTTTTTGGATCGCTTTTTTGGGTGGTAAGGAGAAGTCGGAGTTTTTTAAGGAGGACGACCGCATTCTCTGCTTTGGCACTTAAGCGCTCTTTTTCTGAGCACTTAAGGGCGATCGAATTGTAATCGACACGAGGGTCGACCGGTTCAAAGAGGAGGCGGTGGACCACAAGATCGATGTAACGGCGGATAGGGCTTGTGAAGTGGGTGTAATGTTCGAGGCAAAGGCCGTAGTGGCCGATGTTATCGGTCGAGTAGTTCGCGAGCTTCATGCTCTTGATAAAGGAGGTAGCTAAAAACTGCCCGAAAGGGCTCTCTCGGGCTTGATCAAAGAGGGTTTGGAGTTCTAAATTAGTGGGCTGAGAAGGGAGAGGAAAGCCAAAGGAGGTAGCGAGCGTTGCAAATTCTTTGATGTTTTCCGGATTGGGCTCTTCGTGAACCCGGTAGGTAAGAGGTTTCCCCTCTTTACTCAAGTGTGTTGCGATCATTTCATTGGCTTTTAGCATGAACTCTTCGACGAGTTGGTGGGTGATGTCGTATTCGACAAGGTGCATCTCTTGAGGGACTCCGGTCTCATCGACTCGGATCTGGATATCAGGGAGGGAAAATTCGATACTCCCTCGAGCAGCTCTCTGCTTTTTGAGGAGGAGGCAGAGTTCCATCATCAGGTGAAGAGCGGGGGCAAATGGACTTTTTTTCTTCCCGTCGAGTACCTCTTTTGCCTCCTCATAGGTAAACCGCTTCTTGCTTTGGATGACTGAGCGGCAGATTTCGTAGTTGAGTAGATCCCCATTGGTATCGAGTGTCATCAAAACCGAGACAGTCAGCCGATTGACGTTTGGCTTTAAACTGCAAAGGTGGCTCGAAAGTTCGTGAGGGAGCATCGGGACCACTTTTCCGGGGAAATAGACCGAATTGCTACGCTCTTGCGCCTCTTCATCGAGGGAGGTCCCTTTGCGAACATAGTGGGAGACATCGGCGATATGGACCCCGAGGTGGTAATGACCTTGTTTGTCCTTCGTAAGAGAGAGGGCATCGTCGAAGTCTTTAGCCGTTTCGGGGTCGATGGTGATACAGGGAAGCTCATGTAGATCGGTTCTTGCGGAGATCTCTTTTGGTTGTACAGAAGTGCCATAAGAGCGGGCCTCTTCTAGAGTACTCTCTGGAAAAGCCTCTTCGAGGTCGTACTCTTCGATGGCTGCGGCAATGTCGCACGAAGGGTCAGAAATGGAGCCGATATAGCCACTCATCTCTCCCAGAGGGTCTTGGTTTTTTCCTCCCCAATCGAGGACGTGGATGTGGATCCGGTCACCAACTACGAGTTTTCGCTCGTCTGTCGGGAGGATCGACATGAGAGAGTCTTTCCCGAGCAAGGGGACATAGGCGTGTGTTTTCCCTTTTGTTCTCTCGTAAACAATCGTTCCAGCAACATGAGAGCGGCCCCGGGAGAGAATCTTCTCGACTCTCCCCTCAGGCCCCTTCTCTGAGACATAACGGGTAAATACAAGAACCTCCACCCGGTCACCATCCACAGCTCCCTTTGTCCGGTGGCGGGGGATGAAGATATCCTCTGGGAACTTCGGGCGGTCTTCGGGGACGAGAAACCCAAATCCGCGGGGGTGGACCCGGATCGTCCCAATGGCGAAGAGATCAGGCTTAGAGGAGAGGCCGGGTTTATGGGTGTTTTTTCGGGGGAAATAGGGTCGTTTTTTACGCATAGAGGGGGAGTTTAGCACAGATCAGACTATATTTAATTGTCTTTTTTAGGTGGAGAGGGTATTCTAGTCGGCATTATGTCGGATATACTCCCATTATGTACGTGTTATCGGTCTAGTGAAGACGGCTCTCGAGTAGAGAAGTGCTTTTCTGTAGGACGCGATCGGGTTCTCTCGGTTGTGCTGGGGGTTTTTGCACTCGCTTTGATCTCGCTAGCTTCTTATTTTTTAGCGCAGGGTGTTGCAAATATCCCGATGTTCACCACAAATTCTGGGTTGCTTTTGGTGGGGGTGGGGTGCTTGGGTGCCTCGATCCATTTCATGATTCTCTCTTGTAGGGAGAGGGCTGGGGCTTTGTAGGGCGCGATTCTTAGGCTCTACATTCTTAGAAAAAAAATTAACGCAAAGATGCAGAGAAACGCAAAGGCGCAGAGATTTAATAATGAAATATTTTAATTTTGTAATAAATTAATCTTAATTTTGAATTAATATCGGTTTGGTAGTATACTACTTGAGAAACTATCAAAAACTTGAGGAAATTACCTATGTCAGGACCTGCACCTTTAGACCAAAAGAACTTTACAATGCTCGAGCCATTTAAGAGCGACATTGCGAATCTCAATACCACGAGGCGGGCAACCAAAAGAGAGGCGCGGACTGACTGTATCTGTTCCAGCGTGGTTCGGGGCATTATGGCCACTCTTCTTCTTGCAGGGGCAGGGTTTATGATAGCGACGAGCGGTGGTCCAACAGCTAGTACCGTCCTCTTCTACTCAGGAGTGGGCTTAGGGGTGACAGGTCTTGGGATACTCACCTGGATGGTCATCGACGTGGTCAGGAATCGTAAAGAGTGGAAAGCAAGCAGACTCCAACTCGATGGAACCCAGACTACTCTTGGGGGAGTCCAAACCCTCCGAGAAGCCATGGAGAGAGAAGAGAACGGCTTAAATGTTGTCCAAGAAGCGATGAAGCAACTTCCAAAAGATCACTTCCCCACTTTCGCAGGTCATGTTGCTCAGCGTTATGCCGCAGAAGGCAATAGCAATGAGAAGGTCGCGCAAGCTCTCCTCACAGATGACCGCCTCTACGAGGTAGAAGACCAAAATCTCAAATACCTAGACCAAATCTGGGCTCTCCTTCCGATAGCCCCAGCTGACCAAGTAGGTGCGGCAATCGCCAAGATTCCAGGTGAGGAATTTGCAGCTTTTGTCAACCATGCCGTTGCGCAATATGGGGAACCGGAGAATCGGAATGAAGCTATTCTCAATGCACTCCTTGCAGATGAACGTCTCTACGAGGTAGAAGACCAAAATCTCAAATACCTAGACCAAATCTGGGCTCTCCTTCCGATAGCCCCAGCTAACCAAGTAGGCGCGGCAATCAGCAAGATTCCAGGTGAGGAATTTGCAGCTTTTGTCAACCATGCCGTTGCGCAATATGGGGAACCGGAGAATCGGAATGAAACTGTTCTCAATGCACTCCTTGCAGATGAACGTCTCTACGAGGTAGAAGACCAAAATCTCAAATACCTAGACCAAATCTGGGCTCTCCTTCCAATGGTCCCATACGAACAAGTAGGTGAGGTTATCAGAAAGATTCCAGATGAGGGATTTGCAGCTTTTGTCAACCATGCAAAAGACCAATACACAGAGGAAGATAAGAACGACGTGGTTATCAAAGCGCTCGTTTCGGATCCACGGATGCATGCAGTCCAAGGTGAAGAGAATAATGCCGCCCTTGTCCATCTAGAGCAGTTCCACAAGCTTGTCTCCCTACTGCCAGCTGAGCAAGCGAAGGATGTTTTTGGAGGGATGGAAGCACGGGCATTTGCTCTTTATGTCTCAGCAAAATGGGAAGAGCATGAATCAGATTTTGTACAAGTACTAGCTCAAGATCCTAAAGCCCATACTCATGAGAACATCCTCAATATGCTCGAATTCTTGGGTGGAGAAGTGACAACTGCAGTGCTTCGCACGATGAATCAAGGGCCTTTCCAAGCCTTGGTGGCCGAAGTGAATGAGAACTACACTGGGGATTTAGGAGATGACCAAGAGAAAGTTGTGCATGCACTAGCTGGCGACCCTCAGCAGCTTGGAGAAATCGTCCGAGAAAATGGGGGATATGCGGACTTTGTTTCTCTGGTGTTTGCACAAATGAACGAAAGGCAACAAGCCACTTTCCTCCAAGTCCTTCTCAATGCCTGTGGTGATGATGAGAATGATGCTAAGCAGCGCCTCGAGGCTATGGTCGAAGAACTGATCCAAACGATTGTTACTGCCGACTTTGCAGAGAAATTTATTCCTCAAGATCTGGATCAAAGCTTCCAGATTCCAGAGAATAATGAGCAGCTCGTGATCCAAATCGTCCGTATGCCTGGGACTTTAGCTCAGCATTTTGCGACGTTGATTCAACCACAAAATATGCTCAGTTTCATGCCTTTAATAGCTCTTTGTTATGAAAAAATGGGGGACAGCGAATCTAAATCTCTCTTTATGCAAACTCTTGGAGTAGAATTGGCCTCGAAAAATGCTCAAGCAATGGGACAAGTCTTTGCTCAATTTGGTGAAGATAACTTGATGTATGAGGCGATGGCGTATGCGCCGGTTGCCTTTGCCCATGCCGATGCCCAAAACAGGAACGGCCAGTTCAAGATGTATGAAGGGGTACGTCCTTTCATGACAGTCGAGAACCATGCAGCCTACCTCGAGCAGCTGACTCAGTTGAACCAACAAGTTTTATTGAAAGCGCGTGTGACGATGGAGCTTCAAGATTTGGGTAACTTAGACCAAGAGAAGCTGAACAATACAGGTTTGGTAGGTTACTTCGTGAAACATCCAGATCAGTTCCGGGATTGGGTTGTCGATAACAAAGAGGCTTATATTGATAAGTTGATAAAACAGCGACACAAGGTGGCTCTTGCATTGCTTGAGAGAATGGGAGTGACGGCCGAGACGTTGATCACAGATCTCGATAAAGGATTTGGTATTATGGGTCATCCTCGCTTCAAAAATATGCTCAAGATTCTTTTAGTTGAAGTCGATACTGAATTGTCTCAAGAGAGAACCATATTGATGGCGTGCTTCCAGTACGCTTCACAATTCAAGAAGGCGATCAAAAATTATTCCGATCCCCTTCCAGCGAGCAATCATCCTTCTTGGAGCATACTTGGAACTAAAGTCAAGGATCTCGAAGATAAGGTATATCAGGAGGAGTAGGTGGAGATTGTTGAAAAACTCCCTGAGTTCTCAGGAGAGCATCGCGGCAGCGATGCAGGTTGTTAGCCCCGCGTGAAATGAGCCCCGGTAGGGGTGAATGGAACGTGGGGTAATGCGAGGAATAAAATATCGTGAGCCGCGGCCAGCGGCGACAGTTTTTTACCCCTTTCGCCGCTCCCGCGGCTGTACCTATTTTTCGCCATTTGCTCCCCCACGTTCCACTCGCACCTAAAGATGCTTCGTTACACGCGGGGTTAACCACCTGCATCGCTGCCGCGATGCTCTCGTTAAAAAAGCCGGTTTTTCAGCGGGATGCAAAGAGCTTTTGGGGATTTTGCTTCCAGTTGGACGATCGCGAGCGATCGTTCAAGCACTCTTTGTAAAAGAGTGCGTAATGGAAGCAAAATCCCCAAAAGGCTACTCCAATTTGAGTATTTATAGTACCCTTGTTGTGTTATGCGGTACGATCCTCATTATATTGAAAAGAAGTGGCAGCGGTTCTGGCGGGAGAAGAAGACCTTCCAGGCTGTTGAAGACTCATCTAAGAAGAAATATTACGTATTAGATATGTTTCCCTACCCGTCAGGGGCGGGGCTCCATGTGGGCCACCTGATCGGGTATACGGCGACCGATGTCCTCGGCCGCTACAAGATGGCGCAAGGGTTTTCGGTTCTCCATCCGATGGGATGGGATAGCTTTGGTCTTCCGGCCGAGCAGTATGCGATTCGGACGGGGACCCATCCGGCTGTGACCACCGATGCGAATATCCGGAACTTCAAAGAGCAGATGGAGGTGATCGGGTATGGGTACGACTGGGATCGGGAGTTTCGGACAAGCGACTCTTCGTACTACAAGTGGACCCAGTGGATCTTCACCAAGCTCTATGAAAAGGGACTCGCCTACCAGGCCGATATGCTCGTCAACTGGTGCCCCGCTCTTGGGACGGTTCTCGCCAATGAAGAGATCGAAGAGGGGCGGGCTAAGGAGGGGGGACATCCTATTGAGCGGCGCCCCTTACGGCAGTGGGTCTTGAAGATCACCGCGTATGCCGACAGACTTCTCGAAGATCTCGACTCTCTCGATTGGCCAGAAGGGCTGAAGAATCTCCAACGGAATTGGATCGGGAAGAGCCGCGGAGCTTCTATTGCCTTCCCGATTGAGGGGAGTGGGGAGAAGGTTGAGGTCTTTACGACGTGTCCTCATACCATTTTTGGGGTGACCTACCTCGTCCTCTCTCCCGAGCACCCTCTTGTCAACGAGGTGACGACAGCTGAGCATGCTGAGGATGTGAAACTCTACCAGCAGATGACGGCCGAGAAGAGCGATCTCGAGCGGTCAGCTCTTGGGAAGGTGAAAACGGGTGTCTTTACCGGTGGGTATGCCACCAATCCTGTCAATGGGGAGAAGGTTCCAATCTGGATTGCCGACTATGTCTTGATGGGGTATGGGACGGGGGCGATTATGGCCGTTCCGGCTCACGATGAGCGGGATCACGAGTTTGCCGAGCAGTTTGAGCTTTTGATTCGCCCTGTTCTCGATGAGGACGGAACGTGTATTGCAAGTAGGAGCGAGAAGCTCATCTTGGATGGTCTCACGATTGAGCAGGCGATTGGGAAGACGATCTCTTGGCTCGAAAAAGAGGGGTGGGGGAAAGAGTCGATCCAATACAAACTCAGAGACTGGCTCTTTTCACGTCAAAGGTATTGGGGAGAGCCGATTCCGATCCTCCTCATGGAAGATGGGACCGAGAGGGCTTTAGAACTCGATGAGCTTCCCCTCCTCCCCCCTGTTGTCGAGGAATATAAGCCGACAGCCTCAGGAGAGAGTCCTCTTGCGAAAGTGCGTGAGTGGGTAGAAGTCGAAGATCCTAAGACGGGAAAGCGGGGAATACGAGAGACCAATACGATGCCCCAGTGGGCCGGCTCCTGCTGGTACTACCTCCGCTTTTGTGATCCCCATAATGAAGCGAAGAGCTGGGATCCAGAGAAGGAGAGCTACTGGATGCCCGTGGATATGTACGTGGGGGGAGCTGAGCATGCTGTTCTCCACCTTCTCTACGCCCGATTTTGGCACAAGGTCCTCTTTGATTGTGGCCTTGTCAGTACATCTGAGCCCTTCCAGCGCCTCCTCAACCAAGGTCTCCTTGTCGCCCGCTCCTTCCAAAAAGAGGGTGGAGCGTATGTTGCTCCTTCAGAGGTGGTGGAGAGAGATGGTGAGTACTACCATTGGGAGACCGACGAGCCCCTTCGGAGCCAGATCGAGAAGATGTCAAAATCAAAACTCAATGGGGTTTCGCCCGATGAAGTTGTTGAGGAGTATGGGGCCGATGGATTGCGCCTCTACTCCCTATTTATGGGCCCGATCGACAAGGAGAAGGTGTGGAATACAGGAGGGGTGAGTGGATGTCGCCGCTTTCTCAACCGGTTTTTTGAGATGGCAACTTCTGAGAAGCTCACGAAAGAATCTTCAAATCAAGCCTCCCACCTCCTCCACACATTGATCGAGGGGGTGACCCACGACATCGAAAAACTCCTTTTCAATACGGCAATTGCGAAGATGATGGAGTTTGTCAACGAGATGAACAAACTCGAGACCTATCCAGAAGAAGTGATCCAGCAGGCGATCCAGCTTTTGGCTCCTTTTGCCCCCCACATGGCCGAAGAGCTCTGGGAGATGAGGGGGGGAGAGGGGAGCGTGGTCCATGCCCCCTGGCCGAAGTTCGACCCTAGCTGTCTCCTAGAGGAGAAGGTGACCTACGTTGTCCAAGTCAACGGGAAGGTGCGGGGACGGTTCGAGCTCCCCAAAGACCAAACAGAGGACAAGATCCTAGAATTGGCTAGGGGAGAGCCTTCGGTTGCCAAACATCTGACAGGAGAGATCGTGAAGGTGATCTTTGTTCCCAACAAGCTCCTCAACCTCGTCATCAAACCATAAATACTACATTTTTATATAATCTTTATACTCATGTTGAATGTGCATCTTTACTTAAATTCACTTTTTGTGTATAATAGAGATATAAGTAAGGAGGTAGGGTTATGAGCACACATAAACATCATAAAGTACGGCTTAGTGTGGACTGCACTGAGGAAGAAAGAATGTATATCAAATTGTTAGCAACTAGATCGCATATGACGATCAGTGAGTATCTGCTTTCCTTTGCTCGCAGAGAGATGCCTCAGTCAAAATGTAGACGTAGCCATGTGCCCAATAAAGAAACACAGGAAGCTTTGAAGGAATTTCATGATGAAGAAGGAGAAGTTTTTGATACCGTAAGTGATTTCTGGGATGCTATGGGGATGTCGCCAAATGCTGAAGATTAAGGCATCAAGCCACTTCAAAAAAGACTTGAAGAGATTTAAACACAATCATAGTGGTGCGAGACAAGAACTAGATAAAGTTTTTGAGCTTCTCGCACGTGAGGAACCATTGCCCGAAAAATACCAAGATCATCGACTTTCTGGAAAATGGAATCTAGCAAGAGAATGTCATGTTAAGCCAGACGTGCTACTAATTTACAGTATTGATCAAATTATGAAGCAGTTAAATTTGGTACGGCTTGGATCTCACTCGGATCTTTTTGTATAGTATGACCTCATTTATCTATACGGTTTTGCTCCATCTGTATGCGGTGTGTATGCTCCCAAAGATGGTTTGGGAGATGGTA
>JAAKFR010000036.1 GCA_011064985.1 Chlamydiota bacterium
AAGCCTACTCCTTCAAAAAGAAAACTTCAAAGAAAAACCGTGTTCTAGTTTTTGAGAGAGAGAACTTGGTGATGGGAGTGTTGCCGGGGAGTTTGAGGTAAGCGTGTTGTTTTCAAGAGATTGGATCTGGGGGGAGATATTGACGTTATCTCGGACTTGGTGGGCGCCGTAGGAGATCCCTTCTTGGTACTCCAACGCCTGGAAAGCTCTGTTGTTTGGGTGTTTCTATAGAGATAAACCAGCTCACCTTGCTTGACCATCTTTGAAAGGTAATTATCCCTTAAATACCTCGGATCTCGGTCTAAGATTCTAGTGAGTTGAGTCAACCGGAGAGACCCTAAAGCGCAGAGCTTTTTTATCAATGCTTTCACTTCTTTTTTTTGATATCGTGCTCTCAGGGAGGACAGCTCTTTTTTAACTCCTCAGGCAAAGATGGGAACCCCTTAGGTAATTGCATCTAGCCCCCTATCTGAGGGGCTTATATGGGGGGCTAACCCCTCATATAAGGAGCTTGTCTGGGGGGTTAGCTCCTCATTTTGACTTGGTATTGCTTCAACTTTCTCGCTATTCATAATTTCAGGCACTAATTTGTAGTAGGTTCTACTCCCGCTGCCCTTCATAACAAGGAGCCCAAGATCGCGCAAATGCCTCAATGCAGAACTAGCTGTCAAGGTGTCAGTACCATTAACCTGTTGATAATCCAGATTGGTGATTGCTGTCATCTCGCGAACTAAAACCAATGCACGTCGCTCAGCATCGGCGAGATTGAAGCGACTAAATTGTGCCAACCACTTAAGGTCCTTGTGAATCAAGGAAATAGTTTATACACTCAGGTCTGTTACCGGCAAAGGTAATTGTCGCTGTACACTCCACCTCCAAATCAAAGACCAGACGTACAGCCGTCTGGCCTTTTCTATTACCCCAAAACAAACTAAAAAATCGAGTCTAAGGCAACGATTTTCCAGAATCCTCTAAAGCACCTCTTGTTCTAAGCTGCAACCTGTGATAATCTAAAGTACAACCTTAGATTATCTGAAGTGTCGCCATGTTTCGAAGATCTCTGTCTCCTCATATACAAAAACTCGCGAAAAAGTATCCTATAGTCACTCTACTTGGCCCTAGGCAGTCAGGAAAGACAACTCTTGTAAAGTCAGCCTTTCCGAAGATGCCTTACGTCAATATGGAAGATGCAGAGAACCGATCCCTTGCTACCTTAGATCCGAAAAGTTTCATGGAAGCTTACAAGCAAGGTGCGATTCTAGATGAAATCCAAAGAACCCCCCACCTCCTCTCCTATCTACAAGTCCACGTTGATCAGGTAAATCGAAATGGAATGTATATCTTAACAGGGAGCCACCAGGCAGATCTTCACGCTGCCGTCTCGCAATCACTAGCAGGGAGAACCGCTATCCTAAAGCTTTTCCCTTTAAGCCTAGAGGAGATGAGCCAAGCAAAACTTGTCGATTCGCTGGACGAAATTCTCCTGAAAGGGGGGTATCCGAGAATCTACAAGGAGGACTTGCCTCTTTCCAATGCCTTTAGCAGCTATTTTCAAACCTATGTTGAAAGAGATGTGAGGCAAATTTTGCAAATCAAAGACCTTATCCAATTTGAGCGATTTATACGGTTGACGGCCAGTCGAATCGGGCAACTTGTCAACTATGCAAGCCTTGCTTCTGATGTAGGAGTTTCTGCTGTCACAATCAAAGAGTGGATCAGCGTCCTTGAAGCAACCTATATTCTGATTCGTCTTGAGCCCTATTTTGAGAATTTTGGGAAGCGGATGATCAAATCCCCCAAGCTCTATTTTGTCGACACCGGCCTCGCATGCCACCTTCTTGGAATTGAGACGGTAGAACAACTGAAGCGAGATTCTCTCTATGGAAATCTCTTTGAAAATTGGATCGTCATGGAGCTGTTTAAGAGTTACTACAACCAAGCTAGGACACCCCATTTCTATTTTTACCGAGATGTATCAGGAAAAGAGGTTGATATGATTCTGCAACGAGGAAGCCGCCTCATTCCCATCGAAATCAAGAGCAGCAAGACCTTTTCCCCAAACGACCTCAAGGGGCTGTACTACTTTCACGCCCAAGCCGCCCAGAAAGCGGAGGGAGGCATTTTGATCTACGGAGGGGAGAAAACCCAAAAAATCGACCAATTTGAACTCCTATCTTCTAAAAGAATTCACGAGTTTACCCTGAATGAATGAAAAATATTAATTATTTTTTCATATTTATTTTAATTTGTTTTGAATATATAATTGTTTAAGAGGATTAATTATGTCACTTTTAGTATTAGGAATTTGTGGTGGATTTGGCCCCGAGGGAACATCCTGCTTTGGCCTCTTCTCTTCTCCACCAGACAAAGGTGAAAAAATACGAGAACAATACGGACTTGGCTCTCATCGACCCCAAGCCCAAGGTGTTCTGAGCGTTGAAGCTTCGAGTTTTATCTTTAATGTCTCCTTTGTTCTTGATCAAATCGCCTCAGTCACCCTAATCGTGTTAGGCGTCTTGGGCGCTCTTTCCACTCTCCACTTCTCCCGTACAGCCACCTGCGCCCTACTCGGAGTTGGAGGAGGAGTGTTCTGCATAGAGCTTCCTCTCCTCATCAAGGGCCTTACAAAAGGGTTCGACAAACCCAAAAACTAGCTCTCTTTTTTCAAAAAAATTCAGCAATTATACTGCTTAACGCAGGGTTTTGTCAGTTTTTTCACATTTTAATGCGGGTGATGGAGTATACTCAGTCGACTGTTAAATCAAATAAGCGGAAGATCATGAGTTTTGAACAATTAGCCCTCCATCATAAAATCCTAAAAGCCCTTGAAGAGCTCGGGTATGAAACCCCGACTCTAGTTCAGGAAAAAGTGATTCCAAAGGTACTCAAGGGGCATGATATCCGCGCCTCAGCCCAAACAGGAACGGGAAAGACAGCTGCCTTTCTTCTGCCAGCTTTGGAAAGATTGATGACCCCTTCAACAAAACCAGGAAAAGGACCCAGGATTTTGATTTTGGCCCCTACACGTGAACTTGCGATGCAGATCACGTCGCAAGCTGAAAAGTACGGAAAATACCTCAACAGGCTCAAAGTCGTTTGTCTTATGGGTGGAGTCCCTTATCCGATGCAGATCCGGAATCTCAAACAACCGTATGAGATCCTCGTGGCAACCCCAGGACGCCTGCAAGACTTTATCGACCGAGGAACAGTGAAGTTCTCTCGTCTGGAGATGCTCGTTATTGATGAGGCCGATCGGATGCTTGATATGGGATTTGCCGAACCGGTAGAGAAGATCGTGAGCATCACACCTGAAACCAGGCAAACCCTCCTCTTTTCGGCCACTCTGAAGGGTTCTGTCGTCCAACTATCTGATCGGTTGATGAACAAGCCGATGGAAATCCATGCCCATGCAAAGAAGGAGAAGCATGAGAACATCTTCCAAAAGCTCCACTTTGTCGACAATCTTCCCCACAAAAACCGTCTGTTAGACCACGTTCTCAAAGATGTGAGCGAGGGGCATGCGATTGTGTTTACATCCACCAAACGGCATGCCGACCAGCTGGTAGGCGAACTTAAAGAGAAAGGACACCGGGCTGCTGCTTTGCATGGGGACATGAATCAAAGACAACGGACAAGGGCGATCAACGGTCTACGAAAAGGGGCCTTCAACATTCTTGTAGCGACAGATGTAGCTGCAAGAGGGATCGATGTTCCGAGTATTACCCATGTGATCAACTTCGATCTCCCCCAGAATGGCGAAGATTATGTCCATCGGATTGGACGGACAGGGCGGGCAGGAGCAAATGGTACGGCCCTCTCATTTGCTGCCAAGCGAGAGACCTCTCTTGTCAAGCAGATCGAGAAATACACAGGCCAGACAATCGCAATCACCACAGTAGAAGGATTAGAGCCCCGCACAACGGAAGCCCCTTCCACTAAGAAAAAGCGATTTCATCCCCGTCCCTACTCCCAAAAGAAATTTCGCCCCAAGCCAAAGTTCTCAAGAAGATGAGTCAACACTCCCAATCATTTGCTTAAGAAAGGGGAGATGTTCTGAGAAGGTTGCCCAGGGAGCTTCAGCGTAGGCCACAAAAAGCGTCTCCCCTTCTTCCCAAGTATCTAAGAAGAGACCACGTTCCCCTGCAGCGAACGATAAATTGTGGATAGGTGGACGACTCCCCTTGCAGAGGTAGGCCTTTCGACAGGTAGAAAGGGGATACTCCTGCTTTTCTCCTTCTATAGAATCCAGGTAAGAGGCGAGAACTTCCCTTGCTGCTGTCTCTTTAAGCGAGTAGCGGCGCACTTCAAGATAAAAAGGGAAGCCCAATTCAGAATCTCCAAGATAGAGGCGTTGGTAGATTTGGTAGGAGACAGGAGGGTTTGGTTCCGGCAGACAAAGGACGTTATAGTAGTCAGTCGAGTAGCTGAAAGGGATCTCCTTTTGCAATGAGGTGAGAGTCTCTATGAGGGCTTGGGTAACCATCTCTGGGGAGTAAGACAATTCTTGCGACTCCACATAGCCACAAAACTCCTCCAAAACAGCAAAATCACGGATAATTTCCGGCGAAATTTTATGGATATGTGGCTGAAGTGCTAGCCAAGGGTGGGAAATGAGAAGGGAGGTTGTTTCGGCGAGAGGTAGGGTCGGCTTTCGATTTGGAAGGGGTTCAGACTCTCCTCTATCTCCCAAGAGATGAAAGCGGAAGAGAAAAAATACAAAGAGGCAAACTACGAAAATGAGGCCTTGCCAAATCCGTTTCACTGCTACATCACCTCCACGGCAATTGCAGCTAGTTCTGACCGTTCGGTCTTCTCCATGAAGACATGCCCATAGAGTCTCTCTTGCTTGAATTTCCCTACGACGTAGGTAAGGCCATTCGAGTTCTTATCAAGATAGGGGTTGTCAATCTGCGTAGGGTCACCTGTTAAAACCACTTTTGTCTCTTTCCCCGCTCGGGAGATAATCGTCTTCACTTCATGGGGAGTCAAGTTTTGTGCTTCATCGATAATCAGATAGACTTTCGGCAAGGAACGGCCTCGGATATAGGTAACGGCTTCCATCTCGAGCTTTTTGCTCTCTGTCACCCATCTCAAGGTCTCATTCGGCTCACTCCCCGTAGACTCACACAAGAATTCGAGATTGTCATAGATCGGTTGCATCCAATGGATGAGTTTCTCCTCCTTAAGACCTGGTAAATAGCCGATATCACGACCAAGAGGGACAATCGGGCGACTCACCACAATCCGGGTATACACTCCCTCATCAAACACCTTTCTGAGTCCCGAAGCGAGGGCAAGAAGAGTCTTTCCTGTTCCAGCTTGCCCAATTAAGGTTATCAGTTTGATTTCGTCCCTTAGGAGGAGATCAAGAGCACATCTTTGCTCCACATTCAAGGGGTTGATCCCCCAGATATTTTGAGGGAGAGAGAGCAAAGAGACGACCCGCTTAGATTGAGGATCGTACTTCCCAACCGCCGACGATTTCTCAGGAGAAGTCATCAGGAGGTATTCATTAGGCAAAAAGGGCTCATCAGGCGCAGCAAGGGCAACTGTCCCATCCTTAAAAAAGAGGTCGATCTCATGCTTGGAAAGCTCTATTTTCCGATACCCTCTGTATAGACTGTCGTAGGAAAATTTCTGATTTTCATAATCTTCTGACTCGAGCCCCATTGCTCCAGCTTTGACCCGCATGGCAAGATCTTTGGAAACAAAGACGACTTTTTCCCCCTTTTCAGCAAGAAAGTAGGCCGCCATGAGGATCCGATAGGTATTCGATGAGTGAGAGAGGGCAAAATGAGGGCTGTAGTTGGTTTTGATCTCTAATTGTATGCGGATACGCGTTCCATTGGGGAGAAGAACACCGGTATGGAGATCTCCCTCTCCTATCCCTTTAAGAGAATCGAAATAGCGGAGGACTGCCCGCGCATTTTTGGAGAGCTCATCTCGGAATCGTTTCATCGCACCAAGCTCCTCAAGTACAGCTAGAGGAACCACTACATCGCAATTGCCAAATGTAGGGATCGCATCAGGATCATGCAGGAGAACGTTGGTATCTAGAACAAAAGTCTTCCGAGTCATCCCTTTAATTTACTCACATCTTGGGCCCGTGTGCAAGAAAAATTTACATCTATTTAATAGTTAATGATTTGTAAAGATTTAGCACTCAGTTAAACTGAGTGCTAAAAAATCTTGCTCGAAATCCCACCTTCAGGTATAATATGCGGTAGATTTTGAATCATCCAATTGCGAGGAAATTATGAAAGTCAAAATTGATGAAAAAATGATCTGTGTCCCTCCTTATATCTCTACGACTTGGGAGCAGGTTGCCTTTCTCCAATCAGAAGAGGATGCCGATGCGGCCACCTTCACCCTTGCAATTCATCTAAGAGAGGGCAAGGCTGTCCGTATCCCCCATCTTGACGCCTCTCTTATCGACATCGCTTTTGCGGCGCATATCAAATATTTAGAAACAAAGGGAGAGAAACCCCCTCCGCAAGAAAAAAAATCGGAAGAGCCTCAGAATTTTGGAGCCCTTTTGCAACAGCTCACCGGAATCTCTCCCGACCAACTCTCCAAAATCCCGATCCAATTTAGAATTGGAGGGATCCCAGGAATCCCAGATATGGAGAATATGGATGTGGCCCTCCAGCATAACCAACCCCATGCACAAACTCCTGACCTCCCTCCAGAGGTTCTCGGAAAAATTGTCCAGATGGTCAAAATGATGATCGGTGATGAAGTCCACAATTTCCCTAAAGCCGAACCTCATTGCAATTGTCCCCATTGCCAAGTTGCAAGAGTTTTGCACGGGACAGAGAAAGAGACAACTCAAAGGGAAGAGGAAGAGGAGGTATCTGATGAAGATCTCACCTTCCGCACCTGGGATGTGGCCCAAACAGGAGAAGATCTCTATACTGTCACCAATCCCCTCGATCTAAGCGAGCAATATAGTGTCTTTTTAGGAGAACCTGTAGGGTGTACCTGCGGAGAGGCCCACTGTGAACACATCAAAGCCGTCCTCTACAGCTAAAATGAAGACCAATCTGGCCATGAGATAGAAGGTATTGATTGGGAAGGTCTCTTTTCTCTTGCACTTTTGGGTGAGAAGAATTACAAAAGTGGGTGAAATTGAAGGAGGTATCACCCATGAAGAAAAATCCCGCCCTACTGGCAGCCATTGCCCTAACTGCTGTATCTTTTCCCTATTCTCTTAATGCTGAAGAAGAAACCCAAACTACTGCCGTCTACTCGACAACTTCTTTTACTCCATTTACTGGAAAAATCCTTGGCAATAAGGTCCGCATCCGCACATCTCCCTCGTTAGAAGGACACATCGTCCGCGAGACCACACAGAACGAACTGTTTGCCGTGACGGAAGAAACAGAAGACTACTACTGCATCGCTCCCCCCTCTGAAACGGTTGGATTTGTCTTTAGAACATTTGTCTTAGATAATGTCGTTGAGGGAGACAGGGTCAACATCCGCCTCTACCCCGATACCGAGGCTCCGGTAATTGGCCAACTACATGTTGGAGATACAGTCGATGCAAAAGTGAGCGATATCAACAACAAGTGGCTCGAGATTTCTCTTCCCGAGATGTGTCATTTTTATATCGCAAAAGAGTACATCCAGCGAGAAGGCCCCTATGAAATGCTTGCAGAGTTCGAAAAAAGACACCACGAAGCAACCCACCGCCTAAGCTCCGTATTTCATTTTGCCCAAGCCGAAATCCAAAAACCTTTCCCGCAAATTGACTTCGACCAGATCGACAATCGTTTCGATGAACTTACTCACACCTATAAAGACCTCTCCGATTTAACAACACAGGCTGATGTGGCCCGCTCTGTGATTCGGGATGTCTATGTCGAAAAGAAAATCGCTTTTCTCGAAAGTTCGGTAAGTGGCCAAAGTTCGGACTTTACAGTAGATCCTCTCCATTTGGAGAAGCTGAGTGGACTTGGAATCGAACTGAATCCTGTCCACACCTCCTCTGAAGTTGATGTGGGAGAGATTGCAGAGGCGGCAAGCGATACGATCGGTCATTCGGTTCCCCTACATGCAGACGAGCTCACAGATAAGATGCGTACGTGGCAACCTCTTGAAGAATCTCTCTACCACCTATGGTTAGCCACCGGGGGAGAGAGCTCTATGGAAGAGTTCTACGAGAAAGAAGCCTCAGACGCGACGCCGCTGACCGGAATCCTTGAGCCCTACAACCGCCCTGTCCGCAACTGCCCAGGAGATTATGTGCTGAAAGTAGGAAACCGTCCTGTTGCTTTCCTCTATAGTACGAGGATTGATCTCCAGAAGTGGATTGGACACGAAGTGACTCTTAAGACCTCCCCCCGTCCGAACAACCGTTTTGCCTTCCCTGCCTATTTCGTTCTTCAGGCCGAATAGGCTAAGGAGAAAATATTGACCAAGGTTCGGGTTACTAGGCTCTTCTCAGCAGCATTTTTGGGACTAGAGGCGATCCCTGTCGAGGTGGAAGTCGATCTCAGCTTTGGAGAAAAAGGGGGAGTCCGGATCATCGGACTCCCCGATACAGCTGTGAAAGAGTCGAAGGACCGGGTCTTCCATGCCCTTCGCAATACAGGAATCGAGCTTGAGACAACAGAGTGTGTTGTCCACCTTGCCCCGGGTGATGTAAAAAAAGCGGGGGCTTTCTATGACCTCCCGATAGCCCTTGGAATCGCAGAGAGTCTCCATAAATTTCCGGAAGGGCTTCTCGATGACTACCTCATAGGGGGTGAGCTCGCCCTTGGAGGAGAGATCCGTCCCATTCACGGTGCCCTCAACATGGCCCTTCTTGCAAAAAAGCTCGGAAAAAAGGGGGTCCTTGTTCCACTTGAGAATCGAAGAGAAGTGGGCCTCATTCCAGAGCTGGAGATTCTCTCCTATCCAACCCTCCAAGAAGCACTTAAAGAACTACAGAAAGGGAAGGTCACTCCCCTCCCTAAGCAAAATCTTACCTTCACTCCAGCAACTCCTACAATCGACATGGCCGATGTGAAAGGGCAAGTCCACGCAAAAAGAGCGTTAGAAATTGCCGCAGCTGGAGGGCACAACGTCCTCATGAGTGGTCCTCCAGGGAGTGGAAAGACCCTTCTTGCAAGAGCATTTGTCGGGATTCTCCCCCAACTCACCCTTGAAGAGGCTCTTGAAGCCACCCGTGTCCACTCTCTTGCAAATATCCATTCGGGCATTGTCAGGACTCGTCCTTTTCGCTCCCCCCACCACACGATCAGCTTTGCCGGAATGGTTGGTGGAGGGACCCATCCCCGCCCAGGAGAGGTCTCGCTTGCCCACCGAGGAGTCCTCTTCCTAGATGAGCTCCCCGAGTTTTCTCGCACCACTCTCGAAGTTCTCCGCCAACCACTCGAAGATGGGTTCGTAACAGTTAGCAGGGCAAATGGGAAAGTCACCTTCCCTACCGACTTTATCTGCTTAGCTGCGATGAACCCCTGCCCGTGCGGCTACCTGGGCCACCCCGATAAACCGTGTACCGATACCCAAATCCAAATCGACCGGTATAGGCAAAAGATCTCAGGACCCTTACTCGACCGAATCGACCTCCACCTCGAGGTCTCTTCCCTCACCTATGACGAACTGAAAAACGGTCCTCCCCAAGAATCTTCAGAAAAGATCCGAGCCCGCGTGGAAGAGGCGCGTGAGCGGCAAAAAAGCCGCTATCATAGTCCTAAAACCAATAGCCACCTCACTCCCCGAGAGGTGCAAAATCTCCCCCTCTCATCCACCTCCGAAACCCTCCTAAAAGAGGCGATCGAGCAGATGGGCCTTTCAGCCCGCGCCCACGACCGGATCCTGAAAGTCGCCCTCACCCTCGCAGATCTCGACGGCTCCCCCTCCATCACCGACGAGCACCTCTACGAAGCCCTCTCCTACCGCAAGTAGCTTGGGCTAGAGCAGAATTTTCATTATAAATTAATCTTTAATTTTAATAAAATATTTAGTATAATGAGGGTAGGGAGTAGGAGACTCCCGCAATTCTCTTAATTGAGAGAGGGAGGTTCTTATGGATAAGTTTCTCAAAAAGGCCTCAGAAGAAGAACTAAAACGAATCACTGGTGGTGGTGGGCCAGGCGACGGAAAAGCCCATCTAATTGTAGTATTAGCCAGCGCTCCTGAGAGTGCTAAGGAAGGCATCATGACAGCCATCATGAAACTTTAAGGCACAACATAAATGCACTAAGAAGCACCATATGAGGCGAATCCCCCAAATTGGGGGATTTTTTTTGCGCTAGTAGATTCAGGGTTAATGGTGGAGTTCGAGGGTTGTGAGTTTTTGGTAAAGAGGGGAGGTTTTCAGGAGCTCCTCGTGAGGTCCGTCTGCTACGATTTTCCCCTGCTCCATGAGGATGATCCGGTCGCAAAGGCGGACGGTGCTGAGGCGATGAGAGATGAGGAGGATGGTGGAGCCAAGGCTCTTAAGGTGCTCGAAGATCTTCTCCTCGGTGTCTGAATCGACAGAGTTGAGGGTCTCATCGAGGATGAGAAGGGAGGGTTGGTAGAGAAGAGCCCGAGCCAACTCGAGGCGCTGCTTCTGCCCTTGGCTGAGGTTGGCTCCCCTTTCAAGGAGCTTGGTCTGGTACCCGAAGGGGAGGCGAACAATTTCTTCATGAAGCTCTGCTTGCCTTGCGGCTTTTTCGACCATCTCTTCTGTAACCGAGTGATCCCAGAGAGCGATGTTCTCATAGATCGTCGCAGCAAAAAGTTTGATCTCCTGGTCGACACTTCCGAGTGAAATCTTGAGGCTCTCACGCAGGTGGTGGATCAGTTCTTTACCGGCAAGGAGGATTCTCCCCTCCCACGGTTGGTAGAGGGCTGAACCGAGTCTTGCAAGGGTCGATTTTCCAGAGCCAATCGGCCCCACAATCCCAACTTTTTCCCCTTTTTGGATGGTAAGAGTGAGCTCGGAGATAAAAGGGGGCTCTAAGGGAGCATACCCAAAACTCACTTCTCGGAATTCGAGAGGACCAGAGAGTTTTTCAGGCTTTCCCTCTTCATCTTTTGGTTGGACGAGAGGGTCGATTTTGTGTTGCAAAACGTCGTCCACCCGGGCAATGTCGACTCTGAGAGATTGGAAATCGGCCCCAAATTGGACCATTCTTCCAAAGGGAGCCAAAAATTGGTTCATGAGGAGTTGGAAAGCATAGAGCATCCCGATTGTAAACTCTCCTTGCATGACCACCCAAGCTCCCACTGCTAATAAGATCACATTAGTCAGCTGGACAGAGAGTGAGGAGAGGGTGCTCAAAAAGACATCCTTTCTCCCGATCGATTGAAGGGCATTGATGCTATTGGTGTAGTGTCCTGCAATCCTTGCAAAAAAGAACGAGTCGCTTGAGACCCCTTTAATCGTCTCGATATTGTCCAGGGTATCGAAGGAGACCCCCACTGTTTTAGCCTCCTCCTGCTGCAGTCTAGCATACGCATGGACACGGGTCTTGTTGATCCAATAGAGAAGGAAGAGGTTGAAAAGAGCAGCTGTAATCCCAACGAAGGCAATGAGCTGATTGTAGTAGAAGAAAATAACCGCATAAAGGGAGATCAAGAGTACATCGAGAAGGGTAAGTGCAATCCCCTGGGTAAACAGCGTAGCAAGCCTCGTATTGAGACTGATCCGGTTGAGAACCTCTCCTGGGAACCGTTGAGAGAAAAAGGAGAGGGGAAGAGAGAGGAGGTGTTTGATGAATTGGGTGTTGAAGCGGATCGAAAGACTCACGAGAAGACGATTGGCAAAGCGCCCTTTAAACCACGCCACAACCCCGGTAACCACCATCACAACACCGATAAACCAGAGAAACTCGGCCACCCAAGAGGGGGTGGAGGATTGGATAAAGGTATCGACAAAGACCTTCGAAAGAGGGGGGAGGGTTAAGGCTAAAAGAAGTGCAAAAATCTCCAGAAGAAAAAGGTAGCTAAGACTCCCGAAAGCTGGAGCAAATCTCTCCTTGCACCTGCTAAACAGAGAGATATCCTTACCTCGTTTTTTGAAATCAGCAGAGGGTTTGAGAAAGAGCACAATCCCAGAAAATTTCTTCTGCAGCTCCTCAAGAGAGACCGTTTTTGGCCCTGTTGCAGGGTCGTTGATCCAGACTTTCTCGCCGCGGATCTTTTCGAGAACGACGAAATGGTTAAACTCCCAGTATAAGATGGCAGGGGTCTCGACTTTAGCCAGATTTTCCCAGGTAGCATGGTACCCATCTCCTTCTAAACCGTAGTAGCGAGCAGCTTCTAACATCTGGTGGGCATTGACCCCATCTCTTGAGACCCCACAAGTGATGCGGAGTTCCTCGAGTGAGACAAAACATTTGTAGTAGGCCAATACGATACAAAGAGCCGCAGCGCCACACTCGACAGCCTCCATCTGGATCACACGCGGGGTTTTAGTCTTCCGCAAACTCAAGGCCCCCCTCCTCTGCCAATAAAGGGATCTTTGATCTTCCAAAGAGGGATGAGATACGAGATAGGAGGTTGCTCATCGATGATCAATTTGACGTTTGCAACAGATCCAGTTGGAATGGAGAAAGGTGGCCCATTTTTTGAGGTCCATTGGAGTCCACTCGGAGTTTCTGGATCCAAAAGGGGCTCCACAAGAAGAAGGGTGGCAACAGAAGAAGACTCTAGGAGAAATTTTACGATCTGTGGATTTCCGATCGTCTCCACAAGCTCTTCTTCTGAGACAGGGTAGCGATAGACCCCTTTCACCTTCCCTCGGATTGCCCCATACTCTTGGGGATTGACGATAAGGGGTTCTACCAGCACAGGCATCCCCGCCTCTACCCTCCCGATCTCATCGGCATTTACTGTGGTATAAAAAAATGGACTTTGCTCCCCTTCTAGTGGGTGTTCGACCCAAACGAGCGACTCTTTCCTCTCGACTTGGTCCCCTGCCTCCACCAGCACCTCCAAAACTGTTCCTGACTCAGAAGCCCTCACGAGAGTGAGCCTCTCTTCCAGGGAGGCGAGATCTTCTGTAAACTTCCCATCGAGAAGTTCTTGTTTGACTTGCAAAACCTCCTCTTTGGGGGTAGCTGAGGCTAGCTCAAGTTTAGAAAAGAGGGTATTGATCTCTGCTTGCGCCTCTTCAATGCCAATCTGCTTCTCGTAGACTTTTGCTTTTGTATCATCGACAATGAGCTTGGCAATCAGCCCCTCTTGAAAAAGTTGCTGGTTGATCTCAAGTGCCTCTTCTAAAAGTTTGAGCCCATTTTGGAAGCGGTCGATTTTGAATTCGGTAGCTTCGATCTGAACTAAAAGAGATTTCAACTCCGGGTTGTAGAGAATCGCTATGGGGGTATTTTTCTTAATTCTTTCTCCCTCTTTCACAAAAAGATCGACAACTTTCCCTTCTGTTTCAGAGCGGACCAAAAAGGTCCCTGCTGGGCTAAGGGCCACCCCTTTTCCTCGGATTTCTGTTGGAATTCTCCCCAAAAAGGCCCAGAGAACGAGAAGAGAGAGTAAAACAAACAGAACGGCAAAGAGAGGCCAGTTCTTGGGTATTTGCAGGGAAAGAGGCTCTTGCAAGGCCCTCTGCTTGCCTAATCGATCGATTGTCTCTTGGTCAGTTTTGCTCATCATGTCTTACCAAATGTTCACAATTAAGGGGATCGACTAGCACCTCATGGGTGACCGGATCGATCAAAACTAAAGTCCCTGTCAAAAAGAGGAGGCGAGCGATGTTCTGGGCATACTGTTTTTTGACGTTAACCCGCTCGATCAGGATCCTCCGGAATCGGTTCTCAAAATCGATCACGACAAAAAGAGAGCCGTAGCCCGCCTTGGTCCTGAGGATCTCATCTCTTAACGCGATCTCATACCACTCGGCTGCTTTGTTAGCATAATAGATTTCATCAACAAGTTCGATTTGCTCCCGAAGAGCTACCGCACTCTCATTATAGATCCCCGACCAAAGCTCGTTCTCTTCCAAAAAGGCTTGCATCCGCTCTTGATATTTCTGCGTTCTCTCTCCTCTTGCCCGATCGTTCCAAAAAGGGATTGAAAGACGCACTTCGGCAGAAAGATCCTTCTCCATATCGTTTGGGTAATAGGAAGAGAAGAACCGCTGCCCACTCGATCCCACGGTGTTGTTGAGAAGTTCCACTCCAAAGATCATGTCGAGTTCAGGTAAGATATTGTTCCGAGCAAGCCGGAGCTGTACATCAGTCTCTTGGAGCCGAATCCGGGCTGCAATCAGATCTCCTCGATGGAGATAAGCTTGTTGCAAAAGACAGTCGATATCCCATGCCCGTTTATGGGGAAAGGGAGTTGTGAAGTTCTCCACGATCAAATGGGGGAGATTTTCACTAAACTCACACTTTCTCTCCCCCATCTGGAACAGAAGAGTGTTGTAAGTCTCATAGACATCTTGGCGAGAGGCGATGAGGTCACGACGATTGCGAGAGAGCTCAGCTATCTGTTCATTGAGTTCTGAGGCAGCAAGCTGCTCAGCTTCAACCAACCGGAATGTGGAACTTGCTAAACCCTCGAGAATTTGTTGGGCATCTTCGTTGATCTCAACAACTTTTTCCGCAGCTACCATTTCCCAATAGGCAAGGATCGTATTGAGTACCTCCTCTGCCATCGTCTGGACGAGAAGATACTGAGCAGCCTCGTATTGCAGTGAAGAGACGATCTCATCAACTGACTCCTGGTTGTAGAGAAAGCGGCGCAAAAGAGGTTGGGTCATCTGGAAGGTAAGGGTCGATTGGGTAAAACGGGGAATGCCGGGGCTTACAGAAGCAAGAGAGGGGTCGTGAACCCTTTGGACCGTTGTCCCAACCGAGAAGCTCGTACCAGGCCGTGTCAACTTCTCGACAACAGCGTTTAAGGTCGTGATCGTCCCCTTGTCGTCTGTTTTGAACCCAATCTGTTGAGGATCTAAGAGCCACTCCCCTCTCAAAGAGGTAGTTAACACCGGGTCAAAAGGGCCTGCTGTAGATTGCCACTCCCCAAATCTACGAGTCACTTCACTCTCGGCAATGTCGATTTGCCACTGATTTTCCAAGGTGGTGGCGACAGCCTCATTTAAGGAGAGCTCTATGGGAGGAAGCTCCTTGTCTCCAAACTCCTCAATCGGCTTTTCCTCCAATATCTTTTTCGATTTAAGCCACTCCAAGATCTCCTCAGGGGGCTGGACATCCATTCCCTGAAAAAAATCTCGCGCCTCATTTAGCTCTTCCTCTTTGGTCGATGAGATCTCCCCAATTAGCAAGATCGGAAGATAGGCGAGAGCAAAACCGATTTTCGTTACACTCCTTTTCATGTTTTGCAACTTAATATTTTTTTAGATCATTGGCAATATTTCTCATATGGTTTAGAAAAAAAATATGAATGAAGACCTGCTCTTAGACCAATCACTCTCCCACCTGAAGGGAGTGATCTCCTCCTCCTCCATTGAAAAGCCACCTGAAACGGAAGGCTCTCTCCTATACCGTGCCTGCTCCCTTCTTGCTGGCAGCTGGAATCGGACTCTTCCTCTCCCTGATCGGATCAATCCGACCCTAGAGGAGATCTGCTCAGTAGCAAAGGTTCGCTACAGAGAGATTTCCCTAAAAACCGATTGGTGGAAAGAGGATAGAGGCTCATTTATCGGTTTCTTTGGATTAGAAAAAAAACCTGTGGCTGTGATCTTTGCCAACCACAAGGTCTTCCATATTGTCGATCCTGAAACAGAGAAGCACACGATTGTAGACGAAAAGACAGCCTCACTTCTCTCTGAAGAAGCCTACATGCTCTATCCTCCATTGCCAGAGGACGTACACAAGCTGCATGTCACTATTGCAGCCATTTTCTCCGCTATTCGATGGGAGTATACCTCGGTCTTATTCATTGGGCTTGTGATGATCTTCTTCGGCTTTGCCTTCCCGTTGACAAACAAGATCCTCTATGACTACATCATCCCCAACTACAACTATACGATCTACACCCAGCTCTTTATGGGTCTTCCAGTGATTGTCGCAAGCTCGGCTATTTTCTTCTTTTTCCGGACTCTGCTTCTTGTCCGGATCAAAGGGCTTTTGACAAACTCGATCCAGATTGGACTCTGGGACCGGATCCTTCGCCTCCCCGTGAACTTCTTTCAGACGATCGCGAGTGGAGATCTTCTCCAAAGAACGATGATCTTCAACCAAATCAAGGAAAGGATCTCAAACCAGACTCTTACCATCTTAGTCAATGGCTTTTTCAGCCTCTTCTACATCATTGTGATGGTGATCTTTAGTTGGCAATTGACCCTTATAGGAGTAAGCCTAATTCTATTATGGAGCATTCTTGCCTTCTTCATACTCCTCGTGAAGATCGGTTTTGAAAGAAAACTTCTCGAATCTGAAGCCAAGATCCAAGCCTTCCTGATTCAGGTGATCCACGCCATGCCCAAAGTACGAACAGCTGTTTTGGAAAAGAGACTCTTTTCTAAATGGATGCGAGATTTTTCCTTTAACCAATCCCTTACTTTAAAAGTTCTGAACTTAGAGAATATCATTAACGCCTCAAAATCCTTTATAACGGTCCTCCTTCCTCTTTGTATTTATGGCTTTGTCATTTATAAAAAAGGGAAATTGGAAGAGGAGGATGTCGCCTTTCTCGCTATCTCAGTTGGAAGCTTTCTTGCCTTTTTGGCAGCTTTCTCCCCTTTTTCCCAGTCATTCCTACAAGCTGTATCTACCCTTGCATCCTTAAGCGAGTTTATCCCCTTTTGGAAAAGGGTCTCCCCTCTCCTGACCACCCCTGTTGAAAAGGGTGAGGGCAAAGCTGATCCTGGAGTTCTTCAAGGAGAGATCCTAGTACACGATCTCCACTTTCGCTATGGCCCGGAAAGTCCCCTCATATTAAAAGAAGTGGATCTCTCCCTCAAAGCAGGACAATTTGTAGGACTTGTTGGGAAAACAGGGTGTGGAAAATCGACTCTTTGCCGCATCCTCTTTGGATTTGAAGAAGTCTCACGAAGCGCCCTCTTCTACGACAACCAAGATGCGACTGAGCTCGATATCTTCAAGGTACGTAAACAGATTGGATTCATCTTCCAGGAGAACAAGATCTTCCAAGGCAATATCTACGACAACCTTACCTGCGGCCGAAAGTGTACCAAACACGAAATCGAACGAGCTCTTACCCTCTCCACCTTTGATGAGGAGCTCGCTTCCCTCCCCATGGGACTCGATACCAGACTCTCAAGCGTTGGAGGGCTCCTCTCAGGAGGGCAGAAACAGAAACTCCTCCTAGCACGCGCCATCCTGACAAACCCTCAGATCTACCTCATCGACGAAGGGCTCAACACTCTCGACAACCGGACCCAAGAGCGAGTCCTTGCCAACCTTCGCTCTCTTTCCAAAACGATCCTCCTCACCTCCCACCGCCTCAATGTCCTCGAGAAAGCAGACAAGATCTACGTCATGGAAGAGGGGGAAATCACCGCCTCTGGCACCTTCCAAGAGCTCACCTCCCACGCCGGCCTCTTCCAACGCTTCGCCTCCAAACAGACCTTGTAAAACTCAACCTTAGCACTTCTTTTGGATGATTTTCCTCCTTTGGCCCTCTTTTCTAAAAGTTTTTGGGCATTATCTCCAAAGACGGATCAGGTTCATCATCGATGAGCTCCCCATATTCCAAAAACTCCAAGCCCTCGACTCTCTCATCACTGAGGGGAGAAAATACGGAGTCTGCGCCCTCCTTCCAAAAGATCTGCCGTTCCCCCGGAGAAACCGAAGAAAGCCCCCTCATCTCTCCCGTCCAAATCCAATACCCCGAAAACAACCACGCTTACCCGGCAGCACTCCCATCACCAAGCTCTCTCTCTCAAAAACTAGAACACTGTTTTTCCTTGAAGTTTTCTTTTTAAGGGAGTAACCTTAGCGCGAAAGTTATAGAAACCATGAGAAAGACCGATGATGATTTGTACCTACACAACAATTGAGCTTGAAACACGAGATGGAGCATTCGTTTGCCAAGGAAAACGATTTGCGACGCAAGAGAAAGTGCATGAGTACTTGAGGAGCTCTTGCCCCTTTGATGTGATCAAGGTGGTGGAAGAGACAAAGACCTATTTCCTCCACCAGAAT
>JAAKFR010000037.1 GCA_011064985.1 Chlamydiota bacterium
CCGAATCACAACCCCCTCTAGTAGGTCGAATGCTTCGAGATATTCTTCTTTTTCTAGAAACGTCTTCACATATGAGATAGGGGAAATAGCCATCAGAAACCTCCTCGACAGGCAGTAATCTTAAGAAAAGAGAAATTTTTTCTCGAGGAAATTTTAGGAAAAGTTCAAGGTGTGTGTGAAATTTATGCAAATGAGTTAGACCATAGATAGTTTGACATCGAATTACCGGCATAATTCCATTTTTTGGGAATTCAGGTTAGAAAGGTTCATCTCTGTGTGACTGAAATGTCTTTCTGAGAGCTTTTGGGGATTTTGCTTCCAGTTGGACGATCGCGAGCGATCATAGTATAGATTCATACAGGGAGCGAGCGATCGTTCATATGGGAGCAAAAGCAGCCAAAAGTCTACCTCAACTTGAGATGTCAACTTACTAGCATGGGGGGTTGGGGAGAGCAGGAGGTATATCCAGAGTCGACGACGCGGAGCTTGGCAGTCCCAACAGCTCCTTCGATCTCGATCCAATGGGGGAAGTAGGTGGGGTAGTTGGGAAGGCCATCTCCTTCTGCATGTTCGGGGAGGTAGATCTCGAGGTATTTACCAGAAAGCTCGCTCTTGTCGCGGGGCCAGTGGGAGACCCAAGCCGAGAAGGGGACATTTTTTATCGTCTCTCCTTGGTAGGTGAAGCGGGGGTTCCAATTTCGACGGGTATCGGCTCTGTTGGCAGGGGGAGGGGAGCCGATCTTCTGCCGCTTGTTTTCCGGAACGGGGTAGAACGGGAGATTTAAGAGTGTTGAGAGAAAATGGCGAAAATCGGAGGTATCGACCCACCCTTGGTGGGCGTAAGAGAAGGTGTCGAGAAATTCGCCTGTCCCTAAATCGACTTGGGAGACTAGCCACCCGGTATTCCCTTTGGCTCCCTCGCAAAACCACTTCCCCCAGTCCATCTTCGCCTTGACGAACCGCTTAGCGGGTATACACACCTCTTCTAAAAAGAGGGTCTCATCCTGTCTGTCTTGGATATAAAAAAAGGTGTAGAGTTGAGAGTGTTCGGTAACGAAATAGCTTCCCGGTTCAGCGGAACGTAAGAGATCTTTTAAACGGAGTTCTTCTCCGTATAAGCTGGTTGCAAAAATGAGGAAAAAGAGGAGCCATTTTTTCATAGTCCTCACTATACGGATCGACCAGAATTTTCGCTTGTCTTTTTCCTTTAAGGAGAGTAAATTGGTAGGTCAACAAGTTTTTAAGGAGTTTCGTGTGAAAAAAGATACCCATCCCCCCTATCAAGACGTTCTTTATGTGGATACTTCCACGGGACATAAATTTGTGATTGGCTCTCCTCTACAACTTGAGGCAACTGAGGAATTTGAGGGAAAAGAGTACCCTGTCTACCACGTGACTGTCTCTTCGGCTTCACATCCCTTTTTCACCGGGAGCAAGCAGTTTGTCGACTCTGAAGGGCGTGTGGATAAGTTCATGAAGCGCTATGCGCGCAAAAGTGAGCAGCACAAGCAGAATCAAGAGCGGCCCAAAAAAGAAGAGCCTAAAAAGCCCAAAAAAGCCTCTAGGAAAAAGTAATTCTCTTTGGAACAGAAAATCACAGACCTCCTGAAGCGGCTCTCTGTAGTTGAGGAGGCTTTGGCTCAGCCTGACATTTTTGAGAAGCCAGAAGAGTACCGAAAGCTTTCAAAAGAACACTCTTACCTCACTGATTTAAAAGAGGTTTGGGAAACAATGCAATCTGCAAAAAAGAGCTTATCGGAGAACCAAGAACTTCTAAAGGGAGAGGAAGAGGAGGAGATGGTCTCTCTTTTAAAAGAGGAGATCGAGACTCTAGAAAAAGAGATTCCCAATCTAGAAAACGCTTTGGAAACCCTCCTCGTCCCTCCCGATCCCGATGACGACCGGAATGTGATTATGGAGCTCCGTGCCGGAATAGGAGGGGATGAAGCAGCCCTTTTTGTGGGTGATTGTGTCAGGATGTACCAGCTCTATGCTGGATTAAAGGGGTGGAAAGTAGAGGCTCTCGCCTCCAGTCCTTCAGATGTGGGGGGCTTTAAAGAGTACATTATGGTCATCTCGGGAGAGAAGGTCCGTCGCTTTCTCCAGTATGAGGGAGGGACTCACAGAGTGCAACGTGTCCCTGAAACCGAGACCCAGGGGCGTGTCCATACCTCCGCAATCACAGTCGCTATCATGCTTGAACCTAGTGAGGATGAAGAGGTTCAAATCGATGAAAAAGATCTCAGAATAGATACCTATCGAGCATCAGGAGCTGGAGGGCAGCATATCAATACAACCGATTCTGCCGTTCGGATTACCCACATCCCAACTGGGGCTGTCGCGTACTGTCAGGATGAGAGGAGTCAGCACAAAAACAAAGGTAAGGCAATGCGTCTACTGACGGCGAAGATTGCCGAGCAAGAGCGTATTAAGCGGGAACAAGAAGAGGCATCTCTTCGGGCACAGCAAGTCGGTACAGGCGATCGCTCTGGGAGGATCCGGACCTACAACTTCCCTCAGAACCGAGTAACTGACCACAGAATCAATCTCACTCTCTACCATCTCGACCGGATCATGCAAGGAGAGTTAGAGCCAATCTCTGTTGCTCTTGTCAAACACTTCCATGAGCAAAAACTCTCTTCATAAGGGGAGGGAGGGTATGGGTTCCTCGCTGTTGTGGTTTTGAGCGTTGCGTAAAAAAATCAACGCAAAGACGCAGAGAAAAGAGAAGAAAGAAAAATATGAAAAGGCTTTTAGAGATTATCCAGCTCTCAGCCTCTTTTTTGGAAAAAAAGGGGATCGAGAGGGCTCGTTTTGAGGCTGAAGAGGTGATTGCCGATGCTCTTCTGCTCAAACGGCTCGATCTCTACCTCCAATTTGATAGGCCTCTTATCGAGCAAGAACTTGCTTCCGTGAGAGAGCGGCTCCAAAGGCGTGCCAATCGAGAACCACTCGCTTATATCCATGGGAGGGTCACGTTTGGGGGGCTCACCTTTGAGGTAAATCCTTCTGTTTTGATCCCTCGACCTGAGACAGAGATTTTGCTCGCAACCATTTCGGAAACCCTTAGCAAGGAAGATGTGGAGGGGAAAGTGTTGTGGGATGTGTGCGCTGGCTCGGGCTGCTTAGGCCTTTGCCTCAAACATAGATTCCCAGCTCTTACTGTAGTTTTATCAGACCTTTCACCAGCCGCCCTAGAAGTGGCGAAACGAAATGCCGGTTCTTTAGGTCTTCTCTCTTCGGTCACCTTCCTGGAGGGGGACCTCTTTGCTCCTTTCTCTGGGATGAAGTGCGACTATTTCGTCTCCAATCCCCCCTATATTACTGAGGAAGAGTACAGATCGCTTGCCCCCGAAGTACGTGAGCAGGAGCCGAAAATGGCGCTTGTGAGTGGGGTGAGTGGATATGAAATGTATGAGAAGATCGCTTCCGGACTGCCTCACTACTTAGCAGAAGGAGGGAGAGGGTGGCTCGAAATGGGAACGGGGCAAGGGGATGAAATTGTAAAAATTTTTAGCTCTTATGACCTTTTTGGATCGGTCGCCTCTGATTATGCGGGGCACGACCGATTCTTTTTCCTTGAAAAATCGGTAGGAGTTCCTGTAAGATAACCTGTTATGTTTGGCTCCTTAACCGATAAACTATCGGGTGTTTTTGCTTCCTTACGTGGAAAAAAGCACCTTACCGAAGACAATATCTCGCAAGCAGTGCGTGAAGTTCGTCTTGCTCTTCTCGATGCCGACGTCAATTATGGTGTGGCAAAAAAATTCATTAAAAAGGTGAAAGAGAAGGCTTTAGGGGAGTCGGTGATGAAATCGGTTGCTCCCGGCCAACAATTTGTCAAAGTGATCCATGAGGAACTTACTGCCCTGATGGGAGGAGCTGAGGCGATTCTTAACCTCTCGGAAAAGCCGGCTGTTGTGATGCTCTGTGGTTTGCAAGGAGCCGGGAAGACAACTCATGTGGCGAAATTAGCCAAATTTCTCACAAAAAAAGAGTATAAGAAACGAGTCCTCCTCGCAGCGTGTGATTTGCAGCGGCCTGCCGCAATCTTGCAGCTCAAAACTCTTGGAAGTCAAGTTGATACCCCAGTTTTTTCGATTGAAGGGGAGAAGAACCCAGTCAAGGTGGCAAAAGCTGCTTTAAAAGAGGCGAAGGAGAAAAATTTTGACGTCTTGATCCTAGACACAGCTGGTCGTCTCCACATCGACGAGGCTCTGATGAAGGAGCTTTCTCAGATACAGGAAGCTGTATCCCCACACGAGATCCTCTTTGTGGCCAATGGGGCAACTGGTCAAGATGCCGTGACCGCTGCTGCTCAATTTAACGAGCGGCTCTCTGTTACTGGAACTATCCTCACGATGCTAGATGGGGACTCTCGTGGAGGGGCGGCGATCTCGATTCACGAAGTGACTGGCAAGCCGCTCAAGTTTGAAGGGATAGGAGAGCAACTCGACGATCTACAACTCTTTAACCCCCAATCCATGGCCGATCGGATCCTCGGGATGGGGGATACGATCAACCTCGTTAAAAAAGCGCAAGAGCACATCAGCGAAGAAGAGGCTGAAAAGCTCGAAGAGAAGATGCGCAAGGCTTCGTTTACCTACGAAGACTACCTCAAGCAGATGCAAGCTGTCCGTAAGATGGGCTCTTTGAAGGGGCTCATGAAGATGCTTCCTGGTGCCTCTAAACTTCCCAATTTCGACGAATCGGAAAAGGAATTTTACAAGATCGAGGCGATCATCCAATCGATGACTGCAGCTGAGCGGCAAGAGAAAGCCGAGCTCTCGATGCCCCGGATGAAGCGGATTGCCCGAGGGAGCGGAACGCAGCTACATGATATCAACAAATTGAAGAAAAGCTTCAAAAACTCTAAAAAGTTCTTTAAAAATATGCCCAACAAGAAACAGTTGGAAAAGTTTATGGGAGGAATGTAAACCGATGGCATTGAAAATTCGTCTTCGCCAACAGGGAAGAAAAAACAATTTAGTATACAGACTCGTTTTGACCGATTCTCGCTCACCGCGTGATGGGAAGTACATCGAGAACCTCGGCTGGTACAATCCACATGAGGAGGAAAGTGAAAAGACATTGCAAGTCCATGGAGATCGGATTGCCTACTGGTTAGGGAATGGAGCAGAATTGACTGAGAAAGCTGAAAAACTCGTCTCTCGCGGAGCTCCTGATGTCTACGCTTCCTACCGGCAAGCTAGACAAGCGGCTGAGGCAAAGGCACGAGCAAAGAGACAAAAACGGAAGAAGCAAGGGGCTGTTTCGGCAGCCTAGTAGTCATTTGATGGATATTGAGATCCTCTCTTTATTTCCCGACTATTTCAAAGGGCCATTTGAAGAGAGCATTCTCAAGCGAGCTCAAGAGAAGCAACTCCTCTCTTTCCGTCATGTTAACTTACGCAATTTTGCTTTTGATCGAGCAAAGCGGGTTGACGATCGACCCTATGGGGGTGGACCTGGAATGGTTCTCAAACCTGAGCCCGTCGCAAGGGCAATTGGTAGTGTGCGAAGAAGTGACTCTCATGTGGTCTACCTCTCCCCTCAAGGGAGGGTCCTTACCGCTGGCAAGTGTCAGGAGCTCGCACAGAAGAGCCATCTAATCCTCCTTTGTGGTCATTACGAGGGGGTAGATGAGCGGGTTTTGGAGGAAGAGGTCGACGAGGAGATCTCTATTGGAGATTATGTCCTCACGAATGGTGGGCTTGCAGCTCTTGTTCTCATCGATTCGGTCGCTCGGTTTATTCCGGGGGTCTTAGGACATGAGGAGGCGGCTTTGCAAGACTCGTTCCAGGAGGGGCTTCTCGATTGCCCCCACTATACCAGGCCCGAAAGGTTTGGGCAGAGAGGTGTGCCTGAGGTGTTGCGAGAAGGAAACCACGCCAAAGTTGCTGCTTGGCGAAAGGCAAAAGCAGTGGAAAAGACGAAAAGAGTTCGCCCTGATCTCTATTTGCGCTACTTGGCAGAAAAAGGGGAAGAGACGAGAAAATTTCTCTCGGGCTCCTTGAAAGAGATAGCTCTTTCTTGTGGCAACGACTCGTCTGTCCGGGCCTTCTATAGGAAGATTCTTGGGTTTGAAGAGAGAGAGGAGAGACTCCACGCCCCTTTTATCGGAACGAGTTTGGTGCTCATCGAAGGGGAAAATACTTCACCAACCTTTTTGGTAGTGGAGGTAGAAAAAGAGATATTTGCAACGTGGGTTCGACGATTGAGAAGAGCCCAGATAGACTATTATGTAACATCTGAGGGAAGCGACACCTATCTCACTTTCTGCGATCCGGCAGGACACAGGTGGCAGGTTTCCCCCAAAATTGAAGGATAACAAAAATGGACGCTGTAATTGAAAAATACGATAGTGAGCAACTCAAGATGGAAATTCCTGAGTTTGCCGTAGGCGATACGATTCGGGTATCGACAAAAATTGTCGAGGGAGAAAAAGAACGGATACAAGTCTTGCAAGGGACGGTGATTGCTCGGAAGGGGAGTGGACTTTCTGAGACGTTTTCTATCCACCGTATCTCTTATGGAGAGGGGATGGAGAGGGTTTTTTATCTTCATAGCCCGAGAATTGTTGGGATCGAAGTGATCAAGAAAGGAGATGTCCGACAAGCGAAGCTCTACTACCTCCGTGGTAAGAGAGGGAAGGCTGCGAAAGTAAAAGAAAAAATCGGCGTCAAGAAGAAAAAGACTCCAAAAGAGCCTACCGAGACTCCTGTGATCGAACCAATTCAAACTGAAACTGCAACTGATGTAACTGCTAGTGCCACCGAAGTACAAACCCCAATCGAAAAGACAGCCCCAGTCACAGAAGCCGCTCCTTCCGAAGAGTGAGTTATCACGTCTAAAGGCTCTGATGGTCTTGGAAAGTGAGGCCCGCTCTGTTGGATTTACCCGTATTGCCGGTGTCGATGAAGCTGGGCGGGGACCATTGGCAGGGCCTGTTGTTGCTGCCGCCTGCGTTTTAGGGGAAGGTGTCGCCTTTCCTGGGATAGACGACTCTAAAACCCTCTCTTCTCAGACAAGAGAGGCCCTTTTTTCTGAGATTACGGGGCACAAAGAGGTTGCCTTTGGGGTTGGGATCGTCTCAGCTGCGGTGATCGATCAGATCAATATTCTCCAAGCGACCCTCCAAGCGATGCGAGAGGCCGTTTTGGCCCTCTCAGTGCCTCCCGATTTTCTCCTCGTCGATGGGACCCATCTCCCTTTCCCCGATTTCCCTTCCAGAAAGGTTGTGAAGGGTGACTCTCTTTCCCAGTCGATCGCAGCCGCCTCGATCCTCGCAAAAGTCACTCGAGACAAGATGATGCTTGAGTGGGATCAGGAGTATCCCGAGTATGGGTTTGCTTCCCACAAGGGGTACGGGACGAGGAGGCACAGAGAGGCTCTTGCTAAATATGGCCCCTCTCCTTTGCATCGGAAGTCCTTCTCCTATGAATTTTAGATAGCCACACCTTGAGGAGTGCGAAATGACGGGAAGAAATGCAATGGGGCCTTCTATAATATAAATGTTTTTAGTGGCATAGTAGTAATACTTGTGATACAATATTTATGTAAGTTGTTTATGAGGAATAGGATATGTATGTAAAATCAAATAATATAAGCCCTTCCCCTGCCGCAGAAGATGCAGGATGTAAGGGATGCGCAGGAAAAGAATGGAAGACTGGTTATACGATATCAGTTGCAATCGGGGCAATCCTTTTGGTCAGTGCCATGTTCCTAGCATTAGCTGCATTCCAAGTCCTGCCTCATGGAGTAAATGCAATTAGCAAGCCTCATGTACTGTTTCGTTTGATGATTATACCGGTTCTTGTTGGGTCTGGTGGAGTACTACTCCTTCTGCCTTGGTCGGAGGAATTGGAGGAAAAAATAGGAAACATAGAGTTACCAGGAGCCAAGGCGTGTTCATCTAAAGGTACATCCAGATCTTTCGAGGAAACAGCTAGGAATTCTGATTCGTCGGAAGAGTAGAGCTTTTCTAGTATCTCGATCTCTTCTTCTCTTCCTATAATCTCGGCCATTTTGTTTCTCCTTATCCCATGTTTTGTCAAGATTGCGACGAAAAAACAAGATATTTCGTCTAAATCTACAAAAAAAATGCAGATTTAGACATTAAATCGGCAAATATAGGCGAAATCCCGTAAAATCAAAGGGTTTTCGACAGAATCTCCTATGCTCTTGTAGTTTGTTCTGGCTGCCATTTCCAAATTTCCAAATTGACATTTCGGAGGTGTTGTGGTAGTTTCTTAGGGTTTTATGGCGCAGCTTAGAAGTATGACCGCATATGGGAGGGGGGAAGTAGTCTTTGCCTATGGGCGGTTTACCGCTGAGGTGCAGGGGGTCAACCGTCGCTATCTTGAAATCGATGTCCGTCTTCCCCGTCTCTTGAGCCGCTTTGAGGTGGCCGTCCGGAAAGTGGTTGACTCTAATGTCGGGAGAGGCCGGGTTCAGGTTGTCTTAAACTGGAAACCTGATGCGGACAAGCCTCTTACGGCAAGTCCTAATCTTGCCATGGCAAAAGGGCTCTATCGCGGGTGGGAAGAGATTGCTGAAACCCTTGGGATCGAAAAGAGGATTGACCTCTCTCTTTTGGCCTCTTCTTCGCAAGATCTCCTCTCTTTTGAGGAGGATGTGGGGGAGGAAGAAGTTTTTTTAGAGGCGATCCGTAGTTGCTTGGAAAAAGCTCTTTCTGCGTATCGTAGGATCCAGGAAGATGAGGGGGGTAGGCTCCTAGCTGATTTGGAAGAGCGAGTTAACAATCTGCAGAAAGGGATTGGGAACATTGAGAAGCAAGCTCCCGTCGCGATCGAGGGGATGCGCATAAAGCTCTCAAAGAGGGTAGAGGAACTATTTTCTGGGGGTCTTGAGCAAGAGGAGCGTCTTCTTAGGGAGGTGGCTCTCTATGCAGAAAAGGCCGATATTACGGAAGAGATCGTCCGGTTTCGGAGCCATTGTGCCCAGTTTGCAGAGCAGCTGAAAAAACCTCTAACCTCTCCTTGTGACACAAAGGGGAAACTGTTAGATTTCCTTTTGCAAGAACTTGGGCGAGAGGCAAACACAATTGGCGCTAAAGCGGGAGATCTCGCCATCAGCCAAGAGGTGATCTCCCTAAAAGGGGAGCTTGAGAAGATCCGGGAACAAGTACAGAACATCGAGTAGGAAAATTGAGTAAAAAAGTCTTAGGTAACACCGGTCGGGGTCTTCTGTTTGTGATCAGTGCCCCTGCAGGGACTGGGAAATCGACTTTGATGGAGATGATTCTCGAAGAGTTCCCCGATGAGGTGGCAGAGAGTTGCTCGTGTACGACCCGCCAGCCAAGACCCGGAGAAATCGCCAAAAAGCACTACGAGTTCATCACGATCGAGGCATTTGAAGAGAAAATAGCCAATAAAGAGTTTATTGAATACGCGAAAGTTTTTGGGAACTACTACGGGACCCGAAAAGAAGAAGTCGAGCGGCTCCAAAGGCAAGGCAAGCATGTCGTTTTAGTGATCGACACCCAAGGAGCCATGCAGATCATGGGACAAGTCCCAGCACTCTTCATCTTTGTTTTTCCTCCCTCCATGGACGAGCTTCGTCGTCGTCTCTTCAAACGGAAAACGGAGGATGAGGAGAAGATTCAGGAGCGCCTTTTAGTTGCCAAGCAAGAGCTTGCTTTTGCCTCTCGCTACGACTACCAGATCGTCAATGACGATCTTACAATTACCCACCAGGTGCTTAAGAGTATTTTTATCGCAGAGGAGCACCACAACCCAACTTTTCGTTCAAAAGGAGAATCTTAAATATGTCAGGAAGAAAAAGCTACACGAGTGAAAAACTCAATGACCGGTTTGACAATCCGTTTACTCTTGTCAATTATGCCATTTCGCTCACCAAAGAGAGGCTCCGGAGGGACCCGGGGAGTGAGACCAATCCGGTTATCGATGTGCTGGAGATCATCGCTTCGGGAGAAGATTTACTGATAGAGGAGGACAATGATGAACAAGAAGAGGAGGCCGAGCCTGCTTCATGAAAAAGAAGATCCTCATCACATCTGCTCTTCCCTACTCCAATGGACCTCTCCACTTCGGTCATATTGCAGGGGCCTATTTGCCTGCTGATTGCTACGCCCGTTTTGAACGGTTAAGGGGTAAAGAGGTTCTCTATATCTGTGGATCAGATGAGTATGGGGTTGCGATTACGTTGAGCGCTGAGCAAGCCGGGAAAACACCGCAAGAGCACAGTGAAGGTTTTCATCAGATCAACCGTGAGCTTTTCAAAAAGCTGGGGATCGAATTCTCCCATTTTTCTAGGACAACCTCTCCTGAGCACCCTCCGATCGTCCAACAGTTTTTCCAAGATCTCTACGACAATGGATTTATCGAGTCGCATGAGACGAATCAGTTATACTCTGAGGCAGATAAGAGGTTTTTAGCCGACCGGTATGTAGTGGGGATCTGTCCAAAGTGTGATTACGAAGAGGCGAGAGGGGATGAGTGTCCCAAGTGTGGCGCGAGTTTTGAGGCAACAGACCTTGGAAATCCCCGCTCAAAGTTGACCGGAGCCTCATTAACCACCAGGAAAACGGTCCACTGGTTTCTCCGGTTTGACCTTTTTAAGGAGAAACTCATTCCTTTTCTCGAGTCTCGTCCTTGGAAGTCGAATGTGTTGGCCTTTGCCCGCTCCTACGTTGATGAGGTCCGCCCCCGGTCGATCACCCGTGATCTCGAATGGGGAGTTCCTGTCCCTCTCAAGGAGGCGGAAGGGAAAGTCTTTTATGTCTGGTTTGATGCTCCGATCGGGTACATCAGCGCGACGATCGAGTGGGCCAAGCAAATCGGAGAGCCTGAGAAATGGAAAGAGTATTGGCTTGGGGCCCAAACAAAATATGTCCAGTTTATCGGGAAGGACAACATCCCGTTTCATGCCGTCTTCTTTCCTGCCATGATCATGGGGCAAAATACCCCCTACAAACTCGTTGACGAGCTTGTTGCCAATGAATTCTACCTTCTAGAAGGAAAGCAGTTCAGCAAATCTGAAGGGTGGCTTTTGGATCTCGACGACTTTTTCAAGAGGTTCCATGCCGACCAGATCCGCTACACGATCGCAGCCAATGCCCCTGAAACGGCCGATTCTGAGTTTAGTTGGAAAGACTTCCAATCTCGCTGCAATGGAGAGTTAGTAGGGAAATTCGGGAACCTGATCAACCGGGTTCTTGTCTTCATCCAAAATCACGTGGACGGGAAAATCCCGCAAGCGCATGAACTAGAAGAGGAGGACCACCGTTTCTTAAACGAGATCTCCCGCCTCACTCAAGAGATTGAAGAGTCCTTTGCCTCCTATCGCCTCCGGCAGGCAACTCAGCTCATCATGGAGCTCGCCTCTTGTGGAAATGCCTATTTTGACAAGAAGACCCCTTGGAAAGAGGCAAAACGAGAGGGGGGACGGCCCGTCCTTGAGACGACGATGGCCCTTTGTCTTGAAGGACTTAAAAGTCTTGCTTGTGTAAGCTACCCTCTCATACCCGATGCTGCGGAGAAGCTTTGGCACTTACTCGGATTTTCCGATTCTCTTGCTGATTATACGTGGAAGGAGATTCTCTCTCTCCCTCTTGAGGCTGGCAAATTGCTACCAAAACCCTATCTCCTTTTCCAAAAGATCGAAGATGAACTGATCGAAGAGGAGATCCAAAAACTCCAAAAGATGCACGAAAAAGCGATGGAAAGAAAAGAGCCCCCCTACGCCCCCCTAAAAAAGCCGATCGAATTCGACGATTTTTGCAAACTCGACTTCCGAGTGGGCAGGATCGAAAAAGCCGAGAAAGTCCCAAAGAGCAAAAAGCTTTTACAACTCGAGGTCGACATCGGGCTAGAGAAGCGGACCCTCCTTTCGGGAATCAGCCAACACTACACCCCAGAGGAGCTTGTGGGGAAGAAGGTGATCGTCGTGGCTAACCTAAAACCTTCCAAGATCATGGGAATCGAAAGCCAGGGGATGGTTTTAGCCGGCTCGCTCGATCACTCTCTTGAGCTTGTCACTTTAGATGATTTGCCTGCAGGGGCCGAGATCTCTTAGGAGAGGGGAACCACGAAGGGCAAGAGCCTTTGCGGGATTCCTAACCGCGAAGGTACTCGATGAGGATGTTTTGAGCGATAGTTCTAAGTTCCTTTAATGTTTTCAGATGTAGTTGATGAAGAGGGTTTTCTGAATAGGATGCTCCCTAAAAACAAGGATCCTCCAAAGAGCATTAGTCCCTCACTCACGTGGAGACCTGTAGTCCCCATATGTTGTAGGAGAGGGAGGTGTCCTGCATAACCCATGATGCCCAATACTCCTAATGCGACCCCTGTTATCATGACTACAAGAGTGGGAGCAGCTTCCTTCATTGCTAGAAGCACTTCCGCTCTAAAATCTGAGCTTGGTGGTGTAATCGGCATCTATTCCTCCTTCTTTTTCTCAAGCTTTGTTCTGACAATCCGTCCCATCACAGTTCGAGACCATTTCATCTCGCCAATTTGGATGCTTTTGATTTCCGGGTATTCTCTCATAAGTGTTTTTTTGCTCTCTCCCAACATCCCTTTAGTATAAACAAATTAAAAATAATTATACACAAAGCCTTTTCCCATCCTGCCAATCCTGTTTTTATTATTTACACAAACTTGATCTGGGTGAGATCTATGTACGAGACATCAAACAGGATAAGAAGGATGAGAAAAAGTCTACCTGGGCAAGGCCTCTATTCTGTTTTTTTGAGTCGTTCGAAGGTGATAACTTTTCTTACAGTTTCACCTGCTATACCTTTGATTGTTTGTTCCCAACGAGAGAATTTGGTTTTACCGATTTGGATGCTTTTGATTTCAGGGTATTGCTCCATCAGCGCAAGCGCTCCATTCCATTCTTGGCTTATCAATAAATTCTTGATTTCGGTAAATTTCTGAGCGTCTTCTTGTTCGAGTTGAATTGTGACTTCTTCGTTTTCAAGATAGAGTTTGCCATCTTGTTCGTTTATTTGGATAGATTCAAATTTTTCATTGGGGTCTATTCCGGCCTCACGCATTTTCTCTCTATCGGATACCCAGAGGATGATTTTTTCGATGGTGAGGCCGGCTCCTGTGAGAGCTATGGCTCCCCCGGCGATGATGGTTCCATCTTGGAGGGTCTTTGCTGAGTTTCCCATGTGTTGCATGAAGGGGAGACGGAGGGTACCGGTGCTGCCTAAGATGGCAAGAGTAGCGAGAGCAACTCCTCCTACAAGAAGGCCAACCGTTGCCCACTTGGGCATTTTTTCCACCTTAACTTGCAGGCGTTCCATACGAGTTAGAGGAGCGTGAAGGCTAGAGTCTGTTTTACCAACGCCAAGGCTAGAGTCGCCCATTTTTTCACCCCTGTTTTTCTTTTAAGTGTAGCAGGAATAAAAATTTTAGCTAACTATTGTTTGGGGGGAGAGGAGGTTGAGGAGGCCAGTGTGGCGCTTGAGGACGTCATTTTGGGAGACGGCGATGGCGATTGCTTTGCCAGTCCCGACTAGGACGACGAGTCGTTTGCCTCGAGTGACGGCGGTGTAGAGGAGGTTTCTGTGGAGCATGATGTAGTGGGTCGTGTGGACGGGGATCACGACGCAAGGGGACTCGCTCCCCTGGTATTTGTGGACTGAGGTGGCGTAGGCAAGGACGAGCTCCTCAAGGTCGAGGAGGGAGTAGACAACGGGCTTTCCTTCGTATAGGACGGTGAGCTCCTGGTGTTCGCGGTCGATAGATGAGATCCTGCCGATATCGCCATTGTACACCTCCTTGTCGTAGTTGTTTTTGATCTGCATCACCTTATCGCCCAGGCCGAAGCGAGTTCCTCGGTGGAGGATGACGTCCTCTTGGGGGTTGAGGGTCTCTTGGAGGGCTCGGTTGAGGTTCTCTGTCCCGATCACACCTCGTTTCATGGGGGCAAGGACCTGGATCTCTTGGATCGGATCGAGTCGGTACCGTCTGGGGAGGCGGGTTTTGAGAAGGGAGAGGATCGTCTCAAGGGCCTCTTCGGGCTCTTCTGCTTTGAGGAAGAAAAAGTCGCTGTTGGGAGTTGCCTGAAGATCTGGGAAGACCCCTTCGTTGATTTTGTGGGCATTTGTGATGATCTTTGAGCCGGCTGCTTGCCTGAAGATCTCGGTTAGCTTAGTGACTGCAGCTATGCCGCTCTCGATGAGGTCTTTAAGGACATTTCCAGGGCCTACGCTTGGGAGCTGGTAGACATCTCCGATGAGTAAAACACGGGCATGGGTCGGAATGGCCTTAAGGAGGTGGTAGAGGAGACTTGTGTCGATCATGCTCGCCTCATCGACGATGATCAGATCGCAAGGGATTGGATTTTCCCGGTTCCGCTTGAATCCCCTAGCGGCAAAATCATATTGGAGAAGGCTGTGGATCGTCTTGGCCTCGTGCCTTGTGATCTCGCTCATTCTCTTGGCGGCCCGTCCTGTCGGGGCAGCTAGGACGATGCGGCGGGTGAGTTTCTCGGTGATCCGTAAGATCGCTTTTGTGATCGTACTTTTTCCCGTTCCTGGCCCCCCGGTGATGATGTGGAGTTTTTCTTCTAAGGAGGCGGCGACGGCCTCTTTTTGATTGGGGGCGAGGGAGATCTTAAGCTGCTGCTCTGCCCAGGCAGGGGCTTTTTCCCGGTCGACTCGCCTCAGCGGGGAAAGTCCCTCTTTGATCCGCTTGATCTCTCGTACGATCCCCTTTTCTGCAAGCCAAAGCCCTTTGAGCCAGATTTTCTCTCCTTCAAGGATGATCCGCTCTTCTTGCTCGAGCACCTCGAACCGTCCACGGACAGGCACTTCCAAGATCTCTTGGGCCTTTTCACAAAACCCCTCGATTGGGTAGCAGGTGTGCCCGTCGTCAGCGAGCTCGAGGAGGACGTGTTCAATCCCGGCATCGATCCGTTGATTCGCCTCTTTGGGAAAGCCGAGGCTGGTGGCGATTTTATCGGCAGACTTAAAGCCGACCCCTCGGATCTCTCTTGCGAGTGTGTAGGGGTTCTCCTGGAGCCTTTCGATCGTATCGGTTCCATAGATCTTGAAGAGCTTTTGGGCAAAGGCAGGGCTCACTCCATACTTTTGCAAGAAGACCATCACTTCGCGGATCGTCTTCTGCTCCCCCCAACACCGCTCGATTGTCTCAACCCGCTTCTCTCCAATCCCCTCGACCTCAAGCAGCCGATGTGGCTCCTCGTCGATGATCTCAAGGGTCTTCTC
Organism: Chlamydiota bacterium; assembly: GCA_011064985.1. Lineage (GTDB taxonomy): Bacteria > Chlamydiota > Chlamydiia > Chlamydiales > JAAKFR01 > JAAKFR01. The sequence continues at coordinate 15,227 of JAAKFR010000037.1, forward strand.
TTGGAACATTTCGACAATCCGCTTGGCATAGGTGGGGCCGATCCCTCGGACCATCCCCGAAGCAAGATACTTCTGGATCCCCACAACATCTGAGGGGCGTTCGATGTGACACTCTTTTACGACAAACTGGGTCCCGTGGGTCGGGTTCAGCTTCCACTCTCCAAGCAAACGGAGACTTTCTCCCGCCTGGAGACCCGGCATATTTCCCACAGCTGTCGTCAGGTCATGCTTTCTCGGCTGCTTCAATCGAGCAACCGTGAACCCATTCTCCTCACTCTGGTAGGTGATCCGCTCAACAAACCCAAATATTTGTTCCATAAAGAGCTATGATAGGCCACCTCTTTCAAAAAACCCACCTATTTTTCTCGTAGACATCGTACCCGCATCCTCCCCAATCATGCCCCTGCCCGTGTGCATGCCCGATTTTTCCTTAAAAAAGACGCATATACGCAACTTTTCGTCTATAAAAAGACGCGTATACGCTTCTTTTTCAGCTCAATTCAAGAGAGCAACTGGGGCTTCTTCAGTATTTCCCGTAGAGAGCAGTTAATGGTATGTAGTTTCCTCGATCGGCCTCTTGCAGGGCTGCGATATATTCTCGTCTTTCATGGTTGGCGCCAGTTTGATGAAACTTGTCCGGCCAAAGGGGGATAGGGTGACCATTGGTGTATAATACGATATCTCCCATTAGCCTGGCGTGACGTCCATTCCCATTTTCGTAAGGATGAATCCAAACAAGCCGATGATGAAGACGAGCTGCAACTTCAACTGGTTTCCATTGGTTTGCACACCAGAATTCGAGATCTTGAGAGAGTTTATACATCTCGACAGGAATGAGAAAAGGGGTGAGGTGGACACTTTTTTGCGTTGTCCGGTATTTTCCTGCCCATGTCCAAACTTCGCCGAACATTTCCTTATGCAATTGATTGATGTTTTTGACGGAAAACCACGTGAGAAGGTTTCTTTTCCGAGTTCCTAGGTACTTGCGGATCGCTTTTTGGATATTGGCAGCTTCAACAGCATTCAACTCTTCTTGTGTTTCTACCCAACTACTCTTCAGACCCGAGTAGTCGCTAAGAGGTGTAGCTCCTTCCTTATGTGTTGCTGTTTTCATCCCACAAGCCTGATCCTTTTTCCAATACGTGGGAGATCTCTTGCTCTAAGAGCTTTTTTTCCCACTTTTTACTCGGCTTTTGTGCTTCTAAAGCCATAGTTCCCTTGAGGTATCGGACCCTTTTTTCAGCAACTTTTTTGGCTTGCCTCTGGAGAATGAGATCGGGGTGGAGATGGGGGAGAGGAATGAGGAGAAGATCACACTCCATAGCAGCAAATAGCTTTTTCATCATCGCAAAGGTGGGAGCCATGTCTCCCTTTTCGATGCGCACAACAGTAGATCTTGGTACTCCAGCAAGCTCCGCTAACTCTTTCTGGGTCATCTTGAAACGGATCCGCATAAACTTCAGCAGATCTTTTGGTTCAAGTTTGCTTAGCAAACTTTTCAGCTGCATCCCTTCATTGATCAGCTCTTCAACTAAAGCCTTTTCGATATCGGTTAACATTTCGTCCTCATTGTTTTCCTGGATTGTAGCATAAACGCTACTTTTTTTGTGCGGCAAATGATCATCCCAATCGAGGGATTATCTGATGGGTGCCTAAGCTGCCTATCGACTGCTGCTAGATAGAAATTTAGTTTGCCGGCATGTTCGGGCTTAAATTCAGTGGTTTTTAGCTCTATAACACAAAAGCAACGTAGCTTAATATGGTAAAAGAGCATGTCCAAATAGTAGTCATCACCAGCAATTTCAATGGGATACTGCCTGCCTATATATGCAAATCCACGACCAAGCTCTAAAATCAACTTCTCTAAATTATCTACGAGACCTTTTTCTAGCTCCCTTTCCACATAATCGCTTGTAAGCGTTAAAAATCCAAAATTATAGGGGTGTACAACGGAATTATTGCAAAAGCTTGAACGAGCGAAGAGAGATGCGATCTTACCCACAATGCTCTCTAAATTAGACAATTATGACTGTTTAATTTTGGATGACTTTGGCTATACCAAAAAAGATGAAACAGAAGGAGATCTTCTTTTCGAATTGATCTGCGAAAGATATGAGAGGAGGTCGCTTTTGATAACCTGCAATCAACCATTCCAAGAGTGGGATCAGATTTTCAGCAATAA
>JAAKFR010000038.1 GCA_011064985.1 Chlamydiota bacterium
TTACCAGTCCTAACTCAAGACTCGATACTGAATGTATTGGGTATACTTTTCACATGGATCCTTCCTCCATTAGTAAATAAACGCTTCGTGGCGCACACAGATTTCCAGTATACGGCTCTCCGAGAGCCCATCGAGCCAAAACATACACAGTTCGCAACTTATAGGTATTTGAGTCCCCACCTCTTCAGGCCAGTATACTCTGTGGTTGTATAAAGTATGAGAATGGGATTGTGCAAAAGTTTAGTAACATAGGGATGTTGGGAAGGAGCACAAGCGTACTTCCCCTCTCTTCGTGTTGAGGAAACCGCCCACACGGGCACGGGCATGAAAAACTTAGGTGCTCAAGGTGAGGAGGACGATGTTCTCCACATGGAGGGTGTGAGGGAATTGGTCGACGGGTTGGAGAACTGCCAGTTTGTATCCGCCCTCCATCAACCTGGCGCAGTTATCGGCTTGAGAGCGCGGGTTACATGAGATATACAAGATCTTCTTGGGCCGCATTTCCAAAAGAATTCGGATCGTAGCAGCACAAAGCCCCACTCGTGGTGGATCTAGGATCACAGCGTCGGGACGTATTTTCTCATTTTGCAAAATGGTTCCAACGTCTCCTTGCAATACTTCCATATTCTCAACACCGTTAGCCTGGATATTCACTCGTGCATCCTCAACGGCATCTGGGAGCAACTCAATTCCTAAAACTTTTTCTGCTTTTCTCGAGGCGAAAATTCCCAATGATCCCGTCCCACAATATAAATCGAGGAGAGTCTCGCTTCCTTCCAAATCAAGAAGTTCCAATCCTCTCTGGTACAAGATCTCAGCTTGTCTTGTGTTCGGTTGAAAAAATGAGGCGGCTCTTAACCGAAATTTCCATTCTCGCTCCTCTTCATCATGGAGAACCTCATGGATTACCCCGCTACCAACAACAATCTCTTCAGTGAAATAAGTGGGAGTTTTTTTTGCAATATGCTGTCTTCTAACCAGCAACGTGTCCACCTCTCCCACTGCAGAAGCAAATTCAGAAACGGGGATCTCTTCATCACCTGCAAGAGTGATAAAAACCATCCGCTCGTTGGTATGAATCCCTTCGCGGAGGGTCAAAGTGCGAAGAGCTCCCCGATTTGAAGGTGGGTGATACGCTTCTAAGGGAGTACTCTTCCACCAAGTACGTACTGCATCAAGAATGTGCGTAAACCATGGAGAAACCAAGTCACAGCTTTCTAAATTCTCCACTCTTCCTGCTTTGCGCAAAAGCCCTAAGAACTTCTCCCCTTTCCTATCTTGGGAAAAAGTAAATTCCATTTTGTTCCGATAGCGCCACGGAGGATCACACCCAATAATCTCAAGAGAGGGGTAGCCAAACAACGACTCCACCCAAAGCTTTTTCTGCTCGAGCTGCTCGAAATAGGAGATATGTTGGATTTTACACCCTCCACAAATCCCAAAATGGGGGCAACGGGGTTCGATCGGATCGTCTGTAGTAGGAGCGAATTTCATGAGCTATGAATCGTAGCAGATAAGCAAAAAAAAAGCGCTCCGATTTCTCGAAGCGCATAAAGTGAAAGTAGCTGTTTAACGAAAAAACTATCTCTTTTTCTTACCTTTAGGGAGCTTAGCTGTAGCTCTTTTAGCTGGAGCCTTCGCCTTTGCTGTCACCTTTTTCACGACTTTTTTCGCTGTAGCCCTCTTTGCTGTAGCCTTTTTAACAGTGGGTTTTTTCACTGCCGCTTTTTTTGCTTTAACTGGAGCCTTTTTAGCTACTGCTTTCTTCACCGGTGCTTTTTTGGCCACTGCCTTTTTTGCTTTGGCTGGAGCTTTTTTGGCCACTGCCTTTTTCGCTTTTACTGGGGCTTTTTTGGCCACTGCCTTTTTTGCTTTCATTGGGGCTTTTTTCGCTGCAACCTTCTTTGCTTTGGCTGGAGCTTTTTTAACTACTGCCTTTTTCACAGGTGCTTTTTTCGCAGCCACTTTTTTCTTAGCTGGTGCTGCTTTGGATTTTCTCGAAGCAGCTTTCTTTTTCGCCATAACGCCGCTTTTCTCAGCCTTCACAGACTCTTTTCGAAACATTTTGGCACACTTTTCAAACTTAATCGTGTTGGTGCGGACTCTTTGCGCTGCCGCTTTATTCCCTTCTTCTGCTTTATCAAAGTTTCCCTGGATATCCTCCAGAAGGCTTTTCATTGTTTTACATATATCTTTGAACGCCATATTCCTCCAAATGGTTATGATATTTAACTACCCAAATTCATACGATTGATCCTTTAAATTGTCCAACAGTTTTTATACGACTTCCTAGATTTCCCCACTTGAGATATCATGAACCTCTATGTGGATACCGCTGCTACTCACTATTGCTGTTTGGGGACTTCCTCTTCCAACCTCGTTTCTTTTCAGAGAAGACGAGGAAAAAACGTTACGCCAACTCCACCAAACTGCAGAACAAGCAATGCAGAGCAAAGAATACCAGAAAGCAAAAGAGGCGTACGAAGAGCTTTTCGATAAAGTTTCGATCCAACCCTCCCAAAAATATCAGGTCGATTGGGCCACCTATATCGATATCGTCTTGCGCCTATCTGAAGCCTCTTTGGCGATGGGAGATTCTACCATCGCTCCCAGAGCTGTTGAGACACTGCTGAATCAAAACCCTCCCTCTGCGTATCTTCCACAAATCAAGATGATGCAGGTCCATTTTCAATCCCTCAATCTTCCTCTTGAAGACCGTTTTTTGCACATGCAGAAACTGATCCATTCCTACCCTAAAGCCTCTTGGGAACTGAAAGAGCTTTCCTTCTACCACACCGTAGCTTATGCCCTTGATTGCCAGTATGAGGAGCTTATCCGAAAAGCCAAACGGTATTTGGCTGCTAAATTCTATACCGAAGCGATTTCTCTTTACGAACAACTCCTCGAAGCCATCACTAGAGGGATATTCCCAAAAGCTCTAGAGCCAGAATCTCTTATTCCTAAAAAGATCCGCTTTCGGCTGGCAGAGGCCTATTTTGCCCAGGCAAATTATGAAAGAACACTCCAGGTGTGCCTTGCGGACAATGATCGAGAGGGGGAAATTGACCGAGAACGCCTCTATTTATCCGCCCTCTGCTACCAAGAAAAAAAAGAGTTCGAAAACGCCCTCTCTCTTTTCCAGCAATATGTAGCAACCCCAAGAGGAGACCAGAACCACTACGACCATGCTCTTTTCGAAATAGGAATCTATTACGCAAAGAAGGGAAACTTTACGAAAGCGGAAGAGTTCTTCTTACAGCTAGTCGATGGGAAAAAGAAAGTCCATTTTGTTGCAACTCTGAACCTCGCTCGTCTCTACTTAGAATGCCAGACTCCTGAAAAAGCGGAAAAACTCCTCGAAACACTCTCAAAGACCCTTTTGGATGAGGACCCTCTACGCCATGAGTGCTTTTTCCTAAAAGGTGAAGCTGCCTACGCGCAAGAGAAATACCCCCAAGCAAGGGAGGCTTTTGAAAAAGCTCTCCCTTCCTCTCCTCTTTTTGAAGATTGGAAAAATAAAGCCCTTTTCCACCTCGCGTGGACCTATATCGGACTTGGGAAGCAAAACCAAAAAGAAAAAATCTCTCTTTGGCAAAATGCTGAGTCAATCTTCTCAAAAATCCTGCAAACAGAAGAGGAAGAAGGGGCAAAGCTCGGTCTCGCCCATCTCCTTGTTTTGCAAAACCGCGCATGTGGAACTTCTCTAGAACCTCTGTTTGATCTCCTGGCACATTCGCAAGAAGACTTTTCTCCGAGCGGCCAGATCGAAGCCCTTCTTTTGCTGGTAGAAGCAAGTGATTCACCTGATACCCAAGCCCTCCTCCTCTCAGAAGCGACAAGTGAAAGGTATGCCTCCACATCGAAGTTCGGAGAGGCATGGCTAAAAAAAGGGATCTTCCATCTCCAAAGGGGTCTTGAGCAAGGTGGGAGAGACGATCTTACCCAGGCAGTTCTCTCTTTTCAGAATGCTCTTCCCAGATTTATTGAAGAAGAGGTACGTTCCTCTCTTCTCAAACTCGAAGCAAAAGCCCATGCCTACAAAAATGCCCCGTCCGATTCTCTCCCGTTACTTGAAACCCTTCTAGCACAAGTAGAGGACTCCGAAAGGGAAGAGACCTTGTACCTCCGAGGATTGATCGCCTCTCACCTCCCAAACCCTGTCTATTTCTCCCTTGCAGAAACCTCCTTGCAACAGGCCATATCTGACTATCCTAGTGGGAAGTATCGGACCGAGGCCTTCCATACCTTAGGAACCCTCTACTTTCGTAACAAGGAGTATGAAAAAGCTCTGAATACCTTCACAACGCTCGCCTCGGAATACGCCGAAACTCCGATTGCAGCAGAAGGGTGGTTTTGGGTTGCTGAAATGCAAGAACTATTAGGCGAAAATCCCTCCCCTCTAAGAAAATTTATCTACAAAAACTTCCCACACTCCCCTCGGGCGCCAGAAGCCTATTTTAAGCAATACACCTACCAAAGCTACCTCTCCTCAGACCCAGTTGCCCTCGAACACCTAAGAAACCTCTCCCAAATATTTCCAACTTCTCCTCTCCAAATCATCTCAAACTACCTTCTTGGAATGAATGCTTCAGATCTCCTCGATGCTCAAAAAGCCTTTGAAAGTGCTTTGAACAGTTTTTCCCTATGGAAAAACGAGATGTCAAAACCAAACATGACCTATCTCTATTTTCGGTACCAAGCAATGCTAGAATTAGCCGAGCTCTTCCTACAAAAAGGAGAGTTTGCCAATTGTGAAAGCCTCATGAAAGAACTTGTCGAAGACTTTTCACAAGATCGCAATCCCTACACTCTCCCTTTTAAACAGAAGGATCCTTATCCTTCTATCCAAGAGGAGGGAGAGTATGCTCTTGTACGGTGCTATTTCAAACAGGAGAGATGGTCAGAGCTTGAAGATCGGTTGAACAAGATGCTCGAAAACTACGCCCTATCGGGAAAAGATGCGGGGGCGACCCTTGCTCATATATGGCAGATCCAAGGTGACCTCGCTATTCGATGTGAAGATGTGACTACTGCCATTCGTTGCTATTCGATTGCTGAAGAATGTGGGCAAGAGGAGCTCTCCGCAGAGGAGCGATTCCTCCTTTGGATTGCCCAAAGTGATGCTCACAGAGATCTCGGCGAGTACGAGAAAGCGATGCGTCTTCTCTCAAGAGTGATCAATACCGACATCGCCTCTGATTCCCGTCTTGAGGCGATGTACAAAAGAGCAGAGATTTACGAACTACAGGGTCGACCCGAGTTAGCGCTGCGCCAACTCGAGGCCACTGCAAAAAAATCAGGTGAGTGGGCCCTACAAGCTGAGGAAAAGTTGAGGATGTCGTATGGAATTCAATAACCTACTTGCTACTGTTTGGGGAGACTATATCCTTCGCTATTTTACGGAAGGAAATATTATTCTTATTATTCTTGCCGGGTGTTCAATCTTGGCAATGACCATCTTTTTTGAACGATTCTTCTTTTTGCGAAAATCTGAGACAGATACCAACACCCTTCTGATCTCACTCCGAAAAGCAATCCAGGAGAAAAATATCGTAGAAGCAGTCCACATCTGTGAAGATACCGGAGGCGCCGTCTCTCACATCGTCAAAGCAGGCTTGCTAAGACACGAGAGGCCAAGAGACGAGATCGAATCGGGGATGGAAACAGCTGGAGCAAATGAGATTGCTCGTCTCGAAAAAAATGCCAAGATCCTCTCCGTTTTATCTCACATCACCCCCCTCATCGGACTTCTTGGAACCGTTTTGGGATTTATCCAAGCTTTCTCAGAGATGCGAGCTTCGGGGCTGATGGATATCTCCACAACCCGAGTAGGAGAGGCGATGGAATACGCGCTTGTGACAACAGCTGCTGGCCTTGTCGTGGCAATCCCCACAATTGTCGCCTACAACTATTTGATTGGACGTGTGAAAAACCTCGTTCTTGAAATCCAAACTACTGCCTCAGAAGTTGTCGACTACCTCACCCTAGAACAGGGACCCTCATGAAGTTTAAGACGAATCTGGATCCAACAACTGCCCTTATCGACCTCACCCCTCTTGTAGATGTTGTCTTTTTGATGCTCGTGTTTTTCCTCATCACATCAGACATTCTCCCCCTCAAATCACTCAACATTGAAAGCCCCGAACTCGCCCGCACAGCTCCACCTCGCACATCCCAAGTTCTTGTAGTGATGGACGCTCAAAACGTCATCTACGTCGGAAGCAAAAAAGAGATCGTCGACCTCTCCTCTTTTGGCGAAAGCCTCTCCCGTGAGGTCGAAAAGGCAAAGCGACTCCACCCCGGATGTGACACCACCCTCGTCCTCAGCCTCGATAAACGGGTCGAATACGGCGATTTCCTCCGCCTCTTCTCTTCCGCCCAAGAGACCGGCCTCCCCCTTCGCCTCGTCTACAAAGACTCCTCAGAATCGGAAGCCCGCCGGAATTTCCCTTGATCATTTTTTAATGCCAGTGCTAGCTTGGGTTTCCAACGAGGAGAATCTGATGCCTAAGAAGTTCAAAACCATTTTTCTCTTTCTGTTCATCCTGGTTTTCAACCAGGCCTACCCCCTCCATAGGGACTACTGTAATTGGACATTTGCAAAACATCCCGTTACCATCTCACGTGAATTCAGTACCGCATTTAAAAATAATTCACAATCTAAAGTCTATTCCTGATCATGGACTTAATTGGTTGTATAAAAGAAAAGAACCGTTTACCGATCCAAAATAGAGTTTGAAGATGTTGCGAATTACAGCTGACCATGCATTGACGATGCGGAAAAAAGAGAGGGCCCTCTCATTTGATCTTGTCGTGGGGTTTGGGCTGGCTCTTGTTTTTCATCTTGTATTGGCAGTGGGCTTGAAAATCGCCCATGTACATGATCCGAATGAATACCCAATCTTGACTCCTGTCCGAGTGGAGGTAGAACTGGCAATGACCCATCCCCATGCGGCCCCTATTGAAGTTATGGTTCCTGTAGATCTCTTCTCAGAGCCAAAGTTCCCCGAAATTCCTCCGCCAGATATCCCTGTAGTAACGACCACAACATTTTATGAGGCAAGGCCAAATTTTGAGAGAATTGAGAAAATCGAGTACCAACTCCTTCCCGACTTTGAGGAGGAAGAAGATGATCTCAGTTGAGATATCAACGGCCCTTCTCCTCTATCTAGGGGGTTTCCTCTTCCTCTGCTTAGGCATTTGGACATTTTCCCACTTCCGCAATCGAAAGAGGGTCATCTTGCCTCCCCCCTACAAACTCATCACCTGCGAATACTGCTCTCACGACTACCTCACTCCCTCAGACACCCCTGTCTCCACCTGCCCCCAATGCCACTGCCACAACAGAGTTCCTCAACAAGCAAGCTAGTGTGGACTTTTGGCTTTTTTTCATCCTGCTCAAAAGCCTGATGGAGCGAAAAATCAGGGGAGAACGTCCTGCGAGAGGAGGGTTTGGGCGCGGGTGTTCCAGGTGTGGTGGGCAAGGATCTCCTTCTGTCCCTCTTCAATTTGGGAGGAGGTGGGAAGAGGAGCGGGCTCCCACGTACCGTAGGTGTATTGGGAGGTGCCAGGAGTAGTAAGAGTGGTGTCCCCTGTAACCACTGCTGCACCACAGAGGAGCCCATAAAGAACCCGCTCGTGAGTTCCCTTCTTAAAGCGAGGGGAGCTGTTGTAGACGATTTTCGCCTGTTGCATAAGAGGCAAAGTCTCTGCAAAAGGGAGAGGAGCATGGAGATGGGCCTTCGGGAGATACTTCCTCCAGGGCCCCTCACCGTAGATATGGAGGGTAGATGGGTTCGCACTACGGAGGAGCTCAACCCGGTCTCTTCCTCTTGTGTAGAGATCGACCTCGTGGTGGTAGAGGGGAAGGTTCTCCTCCGTAACACCAAGAGAGGCTAAAATCTGGACGAGGGAGGTTGTCTCTGATGAAAGAACTCGCTCTGCAGCGGCAAGGAGAAGGTCATGGACCATTTTTCCGTAGCGGACTCTCCATTTCGCCTCAATCGCTTCAAAATCGATACACGTTCCAAAAAAAAGAGCCTCTAGAGAACGAGAAGTCTCAGGAGAAGTGAGGAAGCGAGGATCGGCGGCATGGGGGCAAAAAAAGACCTGGGTAAATCCAAACCCTTGCAAAAATTCGAGATCATTTTTATCGACACACCCAACCCACGACAAGGGACTTGTCAGGTGGTAAAGAGAGTAGATAACTGGATCTAGAAGGAGGCTGATATGAGGACGTCCTGTGATCTCCCCAAATGGTTTTTGGTTGTGGTGGATATTAGAAAAGGAGCAGGTGAAATCGGGAGGATCTTGTTTCAGCTTCGCAAGGGTAGTAGGCCCCTTTTTCTCGTTTAGCTCGAGAAGCTCCGCTGAAGCTCCCAATCCACAAAGAGCTTCTTGCAAAGAAGCAGCGAAGTGGGCAGTTGTCGAGTAGGTATTTTCCGCAACAATCAGGTCAATTTTCACGTGTAAACCTCTCGAGGTAAGAAAAAAACTCAGGAAAGATCTGTTGCGAGAGAAAAAGAGGGATCCGGTATTGGGGATACTCAGTCGAGGTATTAGTATCATGGAAAAGGTGGACTACTCTCCCCTCTCGATCTGGATGAGCTACTAGGGAAAATCCTTTCTCTAAGGCCTCTTCATAAAAGGCTCTGTCCTCCGCAAAATCGACATCAGGGAAATGGCAAGCCTCCGCTACCTCCTTCCTATAGGAGAATGAGAATCCAAACCCTGTTCTCCCCCGATAATTCAATTTCTCCTCCTGGTGTGCCATAAGAGAACCCAGCTCGATTTCCCGTACCTTCGAGCCAGAAAGAGCATTGACGATGTATTGGGTATTGGCCTGCTCGTCGGTAGCCCAGTAGTAGGTTTGAGAACTCTTGAGATCATGGGAGAACCAAGAGTGGTAGTTATAAAAAGCCGCCTCTTCTAGCTGTTTGGCAATGTGTGCCAAGTAAGTGGGGGCGTAATAGTCGTCATCATCAAAATGGGCGATCCCCTCTCCTGTTGCCCTCTCCAGAAGGCGATTGCGTTTCTCTCCTATGGTCAAAATGTCGTGATCGTGGAAATAGACCACCCGTCGATCGGCAAAAGTTTGGGGGTGGAGGCTAGAGTCGTAGATAAGCCACTCCCAATCTGTATGAGTCTGATTCTTGAGCAGAGTGTAGAGCCCCTCTAAGAAGTGGGGACGGTCAGAAGTTGGGGTGATCACACTGATTTTCATGGGCTCATGAATTTTACCATTTTTCCAACTTGTTTCTCCCAGCTTTTTTCAGCCAGATGACCTTGCAAAGAGGCTAGAAGTTTTTCTTTTTCCTTTGGATTTTGGAAATAAAATTTCACCTTCTCCTCAAGCTCTTTTGGATCGGTGATATAGAGAGGCGAGCTAGGCCCCAACTCTTCTATAAGCTCAGGGGTTGGGGGAGAAAAAGGGAGGGCACCAGCTGCAAGCGCTGGAAAAAACCAATAGGTGGGCTCTTCCATGACAATACACTCGGCTTGCTTGAGCACCTCAAAATGCTCTGTGTAGGGAAGCTCCATATGCAAAGAGACATTTTTAGAAAGAGTGCAAAGGAGATTCTCACCTATATGGGCTCCAAAAATATGGATAGGAACCTCTGAAAAAGCCCTTTGGAGGGGATCTCTTATTTTCACTCGAATTGCCTCTTCCACACAACTCAAGAGGGCCTTGATCCGTTCGTCTTCTCCAAACATCTCACGTACAACCTGCAAAGAGGAAAGTGAACCCTTCCAAGCTCGTTCAACGCAAAGGTGCATTTGAGAGACACCGTCTAATCCAAGCCAATCCTCCCACAGCCTCTGTAATCGAGCATAGTCGACAACAGGACCAAAGAAAACAACAGGAAAGGGGCGGGATGGGTGTCTGGAGACGTTCTCTACTCCATGGGGTAGGTAGAGTAGGTTGGGAGAGCCAAGTTCTTTGTAGAGGATCTTATTTGGAATCCCCCACCTAGCGGAAGACCTAGAAAAAGAGGGAAGCAAAGAGGACTCTGTCCCTCTCATCCAGGTAAAATGAGGGTCGGGTAGTAGATCAACAATTGATCTACCAAGAGGAACAAGGGACGAAAAACTCACACTCCATGAGAGAGGGTTCACCTTCCTATAAGAAAGATATTCGGACAAAAGACCATCTGAGAGGTAAATCACTTGGAAAGAGAGCCCCATTTTTGTAAGGACCTTTTTTACCTGCTCCAAAGCGTACGTTTCAAACGTATACCTCTTTCGATCAGTTGCGAGGAGATCTACACGCATCTTCTATCTCTTGTTTCAGGGTTTCTAAAGGTTTTGGGGGACCATACACGGCGTTGTAGACCTCTTTTCTTTTAGGCTGAGCGGGAAGATTTTTCCAATCGAGGTCTTTTGTAAACACGTCGCCACACGCCTGCAGAGGGGTTATCTGCCCTGTCCCAGAAAAGAGCAGAGGGCGGTCGTAATAGAGGAAGTCATACCCAATAGAAGAGTAGTCTCCTACATAAAGATCGGTTTTTTCGAGCAAGGGATAGATAGGGGGGTAGTCCTCAAGGAAGAGGAGATCAGGGGAGGAGGATTGCAGCTGCTCAACAGCATCGGGTTGATAGAATCTGGTGACCGGATGGAGTTTGACAAGAAGCTGAAAAGAGGGAGAGAAGGTCGAAACGATCTCCTCAAAATGGCGGAAGAAGGGGGAAAAATAGTGGCGAAGCTCACTTTTCCAGTTCTCACAGGTCCAAGTAGGGGCATATAAAAGAATGGGAAAGTTCTTCTCAAAAGGGAGGCGGGAGGTGAAAAAGCTCCGGTGTTTTTCGAAAAAAGCGAGGCGGTAATTCCCAGTCAAAATCGGATTTTTTTCAATCCCTTTCCGCTCCATCTTTTCGACCAAATCGGGTCCATAAGCGAGTATGATCTCTTCGCTTGCAAATTTTTCTAGCCAATAGATTTCGTCGTGTTTATCGGGGTGGCCATGGAGAGAGCAGACCGAACGGACCCGGTGAGAACAAGTATACTCATGGAATTGGAAAGTACCATTGCCCATCCGAGACCACTCGACATAGAAAAAAACCTCGTAGTTTTCCAGGTAAGGATCAAGAGAGTAGTCCTCAGGCTCAGCTAAAATGATCTCCATCGGAGGGTAGTACCTCTCGATAAGAGCTTGGACCTTGGCATTTGTGACAAGAATCGGGATCCCCATGATCTGGCAAAGAGGGACCAGATGGTCGATGTACTGAGTGCGAGGGCCTGGAAGAACACCGATTCCTTTCAAAACTCGTCTATTAGGGTTTGCTTGATCTCGTTTTTTATGGCAGAAAAGGAGCACCCCTTTCCATAGATCTCATGGTAAGCTCTTTCCCTCTTCTTCTCAAGGAGATCTTCCTGAGATAGGAGCGAAAAGCTCGGCGCATGTATGGACCCACTCGTCGGTGCACACAAGAGGAATCCCCATCCCTTAAGCAATGGGGAATAGGTGGTCCAAAAACGAGGTGCGAGGCCCCGGCACAACTGCGATGCTTCTACATACCATAGAGTTTCTCGTCATGTTTTTGGAGGGAGAGGAGCCTCTCTTTGTCGCGGGAGAAGAGGAGAGGGAGGCGGGAGGCGGCCACCTCAGGATGAAATCTCTCTTCCACTTGTCTCTTGTTTGGGATCTTGGGATCTTCAAGGGCTTTTTCGAGTTTGTCGATCAGATCTTCAAGATCGGGACGATAAAAGGGTAAAGGAGCAGCAATCGGCTCCTTCTCAGTTTTGACAAAAGTGGCTAATCCAGAAAAAAGAGAGGGATTGGTAGAGCAGTCGAGCAAAAGAACAGGCTTACCCAGCCCTAACGCCTCGACAACCACATGGGAGCCCCCTTCAGCACCAGATGGATGGAGGAGAAGATCAAAACTCATGTACTCTTCAACCACTTCTGGAAAGGGGGAAGAGTCTTGATCCCATAAGAGCCAGGCCTCTTGAGAATAGGTGGTGAGCATCTCTTTTAGGTCTTCTTCGTACTTTGGAGCAAGAGACTCTTCTGGAAAATCCCCTTTCACTACCAGCACAACCTTTTTTTCCCTTTCCACAAGCCTCCGAACAGTCTCAATAGCAAACTCAGTATTCTTCCCATACACAAGCCGCCCCACACACCCCACTACGACAGCATCTTTTGAGACTTGTTTCCCCTGGCTTGCGGCAAGACGATCGACATACGTTCTATTCGGCACGAGAGTCTCACAGACCTGTGGATAAGTATGGGGGATATAGAGGAGCTTCTCAGGTAAAAAGCCATGTGAGAGAGCTCGAGAAAAAGCAAGGGGAGACTCGGTAAGACACAACGCTGCAGGCTCATAGAGTTTGGGGAAGATCCTCTCATCCGGATGGTGGACATAGAGTTTTGCAATGGTAGGTGCGCTTTTCTGGATCCCTTTCCCAAAAAGGGCAGCAAGAGAAGTTCCCCAGCTCAAAACCAGGTTGAGATCAGCTTTAGGGAGGGAAAATGGGGCTCCGATCTCTTCCAGAAGGGCGTGTCCCCCTTCAGCCAAAGAGTAGTTGAGCTCGGCAAGAGAGGTGTACTCTTCCTCATTCATCCACTCGAGAATATCGAAGGTTTCGACCTCAGCCAAAGGGGCAAGCGAGCTCGCAAACTTCCAAGTGAGACTCCTCTCCCCCATACCCGTCTTTACATGGCCAAAAAGGTGTACTCTCGGTTCCATTGTCTTAAGCATACACCATCCCCTCAAAATTTCCTAATCTCACAAATCGCTTTCTTTTTGATGTTTAGAAAATCTTCATTGCTTCTGGAGAAAAAAAGGTTGTGTTTTTTTCAAGACAAGTTAAAATTCGTGTGAATATAAAGAAAACATTAAATGTATACGGTTTTGCAAACCTTACAAAACAAGGATCGTTAGCCATGAGTCAATATATTTCTTCCTCCCATTCTCCTGAAATTCAACAAATCCAGCATAATCACCAAAAAAGTTCCTGTTGTGACATAAAAAAAGTCATTTTGATCACAACACTCGCCCTATCAGCTATCGCCCTTGTCGTGGCTGTTGTATCCTACATCGCTTCCACCCAGTTTCTCCCCCACGCTTTGAGTAACCTCGACCTTCTCGGAAAAGTCGGACCGATCGGCAGCAGCATCTGGATGGGGTATGCCGGAATCACCACCATCGGCCTCATCCACCTCACCATCCGCGCCTACCTCGGCACCCCGCCAGCTCCCCAAATCCAATACCTCCCCCAACAACAAGACATGGTACACCTGATCCCTGATTTACCAACCTTCTTCCAGAACTTAGATGGGAAGACAGTAGTAGGGTACATCAAAAATGGAACTCTAACGGGAGAGGGATGGAGGTATGTAGGAGCAAAACACGTTCCTGATCTGGATAATGGAACTCTCTCTGAGTACTTTGAGCCACTTTTCCCTCGACAACAAGATGAGCTCAGCAGGAGCCGCTGGCAAGCCCTTACTAAAGACCAAGTAAATCATCTTCTCGAGGCGCACTATGATGGGTCAGCACCCTATTTTAGCCACTTCACACCCAATCAAGTGGCTGCAATCGACATGAAGCAGATCCACCATAATAACCTCCCGGATGTCTTGAACGGACCGGAGAAGTTTGGGAAAATGAAACATGAGGACATCAAGGGGATGCTCCTTGATGAAGAGGATAGACGTGGGGCTTGGATCAAACACATCCCTGAAGAGGTTGTAACAGGATTAAGTGCAGAAGAAGTTCGTGAGTTACCTGAAGGAGTATTTGAGGATCTTTTCGAGGTAGAGCGTCATGTCCAAATCGTCGGTAATGACATTATCCAAATCCTACTAAGCAAAGAAGATAAAGGGAAATGGCTCAAAAACCTCACAGCAACACAGATCGGACGGATCCGAGGGGAAGATGAGATTACATATGGCGACCTTTGGATGATTTTCCACAATGAAAACAGTCCTGGAGAAAGGGCTCGATTCGCAGCTCTCAACCCCGATGTTGTCAACAGCCTCCTCTTGCAAGCTCCAGAAGAAGACGATCAATTCCCTTGGGGAAGGCTCCTCTCGGATGAGCAGTGTCAACAGCTATTTATGAAAGATGGAGAGATTTTCGAAGATTTCCCCATTCATGTATTACCGGCGATTCTTCCTGTCTGGCAGGGCACTACCAATACCTTCAACCAGTTCAATGAGACGCAACTCGCATTCATCTTCACGACAGCCCAATTCGAAGGAGTAAGCCTCAAGTACTTCCCTCCTCAGAAAATCGAAGAAATCCCTACCCTCACCCCTGGCCAGGCTATAGCCCTATTCCCGGCGGCAGATGAAAACTCCGCTGATCGTTTTGCTGCGCTCACTCCAGAGGCAGTCAACTCACTCATCGCACATGAAGAGGTTGTCCCACAACTTGCGTTCCTTACTAAAGATCATATCAAGGGTCTCCAGACAGATCACATCACGCGTGAGCAGTTGAATCTCATTTTCCCAACCGGCAATAAAGAACGATTGGCATGGCTTGAATTCAGAGAGAAATCAAATCTCTTCAAGAATATTGAACTATTAGGAGAGTGGGCGAAGAACCTTACATCTTCAGAGATCAACATGCTTGGACAAATTGAACAAAACGAGTCTCCAACTACCACCCCTCAAAGCTCCCCAAACCCAAACAGAAAAAAACCTAATTGAGGGAGCTGATGTGAACTGGCACGAGAGTTGCTTCTTCTTGCTGTAAACGAGGAGGAGATGATGAGTGTCAGTGCAACTTCAGTATGGGGAAAGATCTGGGTTCACCCCAAAAAGACCATGGAAGCGATCCTCCAGGAGAATCCGAAAAAATGGATCATTTGGCTCGCGATTATTTGGGGGATTCTTTCTCTGTGGCTTGGCCTCTCAACGAGTTCTCATGAGCAAGTCCATGCTCTCTCAACAGGGGTTGAGATTGCTCTTATCCTGATCGTTGGGGCGGTCGCAGGGATCGTTCATCTCTATGTAGGTGGTTGGCTCTTGCAGCTCACAGGATCGTGGGTTGGAGGAGAGGGGAACTTCGTAGATGTGAAAAGCGCAGTGGGATGGAACTTCTATCCCAATAGTGTTGCGATCCTCTTTGGCTTGCTTGGAGTAGCGGCTTTTCCCAATCCTTGGCTACAGCTTGCAGCAGGGATTGTCTACATCGTGGGGGCTATCTGGGCATTTGTGATCTTTATGAATCTACTAGCGGCCGCCCATAAGGTCTCTGCATGGAAAGCACTTTTGGCCTTCATCATCGCTGTTGTGCTCGTCCTTGTCGCCCTCATGGTCATCACCCTGCTCGCCCCCTTGCTTGCTCCCCTCTTCAGGTGAGAGGCGGCTAGGGTGAGGGACTTAAGCTTGGAGCCACAAAGACACGAAGAATCCGGCCTGACCCGAAGGGTCTTTTCTCTTAAGGAGAGAGCAAAAATGGAAAATAGAAATGTTAAATTCCTCATGTTATTGTTCGATTTTATTTTCCATTTTTGCTCTCTCCTTAAGGAAAACTCCTCTTACGAGGAGGAGGCCGGATTTAAGAAATCCTTTGTGTCTCCGTGACTTTGTGTCTTTGTGTCTTGCTTCTGAAAAGTTTGCGTATTCTGTTCTCTGAGGGATAAGTAAGAACACCACCTACTTTGTGCCTGAGGATGGGAACTTGGACCTTTAACCGATTTGGGTGACACCCAGAGGCACGAAAGAGCCTGGTTTGCTTTGCGTTTCTCTGCTCCTCTGCGTTAAAATTTTACGAAATGCTGAGCCCACACAGAACGAAGGACTACCAGAACCACCCTTTCTTAGGAGGTTTTTTCTTGAACTCTTCGAGGGCATCCTTCTGGGTCTTAGAGAAGGAGACAAATGAGCGGGACTCTTGGATCTTTTTGAGGGCAGCATCTACACTCAAATCCTTATCTTGCCCAAGGAGGTAGGCCACCATCGCCATAGCACTACGAGAGCGGCCATTCGGACAACAGACATACACCCCACCCTCATTTTTCACCTGTTCATCGATGTACTTAGCACACTCGGCAAGATCTTTTTTCTTTAGTGCCTGGCGATCCTCACAGACGACAAACTTATACGCAGTACCTGCACCCACCCAATACGACTCCTGCAATGGAGCGCCGAAGATTGTGGTCCCCATCTCCTTCTCTGTGGATAGGACGAGGATGGAACCAAAAGTGGGCGGATTGTTGTTGAATGTATCTTGAAAGGGAACGGCACCTAAATGGAGTTTTTTGTCTTCATCGATGGTGTGGAACCACTCTTGGTGCATGGGAGGGATACACTTGCTGAGCATATCGCGGACAAACGTATGGACGAGAGTCATTTCACGGTGCATAGGGCCGGGAAGACGGTCAGAAAAATAGGTGATCCCTACCCAGGGGATAATCGGGATAAAGAAGCGATAGGGAGTTGGGAGGGCGATCATCAGAACCACAGTTGCCAGGACGCTCCATACAAACGGACTCTTAAATAACCGGAGTGCGTAATCGGCTACCTTTGAAAGAGTAGAGACATCTTCAACAAGGTCCTCAGTGTCGGATTCACCACCTGATAGGATATAAATTCTTCCAGAAGAAAGCGATTGAGTTTCCTCAGAATCGTGGGGAATAAGTTGCTGGGAACCAGCATGATATGTAGTGAAAAATTCAGTTGTAGTCATAAGCTCAAAAAAAGCCCTGTCCTAGACAGGGTGAAAAGAAAAACTTGGCGGCGCCCTACTCTTCCACACTCTTGTGTGCAGTACCATCGGCGAGGAAGGACTTAACTTCTGAGTTCGGTATGGGATCAGGTGTACCCCCTTCTCTATTGCCACCAAGAAAAAAATTATAAGTCTCGAAAAAGAATATTCATTGTAACATTTCACTTAAATAAATGACGCCTGAAAAAAACTTATGAAATTCTCATGCGTTTCTTAAGGCTTAAGTAGCAGCTGTCGCTTGTCCACTTCATTTGCCTATTAGGCAAAATGTGATGATAAAAAGTGGTCAAGCCAATGGACTGATTAGTATTGGTTAGCTCAACACATTGCTGTGCTTACACACCCAACCTATCAACAACGTCATCTTCGTTGAGTCTCATAGGGATATCTTATCTTGAGGGGGGCTTGGCGTTTAGATGCTTTCAACGCTTATCCTGTCCAGACGTAGCTACTCGGCAATGCTCTTGGCAGAACAACCGAAACACCATTGGTCTGTCCACTCCGGTCCTCTCGTACTAGGAGCAGCTCCTCTCAAATATCCTGCGCCCACAAAGGATAGGGACCAAACTGTCTCACGACGTTTTGAACCCAGCTCGCGTACCGCTTTAATTGGCGAACAGCCAAACCCTTGGGACCTTCTACAGCCCCAGGATGCGATGAGCCGACATCGAG
>JAAKFR010000039.1 GCA_011064985.1 Chlamydiota bacterium
TTTGAAGGGAAAAATCCCCAGCAAATCATAATGCGTGTCTTGCAAGGGAATGAGGGAGAAAAAATTGATGAATCGATCACGCCACCCACTCTTCAACAACTCCTTAAACAGTGTTGGAGTTCTTCGGATGATCGTCCCTCGGCCAAAGAGGTGTTTAACGCTTTGAAAGGACTATCCCAAAAAGAACTGAACAGCTTCTCAAGGCCGATTTAAAAGAGGAGAGATTGGAGAGAAGTTGCTGGTTAGGAGGTGTAAATGGAGGCTGAGTGAGGAGGGAAGATCCCCTTCTGGGAGGAGGGGCTTGTGGAGAAGAGGAGTTTGGGGGAGGTAAGGTTTCGGAATGGGAGGGAGAAGGCCTGTGCCTCTTCACCGAGGTAGCAGAAGACCCCCAGCCAAGAGCCGTTTTTGGTGGGATACTCCCAGGCGATCCAAGACTCCTCTTCTGAGTAGGAGACGTGGAGGTCGCCCGTTGTGAGGTGGGGAGCTGGAGGGAACTGTTTTCTTAGAGAGATGAGCTTTTGGTAGAGGGTGAGAAGATCGTGATCAAATTCCCAGCTGAGTTGTGAGTTGTCAAACGACTCTTTCCCAGGAAAGGGCATGTCGGTTCTGTGGGACTCCCGCTTTCGTCCTTCGAAGATTGAACGCATCAGCCGCTCATCTTTGTAATCGACGAAATACTCAAAAGAAGCTTTCTCTCCATACTCCTCCCCCATAAAGAGAAGAGGTGTAGCGGGAGTGAGGAGGGTGAAACAGGCGGCTAGTTTTGCCGGCTCTTTTTCGACAAGGGAAGCGAGTCTCTCTCCCCAAGGGCGGTTTCCTGCCTGGTCGTGATTTTGGGAAAAGATGAGAAACTTTTCGTAAGGGATCCCCTTGCAAGAGTTTCCATGACGCCGTTTCCGGAAGCTCGAATATTGCCCCTCGTAGACAAAGCCTCCAGATAAGGACCTGGCTAAGTCGGGCAAACCGGAAAAGTCGCTGTAATAGGTCGTTTTTTCCCCAGTCAGCGTCACGTGCATGGCGTGGTGGAAATCATCGTTCCAAACTCCGCAAAGATCCCACCCCCCTTTCTCTTCTGGGTGGAGAATACGAGCATCGTTGAATCCCGATTCGGCAATCACATGGATGTTTCTCCCTTGCTCCTGTCCTAAAAGGCGCACCTCTTTGATGAGCTCTGGAAGCATGGGAGAGGCACTAAAATCGTAGATCCCGTGGATGGCATCGAGTCTTAAGGCGTCGATATGGTATTCGGAAAGCCAGTAGAGAGCGTTTTGGATGATGTAGTGGCGCACATGATCCGAGTAGGGACCGTCGTAGTTGAGGGCTTTTCCCCACGGGGTACGATAGGTGTCGCTAAAGTAGTTGCCAAACTCAGCAAGATAGTTCCCCTCTGGGCCTAAGTGGTTGTAAACAACATCGAGGCAGATGCCAAGAGAGTGGGCGTGGGCGGCCTTAACGAGCTCTTTTAGACCTTGTGGCCCTCCATATCCTGAATAGGGAGCGTAAGGAGAGGCTCCGTCGTATCCCCAGTTCCACCTTCCTGGAAACTGCGAGATCGGCATGATCTCAAGGCAAGTAACTCCCAACTTTTTGATGTAAGGGAGCTTATCGATCAAAGAGTAGAAGGTCCCCTCCTTGGTATATGCCCCTACATGGATTTCATAAAAGATCTGCTCTTGTAAAGGGATCCCCTTCCACGAGAGATCATCCCAGGAAAAGCTTTTGGGATCGACGATCTCTGTGGGGCCGTGGACCCCGTCGGGAAGGAAACGGGAGACAGGGTCAGGGCGCTCTAGACCATTTCCAAAGGTGTAGAAGTAGCGATCTCCCGGGCTTACCCTCTCAAGATTGAAAGAGAAATACCCTTCCTTGTCCCGCTCCATCCGGAACATCCCCTTCCCGAGGAGATGGAGGGATAGAGAGAGGTGGTGGGGGGCCCAAACACGGAAGGAGGTGGTCTTTTCCCCCACTTTGGCTCCCAAAGAGAGCTCCCGCTTCGTTTCTATATCGCTTAGAATAGCCACTTAAGTTATGCAATAGCTAAAGGTGTACGTTTCTAGTAGTTCTGCCACAGAAAGGGTTGCCTGTCCACCTTGTTTTTTGGCCTTAAGTTTTTTCTGGGTAAAAACATCTTCGAATACCTTTGAGAGATATTCTGCAGGGAGAAGAACTTCCGTCTCTTTCCAGGTTTTTTTTCCAAGGGGCTCATCTGTTGGAAGAGAGGCAAAAAATCGGCTCACTACAACTAAAAGAGTCTTCTCCTTGGTTTTGCGTAAAAAAGCAATGAGATGGTCTTTCCTAAAGCCTCTTACTCTTAATGGAATATACTCCCCATGGATAAAGAGCTCCTTGTGCTCTCTTCTACAGTTCAGAGCTTTTTGATGAAGGAATAACTTGAACTCCTTGTTACCTTGGGCCAGGAGCTTTTTTCGTGAAGTAAAGTCTACAGGAGCTCTGTTGTCAGGATCGACAAGGCGGTAGTGGAATAGTTCATTTCCCTGATAGACATCGACCACTCCAGGAAGGGCGATCTTGAGGGCTGTGGCAGAAAGGGAGTTGCGGGCTCCAAGCCTGTCGATCTCATGGACGAAGGGGAGAAAAGAAGTAAGAAATGCTTTTCCTATTTGGGGAGTGAGAATCGATTCTAGAAATCTTCGGACATCCTCTTCATACTCGAGGTTGGGCTCCATCCAACTCGTCTCTTGCTTGGCCTCCCTCATCGATTTTACCACAACCTCCCAAAGGCGCTTAAAAAAAGCTTCTCTCTCCTTCTTTCGAACCCCCTCTTTTGGCCAAACCCCTAAGAGAGTTTGGTAGAGAAAATACTCGGTGTTTAGCGAGGGACCTTCCCCCTTGAAGCGACTATTGAGCAGACTCCATCTCTTTACTTCTAAGCGCCACCTTTCGGGAATCTCGCTTAAAACATTGAGTCGCATCCGGACATCTTCACTTCTCTTCGTATCGTGAGTTGAGGAGGCGAGAAAACCATATGGCCACTTCTCCTGCTTTTCCCGGAAAAGGCGGTGAAACTCCCCTTCTGAATAGCCAAAGTGGGGAGGATCTCCTCCTACCTCATTTAGGGAGAGAAGTCGGTTGTAACGGTAAAAGGTGGTATCTTCAAGCCCTTTTGCCATCATCGGCCCAGTCAACTGTTGAAAAGAGAGGACAAAATCAGAAAACCCAGCCTCTTTTGCCTTGGGCAATTTTCCAAGAAGTAGGTTTTCCAAAAAATCGAAAAGAGAGTGATCCAGGGAGGGGGCTTTCGCTTTTGCTTTTTGGATTGCAATCGTGATGTAGCGGGCATCTCTCCGATTCGCTTTCCCAAAAGGTCTATTGTAGGTTCTGTATACAGGAAAGTAGGCGATCACCTCTTCGATTGCTTGGGTTAAATCGTGTCTGGTAAAGTCTCGGTAGTGACGGGTTTCTTCCGAAACACGGTCGAGCTTCCGCCCCAAAGCCTCCACTTCACTCACCATCTCATAGGAAGCGAAGAGTTTTTTCGACTCATAAACAAGGGTCTCAAAGTCAAGAGACTGACCGATAAACTCTTCGTAGATATCGGTGAAGGCCTTCTCGTTTTGCTGTCGGATGAAGATTCCGTTGAGAATATTGAGATATTCATATCCCACCGTGCCGTCCACCCTCCACGAATCGGGAAGTTTCTCTTTCCGGTCTAGGATCTTTTCGACAACCGTATAGATCGGCCCATGGGTTTGGAGGGAAGAGAAATACGAATCGGGGTCATAAAGACCATCTGGATGATCGATTCTAAGTCCATCTACAACCCCCTTTTCCATTAGAGAAAACAGCCATCTATGGTGCTCCTGCAAGACTGCTTCATCTTCAATGCGGAGGGCCGCAAGTTCGTGGATGTTGAAAAAACGGCGGTAGTTGATCTCGTGATTGGCCACCTTCCAGTAAGAAAGCCTATAAAATTGGGCCTCAAGGAGGCTGTCTAAAAGGTCAAATGAACTAGGAAGACGTTTTTTTCCGTTTGTTTGACAGAGGAGGTTTTCAAGAACCTTCTCCCCTTTTTTCGTCTTGGTAAAAAGAGCCTCCAAACGGGCCTCTCCTTCCTGCTTTTTCGAAGATCGGAGCTTCGGCTCATGTGGAAAAGTCTCGTAAAATTCCACAAGATTTGGGTCTTTTTCTCCGATGAACTCTCGGCAGATCTTCAGCAAAATCGGATAGCTGTCAGAAGAGACAGGAAGAGGAGTATCGTGATAAAAAAGGGTAAACGCTCCCTTGGAAAAATGAAGAACGATCTCGTGGCTTTCAAGAGCTTTTCCATAGTGAGAGCCGAGTATCGGATAGAGCACCCGGTTCTTTAGCTCCTTTTTTTCACACTCCCACTCGATGTCGAAAAAAGAGGCGTAAGGAGAGTAGGGGCCGTTTTCTAGAACATCTTGCCAGTAGTGGTTCCCTCCCCCTTTGATTCCCATGTGGTTCGGGACAACATCGAGTATTTGTTTGAGACCCCATTTCTTTAGCTCGCCACAAAAACGCGTGTACTCCTTCTCGGTTCCAATTTTGGGGTTAAGTCGATTTGGATCAGTAACATCATATCCATGAGGGCTATAGGCCTCAAATAGGGGAGATAAGTAGACCCCATCAATCCCAAGCTTATGCAAATAGGGGAGAATTTTGATCGCTTCTTTTAAGGGGAACTCCTCGTTCAATTGGAGGCGGTACACTGAGCTCGGGACTTTTTCGAATAGATTATGATCCATAAATGGGAAGCCAATGGAGGAGGAACTCTGTAGCCTCTTGTTTGTTTCCGTGTAAAATTTGTTCTAGACTTTGTTCTAACAAATAGACATATAGAAGAAAATCGGTTTGTGTAGGTTCTTTAGGGAGAAAAGAGCTTCCCTCCACTGTTTTGAGGTAGGCTCTGATATAAGCCGATCCAACCCAAATCCCCCAACTCTTCGCCCACTTGTTACTCTTCTCACGGATCTCTTTTCGCAACACTCCCCTCTCTTCTAACGAGTAGATTGCTTCAAAGCCCACTTGATGAAAGGAGAGGAGCATCGAAGCGACATCTACAAGAGGAGAACGTTTGTAGCGCCTTTCGCTAAAGGAACTTAAGAGATTCCCCTCAAAATTCGTAATGAGAAAATCTTTTCCCGTGTAGTGGAGATTTTGGAGAATGAAATTCCCGTGGTAGCGGGTCCGCATAGTAGGAAAGTGCTCCTTTAGCAAAGGGGTAAGGGATTTTAGGAGCCTCTCCCTATACTCCAATAGGGGAGCATATATTTTACACTCTTTTTCAAGTAGTGTGAACGCTTCAGCAATCTTGCTCCGGAGGGTTTGGTAGAGGGATCTTTGATAAAATTGGTTAAAGGGAATGGGCTCATATGCAGAGTCTTGGGAGATGGAACCGATTGCCTTGTGGAACTCCCCTGTTGTTTTGCCCAGGTGACGGGCCACTTCTGTCTGCTCTTCGATTAGCTGATGAATCCCTTGAGGAAGTTCTCCTGTAGCAAGGGAGTGCCAGCTTCTATTTGGAAGTAGATCGCCTAGTGGAATCGTCTCAATACGTGCCTCTATGCTCATCAAAAATCTCTCCGCCCCTTCTAGAGAAAGAGAGTAGGCATCATACTCGCCCCCCCTCGAGATCAGCTCTTCAGCAATCGCAGTTTTAGGCATCCCCAACCTCCGATACTCTACATACCCAATAACAGGCAAAAACCCTCGAAACGAGGTCTTTTTGGTTAAATCGAGGCGCATCTCTACATCGAGATTCATCCCCTCTTCTAAATCCCAAAAAATCCGAAGCGCTCCTTTTTCGTATGTGAAGAGAATCGTATCCTCTTCACGCATCACTTTAACGGGCTCGTCAGTAGATAAGCAAGAGGTCCGTTTTTCATATTCTTGAAGAGCAACTCCTCTTAATTCTCCATTTTCTGTCCGGACTCTCCCCTTGTTTTCCATCATATGAAGGAACAAAGAGGCTACCTCCCCATCCATACTCGCATCGTAGAGTATCTCCCCCTTCTCTCCCTTTGACCATCGGACAAGAACATTTTCTGGATAAGCCTCAGCTCTTCTTTCAGCCTCCTCCCCTTGAGCATATAGAAGAATAAGAGGAAGGCGTCTGATCACCCCATTTGTGAATCCAAGCTCAATGATGACGAGGTGGTAGTTGCGTGTACCTGTTTTAATAAGAGAGTAATCGGAGAGGCGTGTTTTTGTCCGATCGAGCATAGGGAAATAGTGGGAAAACCAGCTCCTTCTGTAGAGATACCGTTTGATCAAGCCAAGAAGAATCTTCCGCCTTTCTGGGGCAAAGATCCTCTCTCCCTTCTCTTTAAGCAGAGCTTCTGGAAATTGCCGCTCTTTTTTCCGCTTGATTGCTTGGATTGGTGTCTCTTTTGGTACTTTCTCCAGAGCAAACCAGTAGTACCCATACCCTCCTAAAGTCAAAAAGTAGGGGAGCTCCCCAATATTTGGGAATCTTTGAGAAGAAAACATTTCGACAAGGCTGTAACCATTGTATTGAGAGAGGTCTAGTTCCACATACTGGGGATAACGGGAGAGGTTCGCGATGATCATAAGGAGCTCCTCTTGGTGCTCACGGAAAAAGACGAGGACTTTCCGATTCTCAGGAAGGAGAAATTTCGTTGTCCCATAGCTAAAGGCCTTATAGCGCTTACGAAGCGAAATCAGTTGCTTGGTCCACCAGAGAAGAGAGTGAGGATTGTTTTGCTGCGCCTCGACATTGACAGTCTCATAGTGGTACTCAGGATCTAGAATAGGAGGTAGATAGAGCCTTTGTGGATTTGCTTTTGAAAACCCCGCATTTCTATCATTACTCCATTGCATAGGAGTACGAACACCATCTCGGTCACCTAAATAGATGTTATCCCCCATCCCAATCTCATCACCATAGTAAAGGACAGGAGTTCCTGCAAGGGAGAAGAGAAGAGCGTTCATCAACTCTACTTTCCTCCTGTCGTTTTTCAAAAGGGGGGCAAGACGACGACGGATCCCTAAATTGATGCGGGCTTGCGGGTCGTGAGCATAGACTCGGAACATATAGTCCCGCTCCTCGTCGGTTACCATCTCGAGGGTAAGCTCATCGTGGTTGCGTAAGAAAAGAGCCCATTGGCAATTTCCTGGAATTTCGGGAGTTTGCTCCATGATCTCGATAATCGGGAGCGAGTCTTCTAAGTGGATCGACATAAACAAGCGAGGCATCACCGGAAAATGGAAGGCCATATGGCACTCATTCCCCTCTCCAAAATACTCTGCAGCATCCTCAGGCCATTGATTTGCTTCGGCTAGAAGCGTCCGATCTGGGAAGTGGGTCTCGACATGGTTGCGGAGTTTCTGGAGAAATATGTGGGTCTCAGGCAAGTTCTCGCAGTTCGTCCCCTCTCTTTCATAGAGATAGGGAATCGCGTCGAGCCGCATCCCATCGACGCCCATTTTGAGCCAAAAATCGAGTATCTTGAAAATCGCCTGGTGAACCTCTTCATTATCGAAGTTGAGATCTGGCTGGTGAGAGTAAAATCTGTGCCAGTAATAACTCTCGGCCTCACGATCCCACGCCCAATTCGACTGCTCAAAATCACTGAAAATGATCCGAGCTTCTTGGTAGCGATCGGGATGATCACTCCAAACATAGAAATCTCTTGCCTTTGACCCCTTTGGAGATTGCCTAGCCTTTTGGAACCAAGGGTGTTGAATGGATGTGTGGTTGATGACAAGCTCTGTGATGACCCGAAGCCCTCTTCGATGGGCCTCTCGCATAAATTTACGAAAATCGTTTAGGGTTCCATAGTGCGGGTGTACATCACGGTAGTCCCCGATGTCATACCCATCATCTTTCAAGGGAGAGGGATAAAAAGGGAGGAGCCAAATCGCTGTGACTCCTAAATCGACAAGATAGTCGAGCTTCTCGGTTAACCCTTTGAAGTCTCCGATCCCATCTCCTGAACTATCATTGAAGCACTTGACGTGTACTTCGTAGATAATCGCCTCTTTGTACCAGTACTCATCCCCCATATCCCTCCATTAAAACAAATCTATTTTTTATTTGCATTCCTTAACGGAGAGTGCGTAGACTGTATATATATGTTCTTAAGATATGTAAAGGGTTCATGTGAACAAAAGAAGTAAGAGGAGGGGGTATGTTGTTTGCCAATCGGGAAGAGGCGGGAGAAAAACTTGCTGAAGCGCTAAAGGACTATAAGGGAGATGAGAATACGATTCTGATCGCTCTTCCAAGAGGTGGAGTGGTTGTCGGATTGGAAGTGGCAAAGCACCTCTCTCTTCCCTTAGATATCGTCTGTCCCAGGAAAATCGGGGCTCCCTTTAACCCCGAGTATGCCATTGGAGCTGTGACAGAAACGGGTGAAGGGATCATCTCCCAAACCCTCATCCAACAACTGGGGATCACTGAGAGTTATCTCAAAGAGACACTTGCAGAAGAGAGCAAACAAGCCAAATGGCGGCACGATCACTACCGGAAAGGACGTCCACCGAGGAATCTTCAGGGAAAAAGGGTGATCTTAATCGACGATGGCCTTGCTACAGGCTCCACGATGCGAGCTGCGATCAAAACAGTGAAGCGGGAGGAGGCAAGTGAGATTGTCGTTGCTGTCCCCGTCTCCCCAAAAGAGACTTTTGAACATCTTGAGCAAGAGGTCGACAAGTTGATCGCCCTTGCTACCCCCACACCCTTCTATGCAGTGGGACAATTTTACGACTCATTCGACCAAACAACAGACGAAGAGGTGATCGCCCTTCTCTCCCAAACAGCTGCAAACCCTACGTCCTGAAAAGAGTGCTCTCATGGTAATGGAATTTCATGAGCAAGGCATCAAATGCATCAAGAGAAAAGGGGAGATCACGGGAAATTTTTCTTATGTCAGGCAGAAGAGATTTATCACCTGTACTTTGAAGAACTTCAATCAGAATCTGCAGTCGCTGCCCCCTCTCCCTTATCTTACGAGCCTCTGAAAGACACTTGTCAAGATCTCGTTTCTCCTGAGACACCATATAAATCTCTAAAAAATAGTAGGCTCTGTCATACCTCTGCTTGACCGAGTGAGCATCCCTTCTTGCATGAGCAAGAAAGCGGTATTTTTGTCCGGAAAGAGAGTCATAAGAGCATACGACCTTCGGAAACTTTGCAAGTTGTATCCAAAACTTCACCTTCACATGAGGTTCGAGAAAAACAAGGGCAGCACTAAGACGATTGGTATTTTTGGCGGTAGGGAAGGCGGAAAAAAAAGAGAACAGGGCTCTAGCTCGAATCAAAGGATCTTGGATTCTTTCAGTGATTTTTCCTAAAGAGGCCTTCTTCTCATACTCTAGTTTCAACAAGAGAATATCATACCAAGCCTGAGAGGAAACCTTTAAGTCTTGAGGGGGAGATCGCAAAAAATGCTTAACGACTGAGTTAAGAGTTTTTTTGTTATACTGACTCTTGAGATCTTTGAGCTTCAACAAAAAGACCCGCTCAACAGGCAAGAATATTTTTGCTTGCGTTTCAAGACATGTCTTTTCATAATTTGGATTTCTCAAACTCCAAAAGTAGATTTGTTCACAAGAAGCAGTGAAGTGTTTTTGAGAGTGCATTCGGAGAAACAGGTGGATGCACAATGCATCCGGAGAAAAACTTTTTAAATGGTTTTTTAAAAGTAAATAGAGCCATTCTGAAGGGTCTGATAGAGACAATTTTTCGTGGACTGTTTCCCAGGCCATTCGTAGGTCTGTTTTTGCTTCCTCTTTAATGATAGCGGTCCACAGGTCAAATTCCCTCTTATGATCCAGGGTATCGCTTTTCGATTGAAGGGCTTTTTTAGCTAGAAAAAGATTCTTCCTAGGTTGAAAGGCTCGTGAGAGCTGTATGTACCCTTTTACCATTTCTTCTGACGAGTTGAGCTGAGAGAGGAAAATTCTCATGTATCCAAGTAAATAGTAGACTTGAAGAAGATGGCTTTGGTCTATGGCAGCGTAAAAGTGGTGATTGAGTGACCGACAGTTCACAATGGAGTGAAAATCTAGAAAGGATAGAGTATTCTCTACGATGCGTAGACGGGAAAAGGCACTTTCAGCAATCGAGGGTTGTTGTGTCGCACTAATAATTGTCATCTTAATTGGAAGCAAATCTATCAGATGCGTGTATTAGATGCAAAAAATTTAAACACCCATCTTTTTATAAATATTCTTGGAACCAGAGGGTGGCCATGCGGCCGACCTCTTCGAGGGTTCCGGGCTCTTCAAAGAGGTGGGATGCGTTGGGGACGATCTCGAGCTTTTTCTTGCAACTGAGGAGAGAAAAAGCATCTTGGTTGAGATCGATCACCCCATGATCGGCCCCCCCCACAATAAGAAGGGTGGGGGCCTGCACGTGGGTGAGATGGGGACCGGCGAGATCGGGGCGTCCTCCACGAGAGACGACCGCCGAGACCTTGGGGCCAAGCTCAGCTGCTGCAATCAGAGCTGCTGCAGCTCCTGTACTTGCACCAAAATACCCTACGGATAGGGAATGGGTGTCGGAATTTTCTTGGGTCCACTCTGTTGCTTGGATGAGCCTCTCACTTAAGAACGGGATATTGAAGCGGAGCTCTCGAGTGAGGAGATCTCGCTCCTCTTCTTCGGGGGTAAGAAGATCAAATAGGAGGGTCCCAAGGTTCCCCTCTTGGAGAAAATGGGCCACCAATTGATTGCGAGGGCTAAGCCGCGAGCTTCCACTCCCATGGGCAAATAGGACAACCCCTTTCGCCTCGGGTGGAAGATGCAAAAACCCTTCGAGATGAGTCGTTCCAATCGGAATCTTGACCTCTTTCGAAATTCCCAACTTTTTTTCTATCATTGTTCTTCTCCTCTATGTATTGATGGGGGGATGGAAGGTAAGCAAAAACGTCTCTTTTTTGGGCTAGAGGCTCTGGCCCCTTGGCCCGAAAACTACCCCCAAGGCCGGTTACTCAAACCCAAAGATCGTCATCTCACTTTGGCATTTCTCGGAAATACAGACTTTCCCAAGCTTGAAAAGGCCCTCTCCTCTTTTCCCTCGCCTCCTTTCACCCTAGGATTTACCGGGATATTCGATCAATGTCTATTTCTCCCTTCAAGGGATCCCCGAGTTGTCGCTTGGAACATCTTATGGAATGAGAAAAGCGACTTGCTTGAGGGGTATTATCACGATCTCATAGAGTGGCTAAAGAGCCATGGGTTCTCTCCTGTAACGAAGCATGGGTTTACCCCACATGCGACCCTTTGCCGGGCTCCTTTTAATAAACGGGTCTGGGAGAAGAGCTTTTCTCCCCTCCCCTTCTCTACTGGATCTCTTCATCTTTATGAAAGTCTTGGCCACTCTACCTACCAGAAGATCTGGTCTTACTCCCTTTCTCCTCCTTTCGAGGAGATCGAGCACACAGCCGATCTCGCTTTTCTCGTTCGAGGAAAAGATTTCTCCACCCTCCTGGCCCATGCAGAGACGGCCCTTGCCTTTCTCTTTCCCCCTCTTATCCAGTTTCGAGAGGGGAGAAAACCAACCTCCCTCGATGAGGTAATCATCACCCTAAATGAGCAGATCTCCCATGCAGATAAAGAGATCGGAACGCCAATCAAAGCCGTTAGCTTTTCGAGCCAGCTGGAAGAAAAAGATGCCATTTTCACTTGGGAGATGATCCTCGATGTTTAGCCCTCTCTTGTCCAAATTAAAAAAAATTGCCCCTGCAACCTACCTTCTCCCAAAAGAAGGGGGGATGCGAGTGCCAGGACTTGTCATTGCCTCTGAGAAGCTTCTCGAGGAGATCGAAATCGAAAAACCCCTCCTCCAAGTCCGTAATGTTGCCTATCTTCCAGGGATTGTAGGGTATAGCATCGCGATGCCCGATATCCATTGGGGATATGGATTTCCGATTGGTGGGGTGGCAGCGACCTCAAAAGAGGGAGGGGTGATCAGCCCTGGCGGAGTGGGGTATGATATCAATTGTGGGGTGCGGCTCGCTCTTGCTCCCATCCGTCTGCGAGATCTCAATGAAGCTACCCAAGAGGCCCTACTCAAAGCGATCTACCAGAAAGTCCCCTCTGGAGTGGGCCATGGCCATCGGGGAAGTGGAGTAAGTGAGGCCGACTATAAGAAGCTCTTAGAGGAGGGGGCCAAGTGGTCGGTTGAGCAAGGGTATGGATTCCCCTCCGATCTTGAGCACATCGAAAGCCACGGGACGATTCCAGGAGCCGATTATGCAGCTGTCTCTCAGATGGCCAAAGACCGGGGAAAAAAGCAACTTGGCTCGATCGGTTCGGGAAACCACTTTGTCGAACTCGGTGAGATCCAAAAGAACCTCCTCCCTGAAACAGCTGAGGCTTGGGGGATGGAAGAGGGGCAGCTCTATATCCTGATCCATTCGGGTTCCCGGGGATTTGGCCATCAAGTCTGCCAAGACACCCTGAACTCCCTTGTGACAAAGGGATTTGCTGAAGGGTTGCCCGATCGGCAGCTCGTCGCAGCTCCCCTAGAGAGTCCCGAAGGGAAAGAGTACTTTGCCGCGATGAACGCAGCTGCGAACTACGCCTTCAACAACAGGCAACAGATCCTCCATTGGGTTCGAGAAGCCTTCCAGGAGGTTCTCCAGATCTCCCCTGAAAAGATCACACCCCTCTACGATGTGTGCCACAACATCGCCAAATTCGAAGAGTATGAAGTAGAGGGGAAAAAGCAACTCCTCTGCGTCCACCGGAAGGGGGCCACACGCGCCTTCGGACCGGGCCACCCTGAGCTCTCTCCCCTCTTCCAACAAACAGGCCAACCCGTTCTCGTTCCAGGAGACATGGGAAGGGCCAGCTACGTACTGGCAGGGCTCGGGAACCCCCTCACCTGGTGCAGCTCATGCCATGGAGCGGGAAGGGCTAAAAGCCGGATCCAATCGATGCGCCGCTGGAAAGGGGCCCACCCCTTCGAGTACATGAAAAGCCAGGGAGTACGCGTGATGGCAAGCTCCTACAAAACAGTTGCCGAAGAGATGCCAGACGCCTACAAAGAGGTCGATGCCGTCGTGGAAGCCGTAGAAGAGGCAGGCCTGGCCACCCGCGTCGCCCGTCTCCGTCCCCACCTCGTCCTCAAAGGCTAGGACTCTTGAAAAACTCAAGTTGAGGTGTTTTGTTTTTCAATGGCTTCAATCTACGCTTATGCTTGACAGATGATATCAAAAATGATACCATTCGGTACATGAGTAAGTTCATCAAGCTGATAAATAAGGTTCTCGATGGAAGAGCTCTTTCCTATGAAGAAGCGGAAACTGTATTAAAAAAATTAGGTTTTGATATTGAAATTAGTGGATCCCATTAGAGGAGATACTTAGAGATCATGGCTACTAGAAAAACATTAAATTATTACATGAACCTCAACTGGTCATATACCATTGAGCAAGAAACATATAGAAATAAGAAATATTTTATCATCCGTGTAAATGAATTCCCTGGTGTCTGCACAGATGCAGAAACAGTTGAAGAAGGGATGGAAATCATACAAGATGCGATTAGAGGTGCTATTAAGCTCTACTTAAAAAATAAAGAACTTGTTCCTGAGCCAATCGATGAGAAAGATTTTAAGGGGAAAATTGCTTATAGGACTTTAAGTAGACGTCACTATCTGATTGCAAAGATCGCGAAAAAAAGAGGAAAATCGATTAGCAAAACGATCGATGATCTTGTTGATGCTGGGATGGAGTCTTTGACGCAACTCCCCTCCTTGAGGTGTTAGATAGCTTACCAGTAGTAGGGGCGGGGGGCGCAGTTGGGGCAGATGTACTCAGGGCCTCTTGGAGGGCGGGGTTGTGGGTAGTAGTGGTACTCGCGACGCACTTCTGGGACGTATGGGACGTAGATGTGCTCTTCGATTATAGGTGGTGGTAGTGGAACGACGTAGCAAGGGCGCGGAGCCAACACATCGAACAGATTGAGAGAAAATGAGAAGTGGGAGCGGGCAAATCCGCTCATGGGCATAAATAGGACCGCAGCTAAAGCAACAGCCATTACAATTTTCTTTCCTTTCATATTGAACCTCATGGGGTTAATTCTCAGGAAGTATATAAAAGGAACAACTTATTAAGCAAGTTAATAGCCAGGGAGGGTGGAGTAGTCGCCGGGGGTTTGATGGACCCGGGGGCTGGGGACATTTCTCTGCGGTTGGGGATGGATCATAAGAGCATCGTGGTGTTGGAGCATGAGAGGGGTTTGGGGATACTCATACCGATGGGGCTCCCCTTGGATAGGGACCCCTCGGTGGGTGTCGTAATACTCGTTGTAGTAGGGGGTGTGGGGGTCGTAGTAGCGGGGGGCAAAATACTCGGGAGCTGGATTTTGGTTGACCTCGATTTCTGGGGGATTGGTTTCGTAGATCGAGGGGGGATACGATCCTGGTGGGATTGGCCCCTCGTAGGGGCGAGCGGTGTGTTGTGCGAGCCGTCTAGTTGGGATAGGTGAAACTTCGACCCGTTCGACCGGCTTTCTCGGAGGAGGAAAGTCGACATAGGGCTTAGCGGGAGGAGTGGGTGAGGCCTGTTTCGCTGTAGGGCGAAGATAGGGAGCTTTTTGGGTCTTTGGATTTGCGACTTGTTGCATCTGGACGATTTGTGTGGGGTCCGTTGGGAGGATCGGCTCCATTTTTCCTGATACAATCCGCATCCCTTTGAGAAGTTCGCGTGTGCCAATGACTCCATTCGAGGTGACTGTAGGAGGAGGAACAACACCTCTCATCATCCGCACAACAAAGGGAGGAGGTGGGGGAATCTGCTCGGCAATTTCCTTTGTGACCCAAAATGGTTGTGGGTAGCCAGGGTGGCTCCACCACCAGAAAAGACCTAAGCTCTGCCTGGGAGATAATCCCCAATAGGTACTCCACTGCCACCAAGGGGGGGCTGCTCCCCACTTCATCCACTCTTTTTCGTGGGTCAGGTAGTGTTGTTGGAAAAATGTGGAGTAGTTTGGGTAGTGGAGATAGAGTTTTTCTACTACATAGAGCGGGTCGAGGCTTTTCTCTGGTTCGTAGTGGGCCTGGTTTCGATGTTCTTTGGGAATATGGATGGTGTCATACACGCTTCCCCGCAACTCTAGAGGCCAGTCCCAAAAAGCGGGTAGGTAGATCGTCCCCTTCTCTGTCGATTGGAAGCTAGCAGGAGTATAGACCCAATCGGACTCGAGAGGTTCCCACCTCCCCTTGTACCAGACATAATCCCGAACAGTTGGATCGTATCCCCATTGACCAGCTATCCAAAAATACGATTCGGAGTTGTTAGGAGCTTGAGGAGTTGCCTCTTCTAAAGGAGTAGGAGGAGGGCTTAAAACCGGGCTCATGGCAGGCGAGCCCTCAGGGCTAAAATAGCCTGGAATCCATACCCAACCCTCGGTGTATTGGTGCCACTTCCCAGGAGTCCAGGCCTGCCCAGGGGGAAGTTTTCTCCATATTCCACTCACCCACACATACTCCCCCGCCTCGCGTACCCACGCCCAGTAGCCTGAGATCCAGATCGATTCGGGATCGGTTTTTCTGGGAGGCTCTTCGTAGATGGGGTGAGGAGGGATATTCGGAACGGCTTGTAAAATCTCCTTTCCATACTCTTGGGTGATGTAGGCTTCATGAATCGGCCCCTCAATTGGCTGGATCGCTTCTTCTTGAGCGAAAAGAGTTACCCCAAGAAAACAAAGGGAGAGAAGGAAAAATCTATACACGACTATTGCATCCGAATGGTGAGTTTTGTTTTTATTATTAAAAAAATATAATATAAAATGCAAGTAGGGAGAGAAAAATGGAAGTCTCGAGTTTTTTGGCAAAGTTTTTTGGGTTGTATCTTCTGATCGTAGGGGTATTTTACCTGGCCAGACGAACCTATATCCAAGAAGTCGTAGAGGAGTTTTTCTCGCAAAAGGCTCTTGTTATCGTTTCCGGAACCCTCAATGTGATGATCGGTTTGCTAATAATCTTAGCCCACAACGTGTGGGTTTTTTCCTGGCCACTCATCATCACTCTTCTTGGGTATCTTACCCTATTCAAAGGGCTCACTCGCCTATTTGTCCCCCTTGAAAGGGAAAAAGCCCTTGCCGAAAAAATCCTTAAAGGGAAAAATCCCCTCTATATCGGCGTTGTTGCCCTACTCCTAGGACTCTTGTTAACGTGTAATGGTTTTAGATGAAGTTTTTTTTAGTTCGTCATGGGGAGGCCCTCCCTTCCGCTCTTAATCCCGATCCCCCTCTCTCCCCCATTGGTCGTGAAGAGACGGCAAAAGTGGGGGCATTCTTGGCCCCCTTTACAGAAGAGATCGACCAGGTGATCCACAGCGGAAAAAAACGGGCCAAAGAGACAGCTGAGATTCTGGTAGAAAAAGCAGGAATCTCAACAAAGCCCGTAGAAAGAGAGGGGTTAAAGCCAAACGATCCAGTCCCCTCCTTTGTAGAGGATATTGAATTTGGGGAGCAGAACCTCCTTATTGTCGGCCATCTCCCCTTCCTAGAGAAGCTCGTCTCCTATCTCACCTTACAGCAAGAAGAGGCCTCTGTCGTCAACTTCGCCGCAAGCTCCCTCATTTGCCTAGAGGGAGAAGGCTCTCAGTGGAGAATCTCCTGGATGATCTCCCCCGACGCCCTCCGCTAGTTGAAAAAACACTCCAGCTGAGATGGACTTTTGGCTGCTTTTGCTTCCTTGGCAAAATCCCCAAACGCTCTCTGCAATCCACCGAATATCGAATCAGTTTGAGTAGAAGCTACTGACAACAAGCGCATAACCCTTGACATAAAATACTTTGTTATCATATACTGTATACGTAATTTTATTTAAGGAGTTATTATGAGTGATAGTCAGGGTCTCAATAACAGCGGTTGCTGTGCAAAAATTAGTCAAAAGTTTTATATCGACGGTTCTGTTAAGCGTAAGTTAACAGAAACTACCATCACAACCCTTGCTCTAGCGACACTCGCTCTTGCAGCACTGGGCCTCCTAGGTTTTCGTGGAATCGGACCCTTCTCCACTACCAATGCCTACATTCTCTACGGATGTATAGGAGGAGGCGCTCTCGGAAGTGTCACCCTCATTCCCCTCGACCTAATGATTTTCCTTGCTAAGCCCCAATCGCCTCCCAATAACCATAGCGGAGGATCAGTTTCTTCGACTCTCCAAAACACACAGCCTAACAGTCACAATTCCATAAACGAAAATCAAGATCGTCGGAATCAGGATCTACACAACAATGACGACAACCACTCAACCTCTTCTAACGAGAGTAAACACAACTCAAACTCTTCTAACGAGAGTAAACACAACTCAACCTCTTCTAACGAGAGTAAACACAACTCAAACTCTTCTAACGAGAGTAAACACAACT
>JAAKFR010000004.1 GCA_011064985.1 Chlamydiota bacterium
GCCTGGTATGTTTGTGTCTGAAGACCAGAGTCTTGAGTTTTTAACTGATTTGGGTTACGCCCAAATATTTTTAACGAAAAATGTCTAGCAATGAAGGCAAAAGCTCCACTTTTAATTGCACCTTCTGTGTCTTTTCTAATAGACAATTTATGTCCATTTTTGTATTCTAAAAAATACAGTTGTCTTGCTAAAAAAATCCTAGGGTTGGTCGCCTCTTCGACCTGTCTTGTTCCCAACGTCGATAAAATCAGCAAGAACCTAAGAGTGACGAGGGAGGCCGTCTACAATGGCTTTATCTATCTTGAGCAAGCGGGTCTCATTCAAAATATTTATCCAGAGGCAAGGGGGATGAAGCTGATTCGAAAACCTGGGAAAATCTATCTCAATAACACCAACCTCCTCTATGCCATTAATGGAACTCTCCCACTTGAAAGTAACCGAGGAGCGATTCGAGAGACATTCTTCTCCAATCAACTTAGGGTAAATCATTCTTTGAATACTCACGAAAAAACAGACTTTACCGTTGACCAAAGTACCATTTTCGAAGTTGGTGGGAAAAATAAAACAGATGAGCAGATTCGGTCACTCCAAAACGCCTACCTGGCTTTAGATGGAATCACGGTTGGCATTGGCAACCGCATCCCCCTTTATCTGTTTGGCTTTCTTTATTAAAACCAGTTCTTTGTACACGGAAGAGCAAGTTTTACGTACACCTGGACAGGAGCTTTATTGTTGAGGTGGTGACCTGTGTTGGTGTATTCTTGGTTGACGTGAAAAAGACTTTCTTCCTGATTTCTCTTTGCTTGCTTCTCTTTTTGGCCCTTTTTCCAAAGGAGGTTCTTCTCTTTTGTGTGAAGGGGAAAATGAAACAGTATGCGCGAACTGCTATTCATGCGAAGTTTTCTTGTGATGAGCTTATTTGGGAGAGGGGAGAGATCTCTTGCTTTGGGGGAAGAGCGATCCGAAAGGGATCGGTGGCAATTCACTTTTCCAAGCTCACCTTCCGACCCAGCTTCTCATGGAAAAAAAGGGAACTTGGAGGAAGAGTTGTGATCGAGGGGATGGAGATTGTCCATCGAAAAAAGGCCCCTTTTAGATTCCCTAACCCTCCCTATCCCTCACTTCCTTTTTTTTCTCTCCATCTGAAAAGTGAGATTCCCGATGGAAAGATCCGCCTGCTTGACCATACAGAAAAAGCCCCCTACCAGCAAAATTTCTCTTTTTCTTTCACGCAGCTTCTAGAAAGGGGGTGTAGTAGAGGAAGAGTCGCTATGGGTTGGGATGGGGAAGACAATCCCTTTGTGACAGAGTTTTGCCGGACAAAAGAGGGGAAGCTTACCTTCTCTACTCAATTCCAGAACCACTCCTTGCCTCATCTTGCTGGTTTGGCAAATTATTTTTTTCCGGAGTCTTTGCCCAATGGGATTTCTGACTGGAGGTGTTATGGAGGAGAGGTTGCCGGTGATCTGGAGGCGACTTTTCTTAATAGAGACCCTCTATTCCTGAAAGGAAAAATGGAGATCACCGATGTCAAAGCAAAAAATGGTCCTTTAGAACTCCTTGGAGGGGTGGACCAGATGGGTTTTGATCTCGATATCGACTTTACCACTCTTTCCTCAATGCATGGTGAAATTTCCTTAAGTGGGGGGCGTCTCTCTCTTGAGGAGAGTCGAGCTTTTTGGGAAGGGATGTGGGATCTGAAAGATCTCCATTCGAAGGTGAAAGTGCGTGGAGGGAAGGTCGAAACCTCTCGACTAGAGGGCTCCTTTATGGGAATGGAAGGGGAGCTGCATCTCGATTGGGACTCCAAAGACAAGCTTGTCGAAATGGAGTTTCATGGAGAAGGGGGACAGATGCAGTCTCTTCTTCCCGAAGCTCTTCAAGAGGGATTTGCCAAGGCATTTGCTGAAGATACCTTTCTTCTCACAGCCTCCCTTGAGCGGGCAGGAAAAGGGCTCGAATTGGTAGGTGAGTTGCGCATTCGGGAAGGTGAGGGGCGGGTCTATCCTCTTTCATTTGGTTGTTTTTTTGGTGAAGGGAGTCTTCCCCTGGGAGAGAGTGACCTCTTCTCTTCTGGCACTAGTTTAGATGGGTTTTTGGAGAACTTGAAAGAACAGTTCTGTCTCTCTCAAAAACGACTCGGTTGGTTCCGTGGGGAACACTTTCCTCTCGAGAAATTTTTCACTCCATTTTTCTTGCGCTCCTGTAGGCTGGAAGCTCGCGGAGATGTTGATTTAGAGGGGAAATTTGACGAGAAATTTTTGGCAATCGGGCTTGGAGGGGAGAGGTTTTCGTTAGAAGGCTCCCATTTTCATCTCGACTCGGCTTTCGGAAATGAGGAAGGGGACCGTGCGATCTTCTATTTCGATTTAGAAAATGGGAAGCGTGAGGGGTTTCTCCCTATCCAGCAGGCGACCTACTTCCAGAAAAAACAAGGATTTACTCTTGAAGAGGGGAGAGGACTTGTCCAGATCTTCAAAGAGAAAATAGAGCTTAGCCATGTTTCTGCAAAGTGGGAGGATCTCCTCTTTTCAGGAAGATTAGAGATCGATATCCACTCGAGTGAAGATATCGACTTGACCATTGCAGGAGAGAGTTTCTCAGGTCCTGTTTCGAGTGTACAAGGGTTTATTTCCCATTTTTCGCCCTCTTTTATCTGGAAACTCCCCGTTGATGGAGAGGTAAAGAGCGAAGAGGACCCCTTCTTTTTCCACTACCACTTCACCCCTAAAGCAGAACTAGTAGGGGGATCTGTGAAGGGAGTGTTTAAGAGCAACTTAGACACCCCGCTATTCACCCTCTCTGAGTACCAAGTCCCCATCTTCTATGATGTGAAAGAGAAGAGACTTCAGTTTGAGCAAGGGGAGGGAAATCTCCTTTTGCCCACTTCTCCTGGAAGTTTCCATCTTCTTACAGAAAAGACAGAGATCGCTTCTCTACACAATTTTTTCCTCAACGTCAACACAACCCTCCAAAAAGAGGGAGAGCTCCCCTATCAGCTGGCACTCACATCGGAAAAAGGAGAAGAGAAGCGGAAGTGGAAGGTAGTAGGAGAAGGGGGAGGGAGTTTAGCCCCTCTTACCCTAGAGTTTTTTCAGGATAAGAGATCGGGTCATATTTCCGAATGCAGAATTGGCTCCTGGGAGGGTTTAGGAGCCTTTTTTTGGGATTCTCACAATCTCTTTTTAGAAGAGATCTCTGGAAAAAATGACACGATGGATTTCCTCTTTTCTGGTGTATTTGATTGGGCCCAGCAAAATCTCCATGGGCAGGTCGAATTCTCTTGCAAAGAGATCGCTCGTGTATTTCCCAAACAGTCGATTCATGGAAACATAGCTTGTGAGGGGATGATCAAATGGAAGGGGGGAGAGGAGCTGGAATTTCTTGGAACTTACCATCTCAAAGAGGGTCCTCTTCCCGACTCCGTAGAAGGAGAACTTGCTTTCAACGGGTCACATAAAGATCCAAAAATTGACTTTACTTTGCCTGATGGCCTCTACCATATTGGGAAACAATCCCTTTCCTGCAAAAACCTCCGCCTTTTCTACGACAGCTCAGCTCTTGCTTGTACCGGAGAGTGTGAGATCAAAGGGAATCCATTTGGGGTCTTTTTTTCTACAGAAGCTCCAGCCTTCAATCGAGGCTCTTTTGCCCTCTCTGAAGAACCTTTTAGGTATGAGGAGCTCTCCTTTGACAAAGCGCTTGTATGTAACTGGGAGAAGGGAGGAGATGGGGAGATCGTGATCCAGAAAATTGAGGGGAGTTGTCAGGGGATCACTTGCCTACTTAAAGAAGAAAGAACCGATCTTAACGATCGCTCCTTACAAGGGAAAGTTGCTGTAGACGTTGAAAAAGCCTCTCCCTATTTTCCAGATACCTGGCAGAAAATACTCACTTCCCTTTCTGTTGAAGGAGTCTATGTGTTCGAAGGGAATGTAGAGCTACACCAAGAGACTTTATCTCCCACACGACTCCGTGGAGATCTCAGAGCGGAGAATTTTCAAGTACGAGATGTCACACTCACTCGATTAGATGCTCACGTAGACATAACACCAGAAGAAGTTTATTTAGACCACGTATCGGTTCGAGATTGGGCTGGGAGCCTCTTTTCCCCCAGAATTTATCTGAGCTCTCATGAGGGGGGAGATTGGGCTCTTGCATGCAATTCTCTTTCCCTTGAAAATTTCCACCTCTCCCGTCTTGATGCCCCCTGGACAAAGAGGAAGACAAGGGATCGCCCCTTCCTCTCTTCTCTTTTTGTCCGTTCCTTTGTTCTTGAGGGGTTTTCTGGATTTTTGTCGGATCCCTCTTCCTTCAAGGGGAAAGGGGAGATCCGCTTTGCCAACCTTCCTAGAAAAACGTTCTTATCGAACCTCCTCTTCCTGCCAAGTGAAATCACTGCTAGGATCGGCCTTGATTTGACTTCTCTGATTCCTGCCATGGGGACAATTGTCTACTCGATCGAAGAGGGGAGGGTCTCCCTTCTCGATTTTCAGGAGATGTACAGCAATGGGAAGCACTCTCGTTTCTATCTAGCACCAGAAAATCCAGCCTATATCGATTTTGCTGGGAATCTCAATGTCAAAATCAAGATGAAGCAATACAGCCTCCTTCTCAAACTCGCCGAGCTCTTCACCATCACCATCCAAGGCACCCTCGCCAATCCCACCTACTCCCTCCAAAGCGCATGATGGGCAGAATCTTATGTAAATCATTGAACCACAGTTCCTACGCTACTGATAAAATTTACTTTTTGAGGTGTGGATGTTAGAGATGTTGGGCAACATAGTGTTTCCGCCTCTATGTCTCCATTGTGAGGAGAGGTTAGACAAGGGAGGGAGGCTTATCTGCAAGGCTTGCGCCTCGTTTTTTGAGCTGATCGATCCTGAGACCCGGTGTCCCTACTGTTTTACAGAAAATGGAGGGAGTGCTCCCTGCTGCGAATGTGTCGAAAAGAGGAGGTGGGGGCTACAAGTGGGGGCAGCTCTTGAGTATTTTGGGCCTGTGGCGACATTTGTAAAAAAAATGAAGAGGGGAGGGATGCCCTACCTTGCCAAAACAGGAGGGGCTTTTCTTTTTGGTCAGTTCCAAACTCTCGGATGGCCCATGCCCGATCTCCTGATCCCGATCCCTCGCCGAAGTTGGCTACAAGGGACGAATCATGCGACCCTTTTGGCGCTGAGTTTGGGAAAATTGCTGGGAGTCCCCGTGCGGGAGTGGGTAAAAAGAACTTCTGGAGATCTCTCACAAGCTCGTCTCAGCTCTTCTCAAAGAGAGGCTCTTGCAGGAGAGAATTTTTTTCTGAAAAAAAAGGCTAAGATCGAGGGAAAAGTTATTCTCATCATAGACGATGTGCGAACAACGGGAACCACTCTCCGTTGCACGGCTCAAGCTCTAAAGGAGGGATTTCCGAAACGTCTCTATGCCCTTACTCTGGCAAGAGCGGGCTTTGACTAGGAGAGGGGACCTCTTCAGCTTCACCAGAGATCAGGACTTGCCCGTTGAGTCGCACCCCTTCGTCAACGCAGAGAAATTTTGCTTGGATATCACCATGGATCGAGGCTTCACCACGTAGCTCAAGTTTTTCTTGGACCGTGATGTTCCCTTCGACCTCTCCTTCGATGACTGCTTCTCTGAGATTGAGATTTGCTTTTACTTTTCCCTTAGAGCCAACGATGACTTTCCCTTGAGAGAGGAGATCTCCCTCAAACGTTCCATCGATGCGGAGGAGTCGCTCGAATTTTAACTCTCCTCGGAAAGTGACCCCCTCTCCCAATGTTGTTTCGGGCTCTTCTTCTTGCATAATTCCATCAAAATGGTGGGGGAGATGGGTCTCATCTTCAGAACGCCAGCTCTCTTCTTGGGGGTTCCGCTCTTCCATCGGTGTGGCTCTATGGTGACCCATCTGGTGGGGAGGGTCAAAGAGACGAGGAGGGGGCTCATGAGTTGCCTCTCCCACCTTGTTATTGCCATATTTATATGGGGAAGAGAGGGGAGTCTCATCCTGGTACAACGAGTTATTTTCTTCTAATGGGTTTTTTCCTGGTCGTCGAAACATAATCTGATCCTACGGTTTTTATGATAAATTTCTTCGGCAAAGGGCAATTTGTCTCCGTAAACCCTCGTTGCCCTCTACTTTCCCCACGATCGTTTTACAAGCATGCAAGATAGTCGAGTGGGTCTTTCCAAAGGAGGCTCCAATCATCATCAGCGAGTCATCAATCATCTCTTTGGCAAGATACATCGCAACTTGCCTTGCAAGAGCGATCTCTTTTGTCCGAGAGGTCCCTCTCAAATCGCTGATCCGCACCTCAAAAACAGCTGACACACTTTTTAAGATATTTTCTACCGAAACTCTCTGCTTGGGGGCTGTCTGGAAGAGTTCGCTCAAAGAGTGTTCTACAAGCTCTTCAGAGACCTCTTGGCCGAGTAGGCGGCAGTGGGCTGTCAGCCGGTTGATGGCACCTTCTAGTTGTC
The DNA here is from genome assembly GCA_011064985.1 of Chlamydiota bacterium. Classification (GTDB taxonomy): domain Bacteria; phylum Chlamydiota; class Chlamydiia; order Chlamydiales; family JAAKFR01; genus JAAKFR01. The sequence goes on from JAAKFR010000004.1 coordinate 6,478, forward strand.
TCACATTGCTAAAAATATGCTCGGCGATGAAAAACGCGACAGAGTGGGGGATATGGAGTCCCTTTTGCTCTGCCTTGTGTTGCAAAATGGCAACACGTGTTTCTAAATCGGGAGTCCCGACGTGGGCAACAAGACCCCACTCCATCCGACCAACAATTCTTTCGGAGAGTTTTAGTTGACCAGGAGGTTTATCACTTGTGATCACGATCTGCTTGTTCTGGTTGATCAGACTTTCGAATGTATTGCAAAATTCCTCCTCAAAGTTGAGGCGGTTTTGCAAGAATTGGATGTCATCGACGAGGAGCACATCGAGCGACCGGTAGAAACGTTTCATTTTATCTACCGATTTATTCCGGAGGCTATCGACAAGATCATTGATAAACGCCTCTGTTGTGATGCATTGGATTCGGAGTTTTTTCTGGTTTGCTTGCAGGTGGTAGCCCATCGCGTGGAGTAGGTGAGTCTTACCTAAACCAACCCCTCCATGGATAAAGAGTGGGTTATAGGAGCACCCTGGTCTTGTGGCGATCCCCATAGCAGCCGATTTGACAAACTGGTTGGACGGACCCTCGATATAGTTTTCAAAATGGTAGAGGGGGTTGAGTTTGACCTTGTAGGGGAGTTCCTCTTCCACAGGAGGGGCAACTGGTTTGGGGGGAGGCTCTTTCTGCTGAAGAGTTGTTTTTTTGAGGACAAACTCTATGGCAGGCTCTCCTGTTGCTGTGACTGGGAGAAAGGCACAGAGGTCTTTCTTATAGTTGTCGAGCAGGTAAGTTTTGACAAAAACATTGGGAATTTCCAGAACGATTGACTCGACTGAATCGCTTGGAGAATCGAGAACACGGATCGGGGCCAGCCAATTTTCGTAAGCAGTTTTCGATGTGTGTTTCTTCGCAAATTGAAGAAATTGGGTCCAGGCTTCGCGTGTGTCAAGTGTTAGCATAAGGAGATCTCAAGTTGTGAACAATGTTTTCCACAATAGCCTCTCGGCCAGTTTTTTTGTTGTGAACAAGATGGGAATGTAGCATCTGTTTCCAAACCCCGCAACCTTTTTTACGAAAAAAAAATCCCCTCTCTCGAAACTAAGGGTAGCTAGGAGTAGGCGAGCATAAGAGCTATTGCATCATCCATGATTGTCGGGTCTTTGCTCATCTTTAGAACATTGGCAAGAGCTAAAGCCTCCTGCTTTCTGTGGAGCTGGAGGAGGGCTTTGGATTTATTGAGAAGGGTTGGCTCGTGTTTTGGATCGAGGGTCAAGGCCTGATTCAATGCTGAGAGTGCCTTGAGCCCTTTTCCCATCTGCAAGTAGAGAGCGCCGAGCGTTTGGATGTCATACGCACTTTTGGGATCGAGTACGACGAGCCCCTCGAAAAAAAGGAGAGCTTTTTCGTAGTGTCCTTGTCTTAAAAACGAGAAGCCAGCTAGGCGAAGCTCTGCAAGCTGCTCATCGCCCCATCCGAGAATCTCTTTCCAGTTGACCTTTCCCATTTACGCCTGCACAAATTGGAGGATGCGCCCTTTCACATAGGCAACCATTTCATTTGTCTCTTTCACCCCTTTTCCTAGAAGGTCTTTCAAAGCTTTTCCTTCTTGGGAGGCTCCTGCACCTTGCCTTGTCCGTAAAAGGGCATCGATCCGGTCCATGTCTGCACCCTGCTTTTCAGTGGGGCCGATAGAGGGGGCTATATAAGAAGAGCTGAACCTCTGCTCATAGAAATGGTCTGGAATCGAGAAGCGGGCCCACATTTTCCTTTGGTGGGTCTGCATGAGCAGAACAATTGCGGGGTGTTTGGGGACAAAGTCGAGTACCCGGGCTTTGTCGGCAATGACTCCTTCTCCACTAGGAGGGATATGGTACTGCTTCCGGAACGACTCGATCTCTTTCTGGTCGTGGGCGTACCTCTCGTGGGTCGTGATGTCGTAACTGTAGATCTCTACCATATGTCTATTTTATAAAATCTTGTTGATAACACGCAAATCTCTTCTCTAGCGACCTTATCTCACACTCCCTTCTTTTTTCTCAATTCCTTGTTCCTAAAGCCTTTTCTTCACTATACTCTTTTCCTATGGTAGAAGAGCATATTCCAATTTTAGTGGAGGAGTTTCTCTCGTTTTTTCGTGAGGAGGCTATCGGGACGTTTGTAGATGGGACCGTGGGGGCAGGGGGGCATGCAAAAGCCCTTTTGGCAGCCCACCCTGAGATGGTGCATTTCTATGGGATTGACCAAGACCCTGACGCTCTCGCAATTGCAAAAGAGACTCTCGCCCCCTTTCAGGAAAAGGTCACCTTACTGCAGGGGAATTTTCGACACCTCGATCAGTTTGTACCTAAGCCTGTAGATGGGATCTTTCTTGACCTCGGGGTCTCCTCCATACAACTCGATAGGCCAGAAAAAGGGTTTAGCTTTTCGCATGATGGACCCCTTGATATGCGGATGGATCCGAGTCAAAGGCTGACGGCAGCTGAGGTTGTCAATACCTTTTCAGAGAAGAAATTGAGTGAGATCTTCTGGGAGTATGGGGAGGAGAGCCGTTCAAGAAGAGCTGCCAAAGCAATCATAGAGGCGCGCAGGAAGCAGAAGATTAAAACGACAGGAGATCTGACTGAGGCCTTGAAACGGACGCTGACCTGGTCGGGAAGACGTGGGAAAAAGCACCACCCCTGCACGCTCGTTTTCCAGGCTCTACGGATCTATGTGAACGATGAGCTCGGCGCTGTTGAGGAGGGGATAGACAAGGCTCTTGCGCTTCTAGCTCCTAGAGGGAGAATGGGCGTTCTCTCTTTTCATAGTTTAGAGGATAGGATCGTCAAACAGAAGTTCCGACAGTTTGCTGTTATCGAGAAGAGGGGAGAGTTGCTCACGAAAAAGCCTTTAGTAGCAGGGTGTGAGGAGCAGAGGCGGAACCGCAGGAGCCGCTCAGCCAAACTCCGCTTCCTCTCCAAAACATGATCACTCAATTTGATTGCTCCCCACATCTCTTTCTCTGTGGTAGTTTTATGTGACTGGTTTACTTTTGTGTGTGTGGGAGCTGGAGTTTTGGGTTTAGTGGAGGTTGTGGGGGCCAAAAGCGTCTGGAAGGAGCTCTGCCAAGTTCGTTCTTTTGACTACATCACCTTTCTCATCAACCAGAATGATCGGGAGGGAGGGATTGAACTCATTGAGTACCTGCCGGCAGGCTCCACAAGGGGCTCCACCATCTCGAGTGGCTACCGCTATAGCAACAAATTCCTGTTTCCCCTGAGAGAGAGCTGAGAAAACAGCAGACCGTTCTCCACAAATCGTCAAACCATATGAGGCATTTTCGACATTGCATCCGACAATTGTCTCACCCTCTTTTGTCAAAAGAGCTGCCCCAACGCGGTACTCGGAGTAAGGTGCATAGGCTCTTTCTCTGACATTTAGAGCCATTTGGATCAACTCCTGCTCCTGTTCATGTGTGACCTCTCCCATCAGCGGCATCACAATCCCTCCTAAAATCAAGAAAAACATTTTTTTGAACATAAAATCTCCTGGAAATCAATTACGATATTTTATACAATCTCTATAGGTTTTTTTGCTAACCAAAAGTTTTTGCCATGTCCCTTACTCGATCAGATATTATCGGATTTGTTCAGGGCAGCCACTTGCCTCAACAGGTGTTTCATAGAGGGGTAACCCAAGAAGAAGTAAACAAATTGAATGGGGCAGTTAACGAAAGCTATACCCTTCAGGAGGTAGCAGCAGCAGTCAATAATCGTGCCCAACCGCAAATTCAAGAAAGCAACTCTTACAGTGGAGATGTGGAGGGTGGTGATAGTGTGGAAAATCCCTTTGAGGAGCTTACGAACTATCCATTTCGGAAGAATTTTCTCGTGGCCAATCCCTTAAGTGCCTTTTGGTCGAAAAGGGCTGTGGAAGAGAAAAAGGAGAACCTTGTCACACTTGGCATGCTCTATATTCCTGGGATGATTGGGTATGCCCTCTCTCTTGTTGTGAGGGTTACGATCTTAGCCTGGAGGATCTTGCAGGTCATAGGGACGTTTTTCCAGACTCTCTTTCGAGGGGAGTTCTCTCTTTTAGGCTCAGAGATAAAATATCGCCTTCTTATCTTGGCTGGTTCTGCAAGTAGTGTGGGAGCAGGGGCTCTTGGCACTGTCTGCCCCCCCTTAGGGTACTATCTCGATGATAAGATCCATGAGAACGGATGTTTCCACCAACACGCCTATTTCAATTTGCAAGCAGATGGTTCCGGAGATGTACTAGAAGCCCTTTTAACAGGTGTGACCGATCGAGTCTCAAAAAAGGGGAACTATCTCAACCCTTATGGGAAATACTTCCGAAAGGCAGTCCATACATTGAAGCAGAATATCAAGGGAGAAGAGGTCTCTGCTGCCATACCAGCTACTCTCGAGCAAGTCTCTTTGCTGGGCATCCTCTATGCTGTAAAAGACTCTCTAAAGGCAAATTCTGGAAATCCCTTCGTTTTCATTACAGAATATCTAAAGGAGTTTGAGATTGAAGGTATCGATCTAGAAACATTGGGAGATTGCTGGCGTTTCGTAGAGAAAAATAATGTAGACGAAGCGATTCACTATATCGAGACTAAGACGATACTGCGAGATGACGTTGGTAATAAGGACTATCTGGAGGGGAAAAGAGAGGCCTTGGAGAGCTCTCTTGTTAGCAACATGGATTTCGAAAATGTCTATAATGCACTATCTGATGTCGTAGGAAGTCTCAATAGGGAGGATCGGGAGTTTTATATAGGAGTGACGGCCCTTTCGGCCGTCCAATATTTGTGAGGGGAGAATAGAGATGGCAGTAGAAAATCGCGGCATGGTATTGGGGTTTTGGGAGATGGATCGAGAGGATCTTCTTGAAAACCCGTTAAGCGGTGCCTGGAGCATGGAGAGGTTTCGAGAGAACCCAGTTGATGCCGCCACAACAATGGCGATTTGCTATCCTTTAGGGATGATCGGCTATGCCTTCTCCCTCCCAGTACGTGTGACGATCTTTGTGGCGACTTTCTTCAACATGTGTCGCCATCTGTTTATGGAAGTCGCCTACCGTCTTTTTGATTGTGACTGGGCATGGAATGCAGATTTCCCTGAGCATCTCATGGTATTTCTCGGAGCTACAGGAGAGCTCTTTTCGGGGGTAATTGGCGTTGCTTGTCCTCCCCTCGCCTACAAGATCGACTCTTTCATTCAGAGCAATGAGGCAATCCATAAGTGGTATTCTAAGCATTTTATGAGTACTCGAGCAGATATTGCAATGGATCCTGATTTTGGTGAAATAGATAATAATAATGGACCCTATTATGGGGATCCCCTTGGTGGTGTTGGAAACGAAGATCGTATGGTGAATAAACAAGAACGGATTAAAGAACACTATTCCTCCTATGATAAGGCCAAGGTTCAATTGCAAACGTATCTGGATAATGAACAGTTTGAGACTATGATGGATAACATTTTCCAAGCTGTCTTAAAAGCTGCGTTATTAGAGATGCTCAAAACGGATAGCAAGTATCTTGAATCAGACATCTATGGGGAAAAAATCGCAGATTTGAAGCCGATCTGGAAGAAGGTCCCTGCGCGTGACCGGGAAAATGTTGCAAAGGGTGTTCTTTATGAAATAGTAGTTACTACTCCAGAAGAAGATGAGCCCGATCAAATCAAGCAGCAAGACTTTCTTCTACAGGAACAGGTGAGATTAGAGAAGTATGACGATACGATTGAGCAAGTCCACTCGGCTCTTGTTGCCGTTGTAGGAGATTTCGGCTCTAAAGATCGTGAGTCGTACACCCTCTATATCGGACATACTTTTCCCCTTTAGATGTGAATCTTGCAGGATAATGGGAAGATCTGTAATCTAGCTCGGGAATGAAGAAGGAAAACCCTTGAGTCTTGCCAACTACCTCACGTTTATCCGGATTTTTATCAGTCCGGTCTTTATGTTCCTCTATCTGGAATATGAGCTTTTGGGGATCAGTATTGTTGTTCTCCCCTATATCCTCCTCTTTTTGTTAGGAATTTCTGAGCTTTCGGATGCTTTTGATGGGTATTTTGCCAGGAAGTTCCAGCAGGTGACCGATTTGGGGAAGCTCCTCGATCCGATGGCCGATAGTATCTACCGAATTTCGGTTTTTCTGACCTTTACCCAACCCCCGATCAACCTCCCCCTCCTCCTGGTGTTCGTCTTTCTTTACCGGGATTCTGTGATCAGCACCCTTCGAACGATCTGCGCTCTCAGAGGATTTGCCCTTGCGGCAAGGGCCTCGGGGAAGCTCAAAGCGATTGTCCAAGCAGTTACGATCTTTTTGGTTATCTTCCTTTTGATTTTTTATACCAGCGGTCTTCTCACCTACCGGTCTATGTGGCTTACATCAACTATTGCCGTTGCGATCTCTGCTGCTTACGCCCTTTTTTCTGGGATCGAGTATATCTGGGCTAACCGGGATTTTGTCTTGCGCCTTTTGACCGAAAAAGGGAAACGGTCTGATGTCTGAGATCATCGGGATTGGGGGGCCGATACTCGATCAAATTCTTCCCGTTCCTGATGATTTTTTGACTCATGTCCCTGGAAAAAAAGGGGGGATGGAGCCCATTTCCTTCCCCTTACTTGAAGAACTTGTGGCGAAAAGTGGAGCTGAGCCAGTTCTTGTTCCGGGAGGAAGTGCACGGAATACCCTCCATGGCCTTGCCCGATTTGGGGAGCCTTGTGCCCTATTGGGGATGGTGGGAAGTGATTCTCGAGGGGTGACTTTTCGGAAAAAACTCGAAGAGGTCGGGATTGGCTCTCTTCTTCTCGAATCAGAGACTCCGACAGCGATTGTCCTTTCCCTTGTCACTCCCGATGGAGAGCGGACAATGCGCACCTTTCAGGGGGCCTCCACGGAGCTAAGAGGAGCTCACCTTGAACCCTCCCATTTTTCTGGTGCCAAACTCGTCCATCTCGAGGGGTACACCCTCTTTAATGGCGATCTTGCTGAAACGGCGATGCGGATGGCCAAAGAAGCCGGAGCAAAGGTCTCTTTTGATCTTGCGAGCTTCGAGATTGTAGAGCAGTTTCGTGAAACCATCCTCTCTCTTGCTGATCGGTATGTCGATCTCCTCTTTGCTAACGAGATGGAGGCAAAAGCGCTGACAGGAGAAGAGGGAGAGCTCGGATGTGCGCGACTTGCCGAGCTTGCCGAGATCGGCATTTTGCTTCAGGGGCCTCTCGGGTGCTTTGTCCAGGAAGGGAAACACCGCTACCACTGCCCTGCCTATCCTGTCGAGCCGCTCGATACAACAGGAGCTGGGGATCTTTTCACAAGTGGTTTTCTCCATGGATATCGGCAGGGGTACCCTCTCGAGATTTGTGCCCAGTATGGCGCCATTTCTGGTCGGGCTGTTGTCCAAGTGATGGGGCCTGTCATTCCTCACGAGCAGTGGTCCGAAATCTTTGCCAAGCTCAAACCCCGCCTCTAAATAATACCCACCACAGAGGTACTGATTCGACCTTTGTCTTTAGAATGAAATCTTTCTCTGTGCTCTCTTAAGTCCTCTGTGGTTCAATTATTTACGTAGATTTTGAGTTGGCAACTTGTGTTTTGTGATCTATGGCACTTTTTGTTTTTTGGTAGAGGGCGTGGTAGGCGGAGGCAGGTTGTTGCCAGCTCGTGTTGCTCTCCATCCCGGCTTTCACAAGCTTTTGCCACACCTCTGGCTTTTCTCTCCATATAACCAAAGCCCGTCCAAGAGCCTCATGGATCCCCTCAGCAGTAGGCTTTTCGAAAACAAACCCATTTTTCCCTTCAAAGACTGTGTCGGCAAGCCCTCCTGTTTTCCTCACGAGAGGGACGGCCCCATAGCGCATTGCGATGAGTTGGGTCAGCCCACACGGCTCGAAAAGGGAAGGGACGAGAAAGAGGTCGGCCGCTCCAAAAACAAGGTGGGAGAATGCTTCATTGAAGGTGAGCTCCAAATGGACATTGGGACAACCTGTAAGCATTCTTTTGAGGTTGAAAAACTCTTCGTGAGTCTTCTCATCTAAAGCCGATCCAAGCAAGACGAACTGCCCCCCGTGCTCGAGGGTTTTGAGAAGGGCAGCCTTGAGAAGCTCTGGCCCTTTCTGCGGGACGAGGCGGGTGATGGCACACACAAGGGGGGCATCCAAATCGGCAAGAGAAAGTCGTTTTCGAAGCTCTTGTTGAATCGTTTTCTTTCCAGAAAGATCTGGGAAGTGGAAGTGAGCTGGGAGGAGAGGATCTTGCGCCGGATCCCAGTAGTCCACCTCGATTCCGTTGAGAATCCCCGAGAATTTCCCCCCGATCTTCCGGAGGGTTTTTTGTAATGCTCCTCCTTGCCCAGTTTCGAGGATCTCTCTGGCATAGGTGGGGGAGACGGTGGTGACAGCATCAGCGTAGAGGATCCCCCCCTTCAGGAGGTTGTATCCCTCTCCCTCCTGCAATTTTGCGTCGGTGATCCCAACCCGCAACAGATCTTGTTTTTGGCACTCTCCCTGGTAGGCAAGGTTGTGAATTGTCAAAACGCACCCCGTTTTGGATAGAGATCGACTCGTTTTACTTAAGAGTGCCAGGAGAGAGGTGTGCCAGTCGTGGAGGTGGAGGAGATCGGGCATTTCTGCCCTATTCTCTAGAAAGGCGAGAACTGCCATGCAGAAATAGGTGAAACGGGCGATATCATCGGGATAGCCATAGATCTCCTTTCTCTCAAAAAACTCCTCTTTGTGGTGTGATTCGAAAAGATAAACGGGGATCGAGTCCACTTTTCCTCTCCAAATCGTGTTGAGAGAGGTTTTCTCGTCAAAGTGGGAGGGGAGAGAGGGGGAGACAATTTCAAGAGATTCGATGAGATCGAGATTGAGAGAGTCGTATTTGGGGAGGAAAACCTCCACTTTATCTCCATTTTTTAACTGGGCGCGCGCAAGGCCATGGATCACATCACCAAGCCCTCCCACCTTGGCAATGGGAGCCAGTTCCGAAGAGATGTGTGTAATATGCATTTTTCCCCCTTGGCAAAAAACCTGGTTAGCGCTACGATTTTGACTTGTTTTTCCATTGGGGTGTAGCCAAGCGGTAAGGCAGCGGTTTTTGGTACCGTGCATCGGAGGTTCGAATCCTTCCACCCCAGTTACTACCCTTTTTTCTATGCATCAACAACGCCCAAATTTTCAAATCTTTTCTGGGACCTCCCACCCTCATTTTGCACAGGAGATTGCTGATTATTTTGGCGTCTCTCTCGGTAAGGTGTTGTTTGAGCCCTTTCCTGACAAGGAAATTTACGTCCAGATCCAGGAAAATGTGCGTGGACGAGATGTTTTCATCATCCAGTCGATCGTCCACAATCCCAATTACTACTTGATGGAATTACTCATCATGATCGATGCCCTGAAACGGGCTTCGGCAAAGAGTATTGTGGCCGTTCTCCCGTACTTCGCCTATGCTAGGCAAGATAGGAAAGATAAACCTCGTGTTCCCATCACCGCCAAGCTCGTAGCCGATCTTCTCGCAACAGCTGGGACCACCCGCGTTTTGACAATGGACCTCCATGCGGGGCAGATCCAAGGTTTCTTCGATATCCCCGTCGACAATCTCCATTCTCGCCCCATTTTGGCGGACGGAATGCAAGATATGGGGTTAAAAGATTTAGTCGTGGTTGCTCCCGATCTCGGTGCGATCAAAATCGCTCGTGCTTATGCGAATCATCTAGGTGAAGAGTTTGCTGTGATTGATAAACGTCGGATCAGTGCTCATGAGGTGGCTATTTCCGCGATCATTGGAGATGTTAAGGGGCGCGATGTGTTGCTTGTCGATGATATGTGCTCTACTGGTGGGACTCTTATAGAAGCTGCCGATGCGTGCAAAAAGGCTGGGGCGTGTAAAGTTTTTGCAGCATTTACCCATGCCATCTTAGTCGATCCTGCGGTGAAGAAGTTCCAACACAGTCCGATTGAAAAGGTATTTACAACAAATACGGTCCCCCTTCTGGAGGAGAATCGAGTTCCCCTGATCGAATCTGTCTCTGTCGCTCCCCTCTTCGCAGAAGCAATCCGATGCATTATATCAGCCGACTCCATCTCCTCGATCTTCTCTTAGTATAAATCAAGTTCCAATCAAGTTATGGGCCTCTTTTGGGTGCTTTTCGCCCCTCACTCTCAATTTTCTCTGCGTCTTTGCGATTCTTTGCTCCTCTGCGTTTATTTTTTTGCGCACACTTGGGGCCCTTCCCAGGTTCAGGCAAGGAAGTACCGGGTGCTTTTTTGGAGGAGGTGCTTTCCCTAAATTCGTTGCTTCAGTATACTCCTTATTTCCAGACCTTGATTTTAGGAGATGTTTAGGAGATGATTATGGAACTTGCTGTGGCAAAGCGAAGCCCCAAAAAAAATGAAACGAATCGGTTGCGTAGAGAGAAAAAGATCCCTGCAGTCCTGTATTCCAAAGGAGCAAAAGGGGAAGAAGTCACTGTTGATGGGAATGAATTCCAGAAAATTCTTAATTCTGTAGAGAAGGGAACTCTCTCCTCAAAAGTGTTTTCCCTCGATCTCGAAGGGAAGAAGGCTCCAGCAATTGTAAAAGATATCCAGTATCACGTGACTACCTATGAGATCCTCCACCTCGATTTTCAACAGTTGCACGACGATATCCCAGTGAATCTGAATATTCCTATTCAATTGAAGAATGCTCTGACTTGCGCTGGTGTGAAGCTCGGAGGCATTCTCCGTCAAGTAATCCGCCAAGTAAAAGTGCGCTGTCTTCCTAAAGACATCCCCTCTCATTTCGAATTCGATGTAGCCAATTTGAAAATGGGGCAAATTTTGAGATTAAAAGATCTTAAGCTTCCTTCCACTGTGCAGCCTACGATTAGTTTGGAAGAGGTTGCTGTTGTGGTAACTAGGCGATAGGATTGGATCGGAAAGTTCTCCTCGTAGGGTTAGGAAACCCTGGAGAGAAGTATGCCAATACCAGGCACAATTTTGGTTTTCGCGTCTTACAGGAGTTTGCCAAAGCCCAAGGGTGGAGCTGGAAAAAAAAGTGGCGACTTAGAGGGTATGTAGTCCAAGGAGTTTGGAATGGAGTAACTCTAATTCTTCTCCTTCCCTCTACATACGTGAATCTCAGCGGAATTGCTGTGGCTCGCGCTGTAGAGTACTACAAGGTAACGATTTCCGACCTGTTGGTTCTGGTCGACGAGATGTATCTCCCTTTTGGGAAGATGCGAATTCGGGCTAAGGGGTCGGCCGGAGGGCACAATGGACTCAAGAGCGTCCAAAACTCCCTCCACACACAAGACTACGCTCGCCTCCGTTTAGGGGTGGGGCCGAAAGAAGAAATCAGTTCTTATACAGGGAGATTAGAGGACTACGTTCTCGGATTCTTCTCGTCGGAAGAGCAAAAAGTTCTCCCCGATCTTTTGCACAAAGGACAAGAGATCACTCTTAGTTGGGTGAAAGAGGGAGTAGAGGTTGCGAGTCAAATAGCAGGAAATAATTAGAAGGTTGAACATGCAAGAAAGAAAACAACTTTATGAAGGGATGTACATCCTCAGTTCGGCTCTTAGTGAAGAGGCGAGAAGCAAAGCTTTAGAGAAGATCACAAGTGGGATCGAAGGCTTTGGTGGGGAAGTACAAAAAGTACACGATCAAGGGCGAAAAAAACTCGCTTATGAGATCCGAGGTTCTCGGGAGGGGTACTACTACCTTCTCTATTTTAGCGCACCCTCATCTGGGATTGCGGAGCTTTGGAAAGAGTACCATCTAAACGAAGATCTCTTACGTTTTATGACCCTCAAAGCTGATGAAGTAAAAGAGACTCTGGAGTTTGCAACACTTCCAGAATCACAATAACCAAGAGGAAACACACTATGACAGCTACGTCGTCAGACTTTACTAAGTCTCGTAGAAGACGCGTCCCAAAGCGTTGTCCGTTCACGGCGGCAGGATGGAAGCAGATCGATTACAAAGATGTGGAAACCCTGAAGCGCTTTATTACTGAGAGAGGGAAAATTCTCCCTAGACGGATCACCGGTGTCTCGTCCCATTTTCAAAGACTATTGACAAATGCCATCAAACGAGCCCGCTACATCGGTCTCCTCCCTTTTGTGGCTGAAGATTAGGAGTATCAGATGAAACAACAACTATTATTACTTGAAGATGTAGATGGTCTTGGAAGATCGGGAGATTTAGCCACAGCCAAGTCTGGCTTTGTCCGGAACTACCTCCTTCCTAAGAGAAAAGCGGTGATTGCTGATAAGCACACGCTGAAGATGCAAGCGAAGCTTCAAGGGGAGCGTGCTAAACAAACTGCTGTTGATAGGGAAGCTTCAGAAGAAGTCTCTTCTAAACTTTCTGGTCTTGTCCTCACAACTGTTGTGAAAGTTGATCCAGAAGGGAAGATGTACGGCTCTGTGACCCAAATTGAACTTGTCCGTATGCTCGAGGAGAAAGGGTACAAAATTGACAAAAAGAATGTCGTTTTGGCCCATCCGGTTAAGAGTTTAGGCAATCATACGATCGAGCTGAAGCTCCCAGAGGGAGTCGTCGCGTGGCTCACCTTGAAAGTCGACCCTGAAGGGGGAGTCTTTCCCAAGAAAGTAGCTCCTCCTCCGGCTGAAGAAGCCAAAGAAGAGGAGACTCCCGAAGGGGAGGAAACTCCTCCTCCTGAAGAAGGGTAACTCGATTTTTTCTGACCCAGGGGAAACCCTGGGTCTTTTTTTTATGAAACTTTTTTCCCCTGCCAAACTCAATCTTTTCTTACGAATCATGGGCAAGCGGCCCGATGGGTATCATGAGCTTGCCTCTCTTTTCCAAGCGATCTCTCTTGGAGACCAGATCACCCTCTCCTTGGGTGAAAGGGACACTCTTTCCTGCTCTGATCCAAGAGTTCCCTGTACCCGAGAGAATTTAGCCTGGAGGGCGGTAGAGCTATTCCGGAAGAAAACAGGATTTATTAGCCCTGTTGTTGTCGACATTGAGAAGAGAATTCCCATGGAAGCCGGCCTTGGAGGGGGGAGTAGCAATGCAGCTACCGTTTTGTGGGGGCTCAACCAGTTGGGCGGTGTGGGGGTTTCTGATGAGGAGCTCCAGCTTTGGAGCAGCGAGATGGGGATGGATGTCCCGTTTTTCTTTTCTGGTGGCACGGCCTATTGTACGGGCAGGGGGGAGTGCGTAGAGGATCTTCTCCCTTTGCAAGCGATGAGATTCTCGATTTTTAAGATGAGTGAGGGGCTATCTACTGCAAAGATTTATCAGACCTTCCGTGTTGAGGAGTCTTCTTCGAGGGATCCAAAGGAGCTTCTGGAGGGGTTTTACAGGGGTAAGGGAGAGTTTGTGAATGATCTGGAGGGGCCTGCCTTCCGTTTGCTTCCAAAGCTTGGGGAGATGAAGAGAGAGCTGGAGGGGGAGGTGCAGAGTGTGTTTATGACAGGATCGGGGACGGCACTGGTGAGTGTCGTGGAGAGCGGAGAGGTGAAGATGGTGCGGCGTGGGTGTGGTCAGAAGTGTTGGTATTAGGAGAGGTAGTGTTCTCAGTCTGCGAAAAAAAGATAAACAAGAGAGAGAGCAGAGGGCGCAAAGACGCAGAGAAAAGAGATTTTTTTGTTTTATAAGCCGCCTTCGTCGGTGAGGTTTTCAAAGAAGATTTGGGGATTTGAAAGGTAAGAGCCTTGCTGTGCTTGGGGTAGGGTTTGGAGGAAGGAGCTCTCTTCTAGGGAGAGGGAGAGATCAGGGTCCTCGAGGTAGGAGGGGAGATACTCGCTTTCTGCGGGAAGGCTTTTCCCTTGTTGTTGGGAGGCTCCGCTTTCTAGGTTTCCTTTCACGCTCAACCAGCTGTCTCGGATGGTGATTTTTTGGTTGAGAAGGGGCTCCCATTGGATGAAGGGGATCTCGTGTTCTTCTTGTGCCTTGGTTTTTTCAATTTCGTTGATCAATGTTTTGGTTTCTTCTTGGAGTTCATTTTGTTCTTGCTTGAGTTTTTCAAGAAGTTTTTGTTGGATATTGATTTGGTAGGAGAGGGTTTTGGTTTCAGGGAAAAGAGGAATTTTTTTTCTTTGTTCTTCAGGGATTCCTTCAAATTTTTTGAGGTAGGTTTGGTAGGTGGTGTCTGGGATGAATTTGACGGGAGGGCCTAAGGTCCCTTTTTTGGTTCCTTTTGTGTAGAGGGTGAAGTCTGTTCCTTCTTTGTTTGCGTTTAGCATGTTTTTGATTCGCTCTTTGACAGCATGGATCTTTTTCTCTACATCCCGTGCTTGCGCCTCTTTCCCTTCGAGTTGCTCGAGTGTTTCTTTATAAGTATTGATTGCTTCTTCGATTCGTTGAATTGTGTGGTTGAGGCCGTTTTCTTCATGTTTGGTTTGGGTGGAGGAGCTTAAGCCGTGGGATTGGGTTACGGTATAGGGAGTGCCGAGGATGAAGGATTCGATGGCAGAGGCGTATTGTTGGCGAATGTTTTGGGAAATGGCTGCAGGCCTGCCTAAATCGTGATTTTCAACGATTGTGGGGCGCGTGGGTTCGCCTTGGAATGTACCAAGTGTATCGGCCTCAGTTGTGAGCTTCCGGTGGGCAAAGGTTTTTGTGGTGGAGCCACCTCCCATCGTAGGGGGAGGTGGGGGCGGTCCTCCAAGGGGAGGGATGGAAGGAGGAGGAGGCCCAGAAGGGATAGGGGGAGGAGGTGTAGGGTTTTTAGAAGGAGGTACGGTTCTATTGGAGGTGCTCACTAGGGCAGTTTGGGTTTTTCGGAGGTTGTTATTTTGTTGTTGTTGTTGTATGACCTCTGACTGCAGTTTTGCAATCTGTACTTTCTTGATGGCTTGTTTGATGGTGCGTAGCTGGGCAACGGCGGCTGCTCGTCTGTCACGATGTCTTATGACAATGCGGCTTTTGAGCCGCTTTTTTCTCTCTTTGAAGGCGGTTTCGATGGCTGTTTTTTGTTCCTTTTCGATCCCATTGGTTTGGATGTAGTCTTCGATGTCAGATTTCAGTTGAGGGAGATCGGTGTGGTAGTTACGATTGTTGAGGGTTTTGGCAAGGGCACGAGAGGCAACCATGAATACTTTGGTATTCGTGTCGTAAATGAGCCGATCATGGCTCGTCGAGTTGAGAGCAAAGCAGATCAGTTGGTATTGAGCACTAGCAACAGAATTCATCGTTGTCCTCCAAGTGTGGAGGACAAGATAAGCTTTTAGGGAGCTAGAATCAAGAGGTAATGCTTTAGAGCTCTGGGTGGGCCTGGGCCTTTTGGATCGATTGGATAAAATTCCCTATCTGGCTAGAATCGCCCGAAATAAAAGCGGCTCCTGTCGTGTCTCCTCCTGTGAGCCACTGTGCCCGGTAAGTTAATCCTCCTCCCTGGCCTTCTTCTAGGAGCACCTTGTGGCTTGTCGGGTCCACTGGGAGGTCCTTTTTCAATAATGGCTTCTCTTCAGGTCGGTTAGTGGAACGAAAGTGTGGGGGCTGGCCTGTGGGTCCAATTAGATGTGGCATATGTGTACCTCCTTTTGTAGTTGGTGACGAAAATTTTGTTTTAGCGGAAAAGGTTTTTTTGTCCTAGGATTTTTGAGAGTTCTCGGCAAATAGTCGATCTGTTATCCTTGGGTGTCTATGCAAATGTTTCCAGATAAGTACATCGTATTAACAGGGGGAGCGGGCCTGATCGGTTCGGGGGTTCTCCGCGTTTTGAATGACCAAGGGATTAAAAATGTCGTCATTGTCGAAGATATCGGGACAAACGAACATTGGAAGAACCTTGTAGGGAAGCAGTTTTGGGAGATCATCCACAAAGATGAGCTCTTCTCTTGGCTAAAGGGTAAGGAGCGGGAGATCGAAGCGTTTATCCATCTCGGCGCCTGCTCGAGTACCGTGGAGAAAGACGCCAACTACCTCCTCTCGAACAACTACCGGTATTCGATCCGCCTTGCCGAGTATGCTCTCGAAAATGAGCACCGGTTTATCTATGCCTCTTCTGCTGCCACCTATGGGAATGGAGAGAAGGGATTTTCTGATGCTCACGAGGCTCTCCACTCTTTTGAGCCTCTCAATATGTATGGCTATTCAAAACACCTCTTCGATTTGTGGCTCTACGAGCAAAATCTTCTCGATAAAGTGGTTGGGCTCAAATATTTCAATGTCTTTGGCCCAAATGAATTCCACAAAGGGCGAATGTCCTCCGCTGTCTTGAAAATGGTTCCAGAGGCGCTCGAAACGGGGAAAATTTCCCTCTTTAAATCGTCCGAACCAGAAAAGTTTGCCGATGGAGAGCAGGTGCGCGACTTTCTTTATGTGAAAGATGCGGCGAGAATGACCGTCCAGTTCCTCCAAAATGAGGAGGGAGGGATCTTCAATGTTGGAGCAGGGAGACCCGAGACATGGAACGATCTAGCGAAGGGGGTCATCAAAGCTCTTGATCGGCCGATTGCAATCACCTACCACGACATGCCGGAAGATCTCCTTGGCAAATACCAAAACTACACATGCGCCGACATGAGCAAATCGGAGGCGAAAGGCCTTCTCAAAACAGCTTATAGTCTAGAGGATGCCGTTGTGGAATATGTCCGTTCTTATCTTCTCACCGGGAGACACTGGTAGATGCCCTTTCAACCAAAAAGGATTTTGGTGTGTGGCGATTTTATGCTCGATGTCTACACACTTGGCTCTGTCGAGAGGATCTCACCGGAGGCTCCTGTCCCCGTTTTACGCGTATCAAGTGAAAATAGACGTCCTGGAGGTGCCGGAAATGCCGTCTTGAACCTCCTCTCTCTTGGGATGGAAGTGCGTGCGTTGGGGCGTGTTGGCAACGACGAAGCTGGCCACCAGTTTCTCGAAGGGATGGCAGCCGAGAATGTTGAAACCCAAGGGATCTTCCAAGACCCGGCAACGCAAACTCCACAAAAAAATCGGATGATCGCCTCAGGGCAGCAGATCGTCCGGATCGATCACGAAACCTTTACTCCTCTTAGCAAAGAGCTTGAGGAGAAGGTCGTAAAAGCCCTCCCCTCTCTACTCAAAGATGTCGATGCGGTGGCGATTTCCGATTACGCAAAAGGGTTTTTAACCCCTTCTCTTCTTCGTGAGATCATCCGTCTTGCAAGAGAGAAGAAGATCCCTCTCATCGTCGATCCAAAAGGGCGCGATTTTACCCGCTACCGAGGTGCTACTCTCCTCAAGCCTAATCTCCATGAAGCAATCGCTGCGGCAGGTCTCGGAATGGAGGCCTCGCTCCACGATGTTGCGCAGGAGATTCTCCGGGAAGTCGC
Source organism: Chlamydiota bacterium (assembly GCA_011064985.1). GTDB lineage: Bacteria > Chlamydiota > Chlamydiia > Chlamydiales > JAAKFR01 > JAAKFR01. Next base: position 23,711 of record JAAKFR010000004.1, read on the forward strand.
AGCTGAGTATCTCATGATCACCCGCTCCTCGGAGGGGATTTCGCTTTTTGATCACTCGTGCAACGAGTCCCACTTTCCTGCTCAAGTACACGAGGTGAAAGATGTCACAGGAGCAGGAGATACCGTACTTGCCGTGATCACAGCTGCGCTAGCCAACAACCTCCCCCTTGAAGAAGCTGCCCACCTTGCTAACCGCGCCGCTGCCCTTGTCATCGAACACATCGGCTGCGCCCGCGTCACCCTCACCGACCTCTCCCCCTCCTCCTCTCCCACCTAGCCCAAGTCTTCGCGTCCTTCGTGGTTAGGAAGCCGCTGAGGAGTCATGAATGTTACATCAGGAGGAGGGTGCTGAGGGAGAGGTAGATCGCGATGGTGAAGACATCGGCCATCATGAGGACAACAGGGCCTGCTGCAACTTTTGGATCGAGACGAAGGGCATGGAGGATAATTGGAAAGAATCCTCCAAAAAGGGCGGCGCACATCATCGCGACAATGACGCTCACTCCAATTGCGACAAGGGGGAGAATTTCGGTACTCCAGGCAAAATAGAAAAGGACGATTATAAGGGCGCTCACAAGTCCTAGCAAAAGGCTCGACTTCCCCTCGTGAAAAAGACGGCGGCCTACCTGAGCCCAATCGATTTTACGGGTATGGAGGAAGCGGAGGCTCAAGGTCATCGACTGGATCGCGACCGATTCGCTTAAAGTGAGGACAAGGGGGATAAAAAAAGCGAGGAGGACAAAAGCGACAAGTGTTGCTTGGTAGAGTTCTGAAATAACAGCACAGATGAGACCTCCGATTAAGTTGCAAAGGAGCCAAGGCATCCGGTAACGGAAACTGAGCCAAGGAGAAAGAGGTCTTTTTTGTTCGATGGAGAATCCGATAAATTGGAAAAGGTCCTCTCTTAGGCGTTTGTTCGACCTTCTCTTACCAATCCGTTTTGGGTTTTCGGTATGGGGGATGATCTCAAGGGTGCCGACAAACTTCTCTTCTCGATTGACAACAGGGATGATCAAGAGTTTGTTACGGGTCATTAGATCGAGGCCATTTTCCAAAGAGTCCTCTTCGTAGACTTTTTTGACCTCCGTTTCAACCAGATCAACAAGGCACGTTTTTGGAGGAGAGAAGGGGAGGTCGCGGATGTCGAGAATCCCTTGGAGCACTTGGTCCTTGTCGGTGATGTAGAAGTACTCCGGAGGGAATTCATGTTTTTCGGATTGGAGAGTGTGGAGGACGTCTCCAACTGTCTGCTCAATCGTGAAGGTGTAGGGGAAGGGGGTGGCGAAGTGGGAAATGGGAGCTTCTAGGTCTTGGTGCTTGATCCTTTTGTTCGTATCGATCTTCATACCCTCTTCCTAAACCATTCGAAATTTATTTACTATATAGAAATCAATTTCACCACAGAGAACACTGAGAGCACAGAGAAGGAGATTTTCACTTCATATTCTCAAAACAGAAATCCATTCTTTAAGCACTAATTTTCAAAGAAATAATAAGAGATTGAAAAAATATTTTTATCTGTTTTTTGAGCTGTATCCTCCATTCCTTTCTCTGTTCTCTCTGGATCCTCTGTGGTAAGAGAGGGTGTTAAAAAAGGGATTTCAAGTTAGAACAAGGGGATGGGGCTGGTTTATCTGTATACTGCCTGTCTTGTTCTAGGGATGGGGCTTTCTCAGATCGTGACTCTTGGGGAGTCTCGGGAGTGGCTCACCTTCCTTGTTGATGCAGCTCTTAGCTACATCATGATGGAGGTAGGGCTTGAGCTCTATCTCAACAAGCAGAATTGGAAGGGATATCTTAAAGACTATTTTGTCGCAGCTTTTACTGCCGCCCTCCCCTGGCTTTTCTGTTTTTTCTATTTCCTCTACTTTTTCCGAGAGACTACGTGGCAAGAGAATCTCCTAGTTGCCCGTTTTGCCGCCCCTACTTCTTCCGGGATTCTCTTCTCGATGTTGGCAGCAGCGGGGCTCGCTATGACCTGGCTCTTTCGGAAGGTACAGATTTTAGCGATTTTCGATGATATCGATACGATCATCTTACTCATCCCCCTCCAGTTTCTTCTCGGGGGGTCAAAATACATCTTGTTGAGTTTACTCTTTTTTATTGCGGCCCTTCTCATTTTGGCGTGGCGGTATCTCCATCAGCTTCGTCTCCCTTCGGGGAGGATCTGGCTTCTTCTCTACAGTCTGCTCTTAGCGGGAGGGATCCGCTGGTTCAATGGGGCTTTTGCAGTCGAGATGGAGATCCTTCTTCCAGCTTTTGTCTTTGGCGCTCTTCTCCACAACCCTCACGATCCGCGGCTGATCAAAGAGCATGTGCATGAGCATGCCTACATCGAGGCCGAGGAGCGTCCTTTGCGAAACTTGGATCGGACAATTAAGGTTGTTTTTATGATCCTCGTCGGTCTTCTGATGCCGAAGCTTCCCTATGAGGGGTTCAACTGGGGGACTACAACGCTTCATGTTCTGGCCATCACCTTGATTTCGAATATAGGGAAATGTTTTCCGATGTTCTGCTATAAGAACGAGGCAAGTCTTAGGCAGAGGGCAGGGGTGAGTATCAGCATGTTTCCGAGAGGTGAAGTAGGGGCAGGGATTCTCTTGCTGGCTATGGAGCATGGGGTAACTGGGAGTGTTTTAACAGTTGCTGGCTTAAGTCTTGCCCTCAATCTCCTCCTTACGGGGGTGTTTATCTGGATTGTGATCCATCTCACGAAAGTGGAGATCCCTCCATGACCCCATTCTTACTCACCTCTTCGATCATCTTTGGGTTGGCGATTTTCCATACTCTCTTAACTCCGCAATTGAGAAAGCTTTCTGATCGTCTTGACCGAAGAAAAAAGACCCAGCCAGATTGGTGGAAGCACTACCATTTTTACTCTGAGATTGCCTACCTTCTTAGCGAAGTGGAGGTCGTATTCGGGATTTGGTTGATCCCCCTCTTTATTTTTTTTACCATTTTTGAGGGGTGGGAGGCTGCCTCGAGCTACTTGAAAGACCGGAACTACAGCCATGCTCTTTATATCATGGTGGTTCTCGTCGTGGTCGGTTCCCGTCCGATCATCTCCTTTGCTGAGAGGATCTGTGAGTGGGTGGCGAGGATCGGGAAAGACAGTCCTGGGGCGTGGTGGGTGACGATTTTGACTGTAGGTCCTCTTTTAGGAGCGATTCTGAAAGAGCCGGGGGCGATGGCTCTCTCTTCGATCTTACTCAGCCACAAGTTCTATCCCTATCCAGTTTCTAGCAAATTTAAGTATGCCACCTTAGGGCTTCTCTTTGCCAATGTCTCTGTTGGGGGGATGTTGACGACGTTCTCTTCTCGTTCCCTTTTCATTGTTGCCGATGCCTGGGGTTGGGATTGGAAGTTCATGCTCACTCGCTTTGGGTGGAAGGTGGTTTTAGGGATGGGAATCTCGACTGGGTTCTACTACTTCCTCTTCCGCAAAGAGTTCAAACATGCTTTTCCATCCACACTTCCTGCCCACCAAAAAGAGGAGCCACCTCCGTTTTGGATTACCCTTGTTCATCTCATTTTCCTGACTCTCATTGTGGTTACAGGGGAGAATGCCCCTCTTTTTATGGGGATCTTCATCCTCTTTCTCGGTTTTTGGCGGGCGACTACCTTTTTCCAAGGGGCTCTCCACCTCCAATCGGCGATTTTGATCGGGTTTTTCTTCGCGAGTCTCATCCTCCACGGGGAGTTGCAGGGGTGGTGGATCACTCCCTTGCTCCAGCGTCTCTCCCATTTTGCTGCCTTGGAGGTGAGTTATCTCCTCTCAGCTTTTGTCGATAATGCGGTTGTGAGCTATCTTACGCTTGAGGTTCCAGGGCTCGATGAGATGAAGAAGTATCTGTTGGTTGCCGGAGCGATGTCGGCGGGGGCGCTTACGGTGATTGCGAATGCGCCCAATCCGATTGGGCATGCGATCTTGCGCCGCTCCTTTCCTGGGCCGATCTCTTTCCTCTATCTCTTCTTCTCAGCCCTAACCCCTTCCCTCATCTACCTCTCCCTCTTCTGGACATTTAGGTGATGGGGGCGAGGGATTGTGGGGGGCTTTTGGTTGCTTTTTGCTAACGTTACGCACTCTTTTGCAAAGAGTGCTTGAACGATCGCTCGCTCCCTGTATAAATAACACTATGTTCGCTCGCGATCGTCCAACTGGGACGAAAATCTCCAAAAGCTCTTTGCAAGCCATCCTGAACGTGTCCGATGTCATTAAATGGGGTAAGAGAAAGCTGAGAAATAGCCAACGGCTAGGGCAATCCCAAGATTTCTCGACAAAAAAAAGCCCGGGATTCACCCGGGCTTACGCAGTCAACTAACAAACTAGCGACTATTGCGATTTGAACCAAGAATCAGTTTTGATTTGGCTCTTAGAATTTTCCGTATTGTGGGAATCTATTTTTTCAAAGATCTCGTCCATGGCTTCTAGATTTTTCTTTAGGCGATCGGCAGCATCTGTGGTGTCGCTTACGTCGACGCTTTCATCATTCTGTTTGGGATCAATGTTTGACATGATGATATCCAAGTTGGCTCCAATTTCCTTGGCGAGGTCTTTGATACCGCTAGCATCAGTACCTATTGCAGTCTTCACTTTTTTCCCAATAGCTGTAGCGTTACCGAAGGTGAAATTAATGGTTCGATACCTTTCTGCCTTTTGCTGATAATCCGCTGGAAGATTAAGGCTATCAGCATCTGCTTTTAATACCTCAAGTTCGGGAGTAGAAGGGGTTGTTTCCTTCTTCTCAAGTTCTGGATTTTCCACATCCTTGAGTAGATCTAGGAGTTGCTTGGCTTCCTCATTGGGTATTTGTAGTTGCGGTTGTTTTTCGATTTTTAAGTTGCCGATGACTTCTTGAGCTTGGTTTTTTTGCTCTTGGAATTGCTGGATTTCCTCATTGAGTTTTAGTAATTGTTCTTGTTTTTCATCGAGTTTTAAGTTGTCAATGTCTTCTTGAGCTTTGTTTTTTTGTTCTTCGAGTTTCTGGATATCCTCATTGAGTTTTAGTAGTAGCTGTTGTTTTTCATCGAGTTTTAAGTTGCCGATGTCTTCTTGAGCTTGGTTTTTTTGTTCTTCGAGTTTCTGGATTTCCTCATTGAGTTTTTGTAGTTGCTGTTGTTTGTCGTCGAGTTTTAAGTTGCCGATGTCTTCTTGAGCTTTTGTTTTTTGATCTTGGAGTTGCTCTAGCTCTTCTTCGACTTCGATTTTTCGTTGTTCGAGTTCTTCGACTTCTTTTTTCTTAGCGTCGAAGTCGAGGTCGTCGATTTGCTCTTCGAGTTCGGCTGTTTGTTTTTGGATGTTTTCGACTTCTTGTTGTGCACTTTGGAGGTCGAGGTTGTTGATTTCGTCTTGGATCTTGGAGAGTTCTTCTTTTACTTGTTCGAGTTGTTCAGTTACTTGCTTGAGGGCTTCTTGCTTTAGGGCGATTTCTGTAGTGAGTAGGTTGCTTTCGCGTCCTTGTGTACCTGATGATTGTTGTTGGAGTTGTCGGATGGTTTCGTCGCGGGTGGTGGTGGTGGCGGTGAGGCTGGCGGTGGTGGTGAGGTAGGCTTGTTTGATTTGCTGGTTGTGGGAGCGGGTTTGGACCATGAATTTGATGAGGTCGGCGAGGATGAGGGTGAGGGTTCCGCCGAGCATGCCGTAGGCGCCGAGGTTGCCAATAGAACCAATAGCGGAGAGCTCTCCGAGATTGACGATGCCAAAGTTTTGGAGGAGGACGAGGGTCGCTGCGGCGGCAACAAGGGTAGCGATGGCGATATCTGTGATGAGGGCCATCTTCTCGGAGTAGTTGAGTGTGTTAGCTCGTGCGCGTGCTTCGGGGGTAGCCTTGGGGCCGTTACAGCATGATACGAGTTGGAATGTCATAAGAGAGGTCTCCTTTTAAGGTTTCTGAATAAATGTAGAAGTATAGTTAAGGGTAAAGATGAAGTAAAGGGGTTTTTCAGTATTAATTTTCTGTTAATATAAAAGAGTTGTTGTGCAAAACAGCATCGCGGCAGCGATGCAGGTGGTTAGCCCCGTGTGAAGCTACGCCCCGCGAGGGGCGAGTGGAACGTGGGGGCCCCGTGAGGGGCGAGGGCGATGACGGCACGGTTGGCTTCTCCTTTTTCGGGTGGAGCCGTGACTTTCACCTTTAGGTGGTCATTCTCCCATCCAACAACCTGGGTTTGGCGCGCGTTGGGGATCACTTTTACCTTGAGGAGGTAGCCTCCGTCAACTTTCGGGAGGGAGTTCATAGGCAGGGAGTCTTCTGGATGCCCACTCGTTGATTCCAAAGACTCCAGCAGCAAGTGTGAGGGAGAGGAGTTCTTTGGGGAGGGGTGGTGTATAGAATTTGAAGGCAACAAAGGCGAAAAGGCCTGCTCCCATGGCAAGAAGGGCCGAACGTTTTTGGGGGGCCTTGGCATAGACTCCTAAAGTTACGGGGACGAAGAGGACACAGACGGCAAGTTCATAGGAGAACATGAGCATTCCGACAACACTTGTGAAGAGGAATGAGAGGGCAAATGTGGCCAGTCCCACAAACAGGGTGATCCCTTGGGAGAGGAAGCGAGGGGGATTTTTCATCGGAAAGTCACAGGCGATGTGGGAGCTTACCGAGCAGAGGAGCGAGTCGGCTGTGGAGAGGATTGCCATCAAAATTGCGCAGATCAGAAACGTGGAAAAGAGGGGATTTGTGAAGGCTTGGACCGCGGTGATGAGGACGCTTCCCCCTTCGGGGATCGGGATGCCGTGCTTTCCAGCCAAGGCTCCAAAGTAGATGGGGGCAAGAGAAACAAGCAGGAGAATAGCGGCGGCACAAATGGCGGCAATTGAAACGATGCGGGGATTTTTGGCAGCAAAACACCTCTGCCCCATGTCTTGCTCGATCAACATAAAGAGCAAGGGCATAAAGAGCCAGGTGAACCAAGGGGCCGATTCGGTGAGAAGTTGTGGAGATGTTTCTACAGATGGGGTTCCAAAGAGGCTGGCTCCAAAGGCCATTCCCAAAGCGAGAAGGATAAAAGCTACCTGGAGAATATCTGTGCTCACAACAGCACGCAATCCCCCCATCACCGTATAGAGGACAAGAACCATCCAGAAGGAAATAAAGAGGAGGGGGCTATCGAAACCAAGAGAGAGGAAGAATTTTCTCGAAGCGATCGCCTGGCCGACGAGGATGCAGAAAAGAGAGACGATGGAGAGAAGGGAGGCGAATTTGCGTAAAGAGACAGAGCGGTATCTCTTCTCAAAAATTTCGGGAACAGTTGAAATCTGGAGCTTCCGCATTCTGGCCCCATACCCAAGCCCAAGGACAATTAAGCCGACTACCATTCCAAGAGGATAGAAGAGGACACTCCACCCCTTGGTGTAGGCCTCTTCAGCCGCCCCAAGAAGGGCACCCCCCCCAATCTGGGTCGCAAGGAGGGTCATCACAAGGGCAAAGAGGCCAAGGCTTCTCCCCATCAGGAAGAACTCCTCTTGCGTTTTGGACTTCTTCCCCGCTCTTTGTCCAAGCCAAAGAGAGCCAGCTGCTAGCACAAAGAGGAGTAAAAAAAAGACCGTCGAATTCATGCCGGCAAGTATACGCGAATCAGCCATTTAAGTAAAAGATTTTGTAAGGCAAGCTCGACCATTTTAACATGGGCGTTAAAACAGTCGGCTGCTTGAGGAGCATTACCACGAGATGCGACAAATGCTCCTTCGCCCGTCAAGATGCCGGCAGTTACTCTTCGCTCTTAAATAGTCTGAAATCATGCAGATTTGCATTCGAAATGCAAAATTGCACAAAAAATGGGCTGAAAAAGCTTGCAATATTGCATTTGATATGCGATATTGCAACATATGAAGAGGTATATATCTCGTACGCTTGAGTCCATACTCAAAAAAGCGGTAAAGGAGTTTCCGGCTGTTGTTCTGACGGGGCCGAGACAGGCGGGGAAAACGACGATACTGAAGCATTTTTTCTCGGGCTCGCATAGGTATATCTCGTTAGAGCCTCCTGATGTGAGGAGTAGCGCGCTTGCCGACCCACGGGGGTTTTTAGAGCTCTATGAACCTCCCCTGATCTTAGATGAGATCCAGTATGTGCCAGAGCTTCTCTTCTACATCAAGGAGAAGATCGACCAAAATCGGGATCGGTACGGTCAATATGTGCTAACAGGCTCCCAAAATCTTTTACTCCTGCAACAAGTGACCGAGAGCTTGGCAGGCCGAGCAGCCATGTTACGCCTTCTCCCTCTCTCTTACCCCGAGATCAATGGAAAACCGGAGCAATCTTTCCCTTGGGAAAGGGAGAAGAGAATTTCTTCGACCCTCTCTATTAGAGATTTTTGGCCCCTTATGCTGAGAGGAAGCTACCCCGAATTGCATGAACACCCAGAAAAAGACTCCGCCCTTTGGCAGGGGAGTTACCTCCAGACGTATTTAGAGCGGGACATCAGGAGTTTGCGGCAGATTGGGGATCTCACGCAGTTTCAACTCTTTTTAAGGAGTGTTGCGATCAGAAGTGGTCAACTTTTCAGAATCTCAGAGGTGGCCAAGGAGATTGGGCTATCGGTGAACACGATTAAGGCATGGCTCGGTGTTCTTGAAGCTAGTTATCAGGTGGTGATTCTCCGTCCTTATTTCGTAAATAGGGGGAAGAGACTTGTTAAGACACCCAAAGTCTACTTTTTGGATGTAGGGATTCTTTGTTACCTTTTGGGTTTGCAAGAGGTTGAAAGCTTGTATAGAGGAGCGATGGCAGGGCCTATTGTGGAGACCTTCCTTTTTTCAGAAATCTACAAACGTCTCTCAAGTCGAGGGGGACATCCAGAGCTCTATTTTTGGAGGACTTCAACTGGTCAGGAGGTCGATCTGCTGATTGAGGAGAGAGGGAAACTGATTCCAATCGAAGTAAAGGCGAGTTCAACTCCAAAACCCCAGATGGCAAAAGGGATCCTTACTTTCCAAAAAGACTTTCCGAAAGAAGTGGAAAAAGGATACGTGATCCATTTAGGGGAGCAGGTGCTTCCTCTGGCGCCTAATGTGGAAGCGTTGCCATTTGCTCAGTTGTAGAGAGGCCGGCCTTGCGGAGTTGGGTGGCGTAGCAGGCGAAGCAGGAGGGGAAGTATTTCTCTTCACATCCGAGCTGGACACTAGGGCCATCGAGAGCGGCTTTTCCGTCGAGGTGTTTGAGGTTGAGCACGGCCTTTTTGTGGCAGAAGTGGCAAGTTGATTTTATCTCTTCGATCGAGTCGGCAAGCTCCATCAACCTTTTTGATCCTGGAAAGAGGTGGGAACGGAAATCTGTGCGGAGTCCGTAGCAGATCACAGGAATGTTCTCCTTTAGCGTAATCTCTCTTAGTTGGTCGATCAAATGGCTTGGGAGGAACTGTACTTCATCTACAAGGAGACAGTCGATCCCTTTGAAGTTGCAACTCAGTAGATTCGTCTTGGCATTGACCAGAAGATCGGCCTGCTTTTCGAGTCCTGCTCGCGATTTGATGTTGTTTTTCCCAAAGCGAATATCGAGCTCGGGCTTGATCAGTAAGGCTTTCTTCTCTTGCTGCTGGTAGTTGTGGGCGACTGCAAGAAGGTTCAGCGTCTTCGCACTTCCCACTGTGCCGTATCGAAAATAGAGTTTTGCCATCTCTTTCTCCTTGTTCAAAAGGGCTATTTTGACAAATCTCCAAGATATCCGCAAGCAAACACAAGTAGATGGGTGCAATTAAAAGTGGAGCTTATATCGATAGGGTGTAACCCAAATCGGTTAAAGGTCCAAGTTCCCATCCTCAGGCACAAAGTAGGTGGTGTTCTTACTCATCCATAAGAGAACAATGAATACGCAAACTTTTTACTAACAAGACACAAAGCT